>JALWYV010000030.1 GCA_027003075.1 Caldifarciminota bacterium | reverse complement strand
CGCTTACAGCAAGAGTCTTTTTTGGCATACCGTTGAAATTCTCGCTCTTATGTGGAGAAAAGGTTGGATGTTCACTTATAATACAAATACTCATGAGCCAATCACCCTATCAACGTAATACCTTTTGATGCTGGAGACATTATTAACGACTACGTTAATACTCATCGTCGTAGACAGAGTTTTCGACTACAAAGTCGGCTCCCTCTCCGGCGGGAAGGATGTTTATGTGAGAGTGAAGGCCAAGAACGTGAGCAGAGGTGGATACAGCCTCTTTGTATACTCTTATATTGTTGATAGAAACGACCCAAGCGATACAGTCTATTTAGGCGGAGTTGGCCTCGAGAGGTGGGGCATGCCCTACCAGGTGAATGCTCTCGGCACCACACTCCACGGAGCTTCTGTGGCAGAAGACGTCCAGTCATTCATTAAAGCACTCCGCGTCTATGAATTCAAGGACAGGTGGGTGGCGTTCTTTGCGGCGGACCATCCCACGCCTTCCGGAACCAAACGCACACATATATACAGAATCTTTGTCATCCCAAAGGCAAAGGAGGGAGAAGAAGGGTGGTTTGAGCCGTATTATATGGCAGGGGATCTGCCGGGAATGAAGCGACCGATAAAAGAGGTATATGATGTGTTCGCAGTATATAAGGGAAACTTGGTTGGTACAATATTGGCAGTGCTGGAAAAGGAGGGAAATCAGTTTAAAGAGTTTTATGGGACATCATTTGTGGTTATGGGGAAAAAGGTTTACAGTGAGACACAATGGACAAAAGGAGTAATACTATTTCCTCCAATTAATACCATCATGAGTTAAGGCTTCAACAATCCAGTTATAACCCGTCCATGAGCGAACAAAATCTTTGTCGCTGTAGAAACGCTTAAGAATACGAATCAAATCTTCCTCAATATCTTCAAGAGAATCGTATACCTTGTTGGCCATCCTCTGCCTTATATACCTCCACATAGCCTCAGCAGGATTTACTTCAGGTGTATAGGGAGGCGTGTAGAAAAAGGAAATGTTCTTTGGAGCAAACCTCTCAGCATACTTGTGTCCCCTTGCGTTATCCCAAACTATCACAACTTCTTCCCCTCCTATCTCCTTGTTGAACTCCTCAAGAAACACCCTCACAGTCTCGCCTTTCAAATCAGGCAATATGAAAAACACAACATCCCCACTTATCACATCCACTGCACCATAGAGATAAAAGTACTCGTACCTTATGTTGAACAGGCCAATCTGCTCTTTCACCCTTCGGCATCCATACCTTCCTGTGCTTTACTATCAAACCTACCCTCATCTCATCCTCCCACATCACCCTCTTACCCTTCAGTATCACTACTTTTTTTTTGAACTCATCCGCCTTCTTCGGATCCTTCCTAACACTGTATGGCCTACCGCTTTTCTTCTTCGCTCTCAACTTCTCCCTGAATATCACGTGCATCCTGCTTATGCTATACCTCACCCCATACTCCTCTTTTATGAAATTCACCCCATCTTTTATCGTCCTTATCTCCCCCCTCCTCATCTTCTCCTCTAACCTCTCAAATGCCTCATCAGGCACTTTCTGCCCTTCACCCTTCTTCTTCCCCCTCTTCTTCACCTCTAATAACCTATCTATCCCTCCCTCCTCGTATACCCTCCACCACCTCGCTATCTGATACTTGCTGTATCCCAAGATCTTGCCAGCCTTCTTATACGATGCTCTCGGCTCCTCCTTGAAAAACAAAAGCATCTGTAAGCGTGTCCTCTTTATCTTGTTGCTCTCTTTCTTCAGCCTTGCCTTTATCTCTGCTTCGCTTTCAAGAACCTTTTTGACCTTCATCGGCATGTGGGCATTTTACGGCGGAAAGGGTATAAAAATGCCTCATAAAGAGCTGTACGAATATGTTAGGCTTACCTCTGGAAACTAAGGCCATTCCCCCTACCCCGACACGTGCTTCTCCACTATGCGGATAATCTTCTTCACACTTTCAAATCCTGCGTCTATAGCTTTCTTGTTTTGCATCTCCCTGTAGTATCCTCCGAGGTGTAGGATTGTATAAACCGACGAGAACAACTTGAGCAACAGGCTCTTGTCCCTGCCTATGGGCAACTCCTTGATTATCCTCCTGTACCTTCCTATCTCCTTCGTCTGCTCCCTCACCTCCTCCGCACTCCACCCTTTCTTCGCCATAAACAGAGCCTTCAGTGCCTCTAAGGCCGCCAAGTAGGCCGTACCCGATGCCTCGGCAACGTACTTTAGGTCATCGTAGACCCCGGCCTCCTCATCCACGGGAGACATACGGAGCATTTCCCTTGCATTCTTCAGGTACCTCTTGGCCAGCCTCAACCTTTCTTGCGGGGTCTCAAGCGTCTTCACTGCGGGCATAGGCTTTATTCTACGGCCGAGGAATGTGCTTTTCACGATGCGGATAATCCTCATCAACCCGTTAATCCTCGTAAGCCCCGATATCCTCATCCACACCCGCCCGCTTCAGCATCTCCCTCGCATTCTGCAGATACCTCTTTGAGAGGTTCAGGACGTCCTCAGGGTTTTCAAGGGATGCGGTTTTGGGCATAGGATACACTCTACAGCCTATCTGTGGCCTTGTGGGGCGGTTCAGGTTTAGAATGCAGGTGTGGGGGTGAGGGTAGATGTTAATCCGGATGTCCTGAGGTGGGCGATAGAACGTGCGAGAGTATGGACAGAGGATGAGAGAAAGCTGAAAAATTACGATGAGTGGTTAAAAGGGAGGCGGAAACCAACATTAAAGCAGCTTGAAGGCCTGGCACGTTCCGCTAAAATACCCCTTGGATACCTTTTTCTGGATAATCCTCCAAAGGAGGAACTCCCCATACCTCTTTTCAGAACGGGCAAGGGTGAAACACGAGAGGCCAGTCCGGGGCTTCTGGAGGTTGTAAGAACAGCCCGTAGGAGACAGGTATGGATGCGGGAGTACCGTGTTGAAATGGGATATCCTCCCCTTGAATTCGTAGGTTCTGCATCCATAAAGGATAATCCCGAAGTCGTTGCAGAGGATATCAGAAGGAAACTTGGTCTCAAAAAGACATGGGCGAGGGGGTTTAAAAGCTGGGAAGAGGCCTACAGATACCTCCGTAAAAAAGTAGAAGACGCAGGTATTATGGTATCTATAAGCAGTATTGTCAACAACAATACGAGATGGAAGTTGAACGTTGAGGAGTTCAGGGGATTCGTTCTCGTTGACGAGTACGCCCCTCTGGTCTTTATAAACGCCAACGATTTTAAAGCCGCTCAGATCTTTACCCTTGCCCACGAGCTCGCCCACATATGGCTGGGGGAAAGTGCCGCCTTTGACCTACGAGAATTACAGCCTTCTGGGGATGAGCTGGAGATCGCCTGCGATAGAATAGCCGCAGAGTTTCTCGTACCCTCCAAAACCCTTAGAAGAGATTGGAAAACCCTCCAGAAACCTGATGATCCTTTTGAGGAGCTGGCAAAGGCGTACCGGGTTAGTCAGATAGTCGTAGCCAGACGGGCCTTAGACCTCAAACTTATAACCCCTGGAGAGTTCCATTCCTTCTATGAAACGTATCGCTCCAGGGTCAGGAAAAAAGAAAACAGTGGAGGTGGGGACTTCTACTTACGGCAGGTTATGGAGCTTGGAAGGCCTTTCTCCGTTGCCGTTGTCTCTACGGTTATGAGCGGTAAAATCCTGTACAGAGAAGCCTACGAGCTAACCGGTTTATATGGAACGAAGTTTGACCGATTTGTGGAGTTTCTTAAAAAGGAGGGTATACTGTGAGAGGTGCTTTAGGTTTTGGAGCCATCCGATATGTGCTGGATGCCAACGTGTTTATAGAAGCCTACAGGAGGTACTACTCCTTTGATATAGCCCAGCCGTTCTGGGAAGCCCTTATTGACCTGGCAAAAAGAGGACGTGTATTGAGTGTTGATAAGGTACTTGATGAGCTGAAAAGGGAAGACGATAGTTTAAGGAAGTGGGCGGAAAATCAGTTCGGAAAGTATTTCGTCAGCACAAACGATTCAAATGTTATCAAATCCTATAAAAGCGTAATAAGATGGGCGAATTCCCAGCAGCAGTTCTTGGATAAAGCAAAGCGGGAGTTTATGAAATCTGACAACGCTGACGCCTGGATCGTCTCGTACGCCCACGCGTACGGACTTGTGGTCGTCACTCATGAGGTGTACAGTCCCAACATAAAGAAACGAATTCCAATTCCGAACGTGTGCAAAGCGCTGAGGGTGGAACACGTTAATACCTTTGAGTTCCTTAAACGGGTTAGATTTGAATTCAGCGGGTATGTCCTAAGGTAGGGATTATCTTTTCGCCCTTTGCAAAACCATCCTCCATATGCATTCCCTATTCCCGTCAGCCTGCTTATCCCAACCCCCGAAAAAAGCACCTCTTATGTCAAGGGGCCCGCAGGCTTCGGTACCTGCGGGCCTTCAGCCTTATCAGCATCTCTCACCGAGTACGGCCTGGGCGGCCGCAAGACGGGCCACCGGCACCCTGAAGGGGGAGGCGCTCACGTAATCAACCCCCGCCTTATAGAACTTCCGTATGCTCTTGGGGTCCCCGCCATGCTCACCGCACACCCCCACCTCAAGGTTCTCCTTCTCGCACTTGCCCTTGGACGTCCCCATCTCCACCAAGGCCACCACGGCGTCGTCCACCGTCTTGAAGGGGTCGTCCTCAAGGAGGCCCTTCTCTATGTACTCCGGCAGGAACTTACCGGCGTCGTCCCTTGAGAAGCCGAGGGTCGTCTGGGTTAGGTCGTTCGTCCCGAAGGAGAAGAAGTCGGCGTAGCGGGCTATCTCGTCCCCTTTAACCGCCGCCCTTGGCAGCTCAATCATCGTCCCGACCTCAATCTTCCCCTTCAGGCCGTACCTCTCAAGCACCTCCTCCACTATCTCCCGCACCTTCTCCATCTCCGAGGCGAAGGCCACCAAGGGGAGCATTATCTTGGGTTTGGGGTTATAGCCCTCGTTTTTGAGCTTCAGGTAGGCCTCGGCCACGGCCTCCGTCTGCATGGCGTAGATGTCGGGGTAGGTGATGGCCAGCCTAACGCCCCTGTGTCCGAGCATCGGGTTGGCCTCTTCGGTGGCCTCAACCAACCTCCTGATCTCCTCCTCGGATACCCCGGCGTACTGGGCCGTCTCCTTAATCTGGTCCTCCGTCTTGGGGAGGAACTCGTGGAGGGGAGGATCCAAGAGGCGGATTATCACCGGGAGGCCGTCCATCTCCTTCAGGAGGCCGTAGAAGTCCTCCGCCTGATAGGACTTTATCC
>JALWYV010000029.1 GCA_027003075.1 Caldifarciminota bacterium | reverse complement strand
CGGGCGAGTTTCTTGACGGCGTCCTGCCTGTTCTGTGTGGCGTAGCATATATCGTCCGCTTTGGGAAGTACGATGTTGGGGAACCTCTCCTTGAGTACCTCTATTATCTCCCTCGTGTCGTCAACGGACAGGGTGGTCTGCGTGGTCAGGGCGACCTTGTCCGGATCCGGGACCTGTACCTTGCGAGCGTCTTCAACAGTCTCAACTAAGATCACGTTGTCAGGAGCTTCACCCATGGTACCCTCAACCTCCACGTGTCCCCTGTGGCCCACGAGTATGATGGTGTAGCCCATGGCGGCAAAGCGTCTTACCTCCCTGTGTACCTTGTGTACGAGGGGGCAGGTGGCGTCTATCATCTTCAGGTTTCTCCTTCGGGCCTCCTCAACTACAGCCGGGGCCACACCGTGGGCAGAGAATATCACTATGGAGCCGGGAGGGATCTCCCGGACGTCCTCAACGAAGATAACCCCCTTCTTCTTTAGGCTCTCCACCACGTAATGGTTGTGGACTATGGCGTGTCTGACGTACACGGGAGGGCCGTACCTCTCAAGGACCATCTCCACTATGCTTATAGCCCTGTCAACACCGGCACAGAAACCCCTCGGTTTCGCCAGAAGTATTTTAAAACTCACGGCGGTATTTTAAAGTCGCATGGGAAATTACCTCCACAGCCCCCTTACAATACAATCTTCTGTGCTTAACTTCGTAGTCCTTTCCGTATTTACGCTCGCCCTCATCACCTTCTTCTTTCTCTTTCCGGAGAAAAAGGAGAGCGGAAGGCTCTGGAGGGCCACGATTACGCCTCTGGCCTCCATAATAGGGAGCGGCTACCTCGTCTCTGCTCCCCTCCTGTACTACACCCTCGGCATTCACGCCATCTTCGGCATGCTCGGGATAGTCGTACTCGCCTACCTCGTGGGGAGCGCCATAAGGTACAACATCCTCTTCGCCGAACCCATAATATACGGAGGGGCGAAATCGGAAAGGGAGGTCCTCCTGAAGGAGGTTGAGAGCCTATCCAACCTCGTAATCTCCCTCGCTTACATGATCTCCACGGCCTTTTACCTGAGGTTGCTTTCCGCCTTCATATTCTCCGGATTCTTCGGCAGGCATCCCGTTTATGAGAACCTCCTGACGAGTGCCGTACTCCTCTTCATCGGTATAACCGGGTACTTGCGCGGACTGAGTTTCCTTGAGTTCCTTGAGAAGTACGCCGTAAGTCTTAAACTCTCCGTCATTTCCGCCTTTCTGATCGGCCTGTTCCTGTACGATCTGCATCACACCCACGTAGTGGGGGAGGCCAAACCCTTTACCTTCGGCGCCCTCCAGCTCCTCGCTGGCATCCTCCTTATCGTTCAGGGGTTTGAGACTTCCAAATACCTCGGGGAGGAGTACACGCCTGAGGAGAGGGTAAAGAGCATGAAACTGGCCCAGTTGATCTCCGGGGGGATATACCTCGCGACCATCCTGCTCCTCACCCCAATCCTGCACAACCTCAGTCTGGATAGGGTGGACGAGACGGCGATAATAGCCCTTGCGGCCGGGGTGTGTGTCGCGCTCGGCTACCTGATGAAACTGGGGCCGCTCATGAGCCAGTTCAGTGCGGCCGTGGCCGACACCATAGGAGCCGGTGGTCTTATAAGGGAGGAGACCCACGGGCGCATATCCTCCAACACAGGTTATCTGTTCACGGCCTTTATGGGGATGGTTCTGGTATGGAGTACGAACATCTTTCACATAATAACCTACGCCTCTAAGGCCTTTGCCCTTTATTACCTCCTTCAGACCCTCATAGCCCTCTTCGTGGCCGCAGAGAGGAGGGACATCGGGAGGGTTGGCCTTTTCGTTCTCATAGCCCTTGCACTCGCTTTCGTGGTTCTCTTCGGCAAGAGCGCGGAATGACTTTAGAATCCGCCCTTGAGGGGTATATACGTCCACGTTCCCTACTGCCGTCGTGTCTGTCCCTACTGCGACTTCTACCGCAAACGCTCTGGCGCCGTAGACGAGGAGTACGTTCTCGCCCTCATAAGGGAGATAGGGTACAAGGCGGACGGAGGGGTTATAAACACCGTCTTCTTCGGAGGGGGAACGCCGAGTCTACTGAAACACGACCAGATTACCCGGATAATGAAAGCGTTGCATAGAGCCTACAGGGTGGTTCCGCTTGAGATAACGCTTGAGGCCAATCCTGAGGACGTAGTCCCGGAGAATTTGAAGTTCTGGAGGAGCATCGGAATAAACCGCATAAGCATCGGTGTGCAAACCTTCTCCGAAAAGGGCCTTAAGGCTCTCGGCAGGTGGCACACACCGGAGGAGGGTATGAGGGCTATCCTGAACGCCCTCTCTTACGACTTCATAACGAGCACAGACCTCATATTCGCCTACCCGGGTCAGGCTCTTAAGGACTTTGAAAACGACCTCTTGACTCTGGTCAAACTCGGCGTGCATCACATCTCCGCATATGCCCTTGAGATCCATGAGAGGACGCTTTTTGGGTACTACCTGAGGAAGGGGAAGATAAAGGAGAGGGAGGATTTGAGGGACTTCTACGTCCTGCGTGAGGAGGTTTTAACGTCCTCCGGATACAGGAGGTACGAGCTCTCCAACTTCGCCCTTCCGGGGTACGAGAGCAGGCACAACCGCATATACTGGAACAGAGAATGGTACAAAGGCTTCGGCCCATCGGCCTCCTCCTTCGTTCCGGAGGAGAAGTTGAGGTATACGAACCTGCCCTCCCTGAGCCGCTATATAAGGGAGTTTCCACCTCCGAGAGAGTACGACCCCCTTGACGACGAGAGGGAGAGGATGGAGAAGGTGTTCCTTGGACTGAGGACGGGAAACCTGCCCTTTGAGTGGTACGTAAGGGAGTACGGAGAGGAGCGCCTTGAGGAAGTGAGGGAGTTTCTGGACGTAAGGGACGGGCGCATCGGAATAAAGGTTGAGTACATGCACGTGTTTGATGCGGTGGTTAGAAAGATGATTTGACACGGCTTTAAAATATATCCCGTTGTCAAAGGACGGCAGCATGGATCCCCTGAACCTGAAGAATGAGAGGAAAGAGGCGGAGGAGAGACTCAAGGAGGACTTTTCAGAGAAAAACTTCCTGAACCTACTGACCGTTCTCCTCCTCATGGGGGATATGCGATCCGTGGGCAGGTACCTGCGGGTATGGAAGGAGAGAAAGGGAGAGTACCCACCCTCCTTCATGCCCTACCTTGCTCTGTACTACATGAGGACCATGGAGATAACCGCTCTGAAGGGGCTGCTCCCGGACCTGCCCCCGGCGATCCGTTCCCTCGTTCACCTGAAGGTGTTCGCCGACCCCCTCAAGGCTCTGGAGCTGGCCGAAAGAGTTGAGGATGAGTTTGCGAGGGCGAGGATAAAGTACGAGATAGGCACTGTCATGGGGAGGTCCTACCCCATGCCTGAGCCGAGGAACAGCCTTGAGGACCTATCCCTTAAGGCCCTGCGTGCCATGAGGGGGTTCCACTCCGGTAAACTCCTTGAAACCCTAAAGGTAGCCGACGAGATGGTGGACGAGGGCGTAGACTCGTGGCTCAGGCCCACGGCCTTGCACGTTAAGGAGAACGAACTCCTCCTCAGGGGTAAGGCGTCCGAACTGCACTTTTTGCGCCTGGCCGCCCATGACCTCGGAATGCGCAGGGAGGCTGAGAGGATAAAGATATACGAGCGTTTCCTCGGTGAGGACGTTGAGATTGAATTACACGAGGAGGACAGGAGTCTCCTCAAAGTACTTGAACTTTCGCGGAAGGCGCGGGAAGGCATGCATCTGCCGGAGGAGGAATCCCCTCTCTTCGGGATTGAGGCCTTCTGGTGGTACGTCTCCAACGTGAGGAAGAACAGGACGTACCTCTCCTTCTCCGGTCGCCTCCGCCTCATGGAGGGGCTAAAGGAGGTAAAGATCCCCCGTCGCAGGGCTTTGGTCCTGCTGGCCTTTATAAGGCTGAAGGGGTACACCTTCGCCAGGGAGAACGCCCACGTTATATTCCCGGAGAGTACGAGGCCGAAGAGGAGGGTGGCGGAGTACCTCCGCTACATAAGGCCCTACCTGAGGGTGCCGATAGACGTGCGTATAGCAAAGCGTTTCAACACTTTTTTGGACGAGGAGGGGGAGGGGTGGGCCGGGTTTCTCCGGGAACGTGCTCTTTAACGGATAACTACGACCCTGCCCCTCCCGTTGAGGGATACGAAGTAAACACCGTTTCTGAGACGGAACTCTTTTCTGCCGTTTACACGTCCTGAGAGGACAAGACTTCCGTCCGCCCTGTAGATCCTGACCTCACCATAATACCCTTCAACCGTCAGGATCCCGTTTTCGGTGAACACCCTCGCTTCTCCGTAAGAGGGATTCTCGTGCGTACTCAGGTCTTCCTCCTCGCCGTAAACGGCAGCGTTGCACGTCCACACTACGGCATAACAGGAGCTGTCCCCTATGGCCACCATGAGCCTGCCCGGCTCCTTCTTCGCAACTATGACGTCGGATGTGGTTATGTACGGTGCGGCGCCGCTTCCTGCCCACACTCTACCGCTCCAGCCGTTGGAGGGGGACCAGGCCACGGGATTCTGGCAGGCCGTTATGACGTCCAAGATCCCGTCCCCGGTTATGTCCGCAACCGTGGGTGCGGAGCATCCCTCGGAACTCTCCGTAAAGGTGGCTATGGTGCTTCCATCTGTGCCTTTGAGAACCGTGATGGTCCCGGAGTGTCCGGATACGCTGTTGAGGACGACGTCCGGAAGGCCGTCCCCGTCAAAATCCCCGGAGGCCGGCGCTCTGTTGGATGATACGGACACTGCCCACTTCGCTATGGGGGAGTTGGAGGCGTCCAGCTCAAAGGCGACGGTGCAACCGCTCCCGCGGGCCACTAACTCGTCCTTGCTATCGCCGTCAAGGTCGTCGGCCAACAGTACAGATATGTACGGAGAAGACTGTAGGCGGCTTCGGACGAGAGAGGAATGGGCGAACATGTCCGGGAAGGAGCAGAAGGGGGAGAGGTCCCACTGCCACAGGAAGGTGCCGTCGCTGGGGCGGTAGCACTTTATCAGGTTGGTGGAGTAGTCTGTGCTGGCCGTGGGGAAGCACACCTCAAGGTTCCCGTCCCCGTTGAAGTCTCCGAGGGCAGGTGTACCCACCCTCAGGCCGGTATTTACGGACCACACCTCCGTAAAGTTGGCGGAGCCGCCGTTCAACCGCCTGGCGTAAGTTCCCTCGCCCCAGAAGAGGTCGGAGTTGCCGTCCCCGTCAACGTCAGCCACGGTTATGGCGGAGAAGACGGAATCAACGATCCGTATGGTTGTGTAGTTGCACGCCCCGTCCACTCTAAAAAGTGTGGCCACATTACTCCTCACGGCCAACAGGGGTATCTGGTGTCCGGTGGATGCGTTCGTGGTTATCGGCCCTTCCATCATAACACCGGCGTTTACGCCGAGGCCCAGACCTATGTTTATGCTGTTGGAACAAACGTTTGAGCCGTCGTCGTTGTCTATCGTTGGGTATGTCCATACCGTGGTTCCGCTGTTCGTCCCCCATCCGGCGAAGAATATCTCCGCCCTGTTATCACCGTCTATGTCCGCCGTGGTGACGAAAACAGGAAGGTCTTCCCTTAAATCCTCCCAGCTTTTGGAAACGGTGGCCGGCTCGGTGCATCTCCACGGGGCGCGGGCAGTCTTCTTGTAGTCGTGTCTCCCCTGCCTCCAGTAGGGATCCTGAGGCGTGTACATCTGGGCGTGTAGAACCGTACCTATTACCGTTCCTGACGCTAACACGAACCATCTCCTCATCACCCTGCGATTTTAAGTAGGTAAGTACGTGCGGCGTCGGGCCTCGTTGTCTTCGGTTAGACAACGGAGACCACAGAGAATCAGGGTAGGTCTATTCGGAAGTGGAACTCTATTTCACTCAGACCCTTTCCCTCTGGCCTATCGGCGTCGGCCCTGGATGGTGGTTTGATCCTTATCTTCAGGTTAGGTCGTTGGGTTTCCATGGATTTCTCCAGATCAGGTTCTATAAAGGCTTTGAATACTACTTTCCCCTGAACCGGAAGGATTTGCGGTATACCTTTACTGTAGGCTTCCCTGAGGGCAAGGAGGCGTTTTCGTGCAAGGTTCTCTTTAACCTTCTCCACTATTAACCTGGATATATCTTTATCTACTAGCATGGTACGGATCTGGGTTGTTCTGCTTCTCCGTTTCTCTACACGGTTAAGGTAATTCAGGATAACTTCAATCTCACGGTTGATATCCTTCGCAAACTCCATAACGGTTTCCTGTATCATACTCTTGATCTCTTCGTCTACTTCCTCCCCGAGGTGTCTTAGAATCCTGTCCAGGTATTTAATGGCTCTTGATTTAACGAACACTGTCAGATTTTGTAATTTGCTCTTGATTTCCCGGATTTCTTTAAGGATCTCTTTTGTGCTCTCATCCTCTTCGGTTTCGCTAAGTAGTGAGCCAAGATCTATACCGTATAGGACTTTCAGGGAGGCTTTAACTTTCTCAGGAAGGTTTTTAAGTTCTTCCGGAGTTCTGGGGAGGGTGTCGGGATCTATACCGACTTTTTCTTTCAGTTCGTTTTTCACATCGTCATCGTCAACGAGCAGTTCTTTGGCTTCTTTTATATCTATGCGTTCTATCAGTTCAAGGTTCTCAAGGAGTTTCTCGGTCTGTCTAACAAAGGAAGCCTTTATGCCGCTATCTAAATCGGTAACCAGTTTACCTATTACCTCCTTAAGATCCAGTTCCTGAGGTTCTCCGCTACCGTTCTGTTGACCGTTTTGTGGTGGGGGAGGGGGAGCGTTTCCCCCTCCGTCTCCGTTGCGCTTCTTAATCACCTCTTTCCCTACGGACTCCTTGACCGCATCTATTCTGGGCGGGTTTGTCCTTTTCTTCCTCATTCTTCAGGCACGTTCAACGGAGCATAATCGCTCTTGAACCTTATATATACCCGGCCGAAGATGTCTATCCTGCTTCCGGTCGTGTCGCGGTCGTAGGAAGAGGAGGTACGCGCTTTTATCTTCTTTCCTTTATAGTATCCACTAATACTGGCGCTGAATTTCCCACCTTTGTAACTGGCTTCCCCTTCCAGTCCCCATTCACGAGATTGTGTTTCACTTTCGTATGTACTGCGGCTCCTTGTAGATGTTCCGTAGACGCTAAATAGAATTCTGGTCTCTATCTCTCCGAAGTCCACCACGAGGCGAACGAGACCCATCCTGACCAACTCCCTGAGAAGGTTCTGACGGCGGGCAAGGATTATCTCGGCGACTCTTTCGCGTAAAGTGTTTCCACCTATTTTAGGTGGATCTGTATTTGTATCGTCATTGCTTTTAAGGGTGTATTTTTGGTTGTTCGGTGTGGTTTGGTTGTTCTGATTTTGGCTGAGGGTAAATGGAGGATCAGTGTGAATTTCTTCATTGTCTTTTAACAGGGTGCTCACTATAGCCTGTACATCTCCATGGCTTAAACCCGAGGTATCGCTGTTCTTTTTAATTATAGGCAAACCGTGGTTCTCAAACCACTCATCTATCTCCTCGTCGGATACGGTGTTCCTGTAGGCTTTCACGTAGTCTGCAAGGGTCATGGCGATATCCTCAAGTATATCCGCGTAAGTCTTCATCTGGTGGATATGTGCTTTGAGAAGAGCGTCAAAGGTTGAGGTAATCAGAGCTGCGGTAAACTCAGGGAAATCTACTTCCCCGAGTTTCGTTGCCAGTTGTACAGCGCTCCCTGCTCCGTTTGCCATTTTTCTACCTCCTTTTTCGTTTTTTATGTGCTAGGGTGTATTATATACCAGAAATTTGTCCGATGTCAAGTGGTCTATCTCCCTATCCTGTAAATTTTCCCCCCTTTGTAGTCCACGACGTACACCTCCCCCCTGTGATCCTCTCCGAACGTGGATATGAGAAAGTCGGTGTCAAATAGTAACTTTGCCCTGAAACCGCTCTCCGTCCTCTCTAAAGCCCATACCTTACCGGAACAGAAGTCCCCGAAGATGTACTTCCCGTAAAGCTCCGGAACCTCCTTACCCCTGTACACGTACCCCCCAGTAATGGAGCAGTTTCCCCCTTTATGGCCGTACTCGTACACGGGAAACATGTACTTCTCCTTCGGTCCGCACCCTTTAAGGTTGTAGGGATGGTTCCCCTCGTAGCAACGCCATCCGTAATTTTCTCCCTTTACTATCGTGTCTATCTCCTCCCATCTGTCCTGACCGACGTCCGCCAGCCAGAGGGTTCCGGTCTCCCTATCAAACGAGAACCTCCATGGGTTCCTTAGCCCCCATGCATAGATCTCCGGGCATCCCGTCTTGCACGATTTACTTCGGGCGAAGGGGTTATCGGGGGGTATGGAGTAGGGATCGCCGCTTACGTCTATCCTCAAAAGGGAGCCGAGGAGAGTGGTGGTGTCCTGAGCGTTGTTGTGGGGATCTCCAGCCCATCCACCGTCACCGAGGCCGAGGTAGAGGTATCCGTCCGGTCCAAAGGCCACCTGACCGCCGTTGTGGTTTACGTAGGGTTGTTTCAGTTTCAGAAGGACCTTTTCGGTTTTGGGGAGCAGGTTCCCGTACCTGTCTACCCTGAACCTTGAAAGTACGGTATTCATCTTCCTATCGTTGTAATGAATGTAAACGTAAGGCTTCTCAGGAAAATCTGGATGGAAGGCCATTCCAAGGAGGCCCATCTCCACCTTGAACAGGACCTTCCTGCGTATATCAAGTACGGAACGTACCTTACGCGTTCTGAGATTAACCATTTTAACCACGCCGTTCTGCTGGATGATGTACAGGGTTGAACTGTCCGAAGGGTAGGGGACTATACCCACTGGAGCGTTGAACCTTACACCGGGCAGGACGTCCACTAAATTTAAAGCGACGGTGAAGAGCATACGGAATTGTAAGCACGAAGGTCAGTCCCCGGCCACGTACCTGATTACCCTCACCTTCTCAATGGTTATGAGTCCCTCCTTTACGACCTCGTCAAGAAAGGGCAGAAACTTTTCTATCTTCTCCTGTGTGTCCACTATCTCAATTACGACGGGAAGGTCCTCGGAGAGTCTCAGGAGTTTGGCCGTGTGTATCCTGCTGCCTGCGCCGGGAGAGTACAGGTTGGGCTCAACGTGATGTCTCCATACCTCAGACCGACCCCACCGACGAAATTGCAAAATTATGGGATTTTCCCCTATATAATCCTCACTATGAAAACTTTCAAAGAAATCATCGCAAGGCTTGAGAGGATGGTTAAGATGTTGGAGGCGGAGAAGGGGGTTGAGGTAGAGGAGTTCAGTATACGTCCACCGCTTTCACCGGATGAGATAGAGAAGGTCGTCTCCAACGCCAGAAAGGAGAACATAAATGTCCCTAAAGACGTTCTGGACTTCTACTCTGTGTGCAACGGGTTCGTCCTGAGGTGGAACCTGAAGAAGATGAGGGAGGAGTTAGATCAGGAGGTGGTGGGTACGGCCAACGTCCTCCCGATGGAAGACGTGTTTTCCGATTGGGAAGGCAGCCTGTACTTCAGCGATGAACCGGAGCTTAACGAAAGGGACGGGTACGACCTGACCAGAGCCAAAGTCTTTGACGCTTTTATTGAGGAAGCGGGAGTCCTGCTCTACTTTGGTGATAACCCGGAAAAGGACTACGAGGTCCTGTACCACTACTACGGTGAAGAGGTCCTACCCACCGGATGGTCCCTGAAGGAGTACCTGAACAACCTCATAAGGATGAGGGCTTTATGGTACTGGCAACCGGCCCTGATTGAGGCGAAGGGGGACGTCCTCAAAGCCTTCGTAGAGAGCGACCTCTACCCCGATATTGAGGGCCTCAGTCTATCAGATCTCGTAAAAGATATACTTCTGCGGGAGGTTTAGAACCTCAGGTACGGACGCATCTTCTGCAGTTTCTTCGGCCCTATGCCCTTAACCTCAAGGAGGTCTTCCGGCTTTTTAAATGGGCCGAACTTCGCCCGGTACTCCACTATTCGCTTCGCCAGTTTTGGACCTATGCCGGGCAGGTTGATCAGTTCCTCTATGCCGGCACGGTTCACGTTGACCGGACGGGGCTTTGACTTCCTCCTCATGTAGAGCTTCCTCTCGTACAGGAAGTAGCCCGTATCAACTGGAGGTCTGGACACCTCCGGAGGTCTGACCTTCTCACCCTCGTAAACCCTGTAATGCTTTACCGGTCTGGACCTCCAGTCCCTGTAAACGGAGTAGGCCACCCCTACGACCCCCATGGCCACGACTATGAGCGCCCCCTTCACCTCCGAAGGGGAGGGGGTTATCAGTGAAATCAGGTATCCGAAGAAGTTACGACACATACCCCCACCACGATGCCAGCGGAATGGGACAGGGAGACGTACAGGGTGAGATCTCCGGCTATTGACCTCGCCTTGCCGTGCAACACTACCTTTGGAGGCTCATTGACCCCGCCGACTATCTCCACGTCCTTCCACCTTATACCGCCCGTAAGCCCGGTACCCAGGGCCTTTAAAACGGCTTCCTTGAGGGCGAACCTTCCGGCCAGACTTTCAAGGGAGTAGGACAGCTTCAGTTCCCGTTCCGTAAAGAACCTGTCCTTAAGAGCGGGGACACGTCTTAACCTCTCCTCAAACTCGTCAACGGAGAGGATGTCTATACCTATTCCCCTTACCAAATGACCTTAAGGGCCGTGGCTATGAACAGGTTGAGCAGGGCAAGGGGAAGGAGAACCTTCCAGGAGAAGTGCATGAGCTGGTCAAACCTGAAGCGGGGCAGGGTCCAGCGGATCCACACGAAGAGGAACAGGAAGAAGGCCACCTTGAGGATCATCCAGTGGACACCGGGGAAGATGTTTATGCCGGGGAGGGGACCGTACCATCCGCCCATGAAGAGGACGGAGACGGCCGAAGAGGCTATGACCATGTTGGCGTACTCACCGGCGAAGAACCACGCGAACCTGAGAGAAGAGAACTCCGTATGATAACCGCCCACCAGCTCGGACTCGGCCTCCGGAAGGTCAAAGGGGAGACGGTTGGTCTCGGCGTAGGTGGTTATGAGGAACACCATGAACCCTATGAACTGGGGAACGGCAAACCACATGACCTTCTGGGCTTCAACTATGTCCACCAGAGAGAGGGATCCGGCCCCTATAGCCGGCCCTATGGCTGCTATCACCATGGGTATCTCGTAGGACACTATCTGAGAGGTGGACCTGAGGCCACCGAGAACGGAGTACTTGCTTCCGCTGGAGAGACCCCCGAGGATAACGCCGTAACCGGCTATGGACGTGGCCGCTAAGAGCCATAGAAGGCCGAAGTCGGGGTTACTTATCCAGAGGCCGGGGCCGTAGGGTATAACTGCCATGGCGATAATGGGAGCCGCAAACAGTATTCCGGGGGCCAGGAAGTGGAGGAGCCTGTCCACCTTATCGGGTATGACCTCCTCCTTAAAGGCCAATTTCAGGACGTCGGCTATAGGCTGGAGAAGCCCGAAAGGCCCCACGACGTTCGGCCCGATACGATCCTGCATCCATGCGGCCACACGCCTCTCAACCCACACCATATAGGCCGCCGCCGTCATTACTGCGCCGAAGATAATGAGAGTTTTGATTGCCCATATAACGTAAGGATTGGAGAGAACTTCAACCAAGTGGGCGCGGGAGGACTCGAACCTCCGACCTCCGGTATGTGAGACCGGCGCTCTGACCAGCTGAGCTACGCGCCCAACAGGTGGGTATTATAAAGGGGAGACTTGTACGTGATTAAGGACAAGCGTCGTAAAGGAGTGCGTCTCTCAACCTTACAATACGGCCGATGGTGTGGATCCTGATATCTCAATCGGTTATGCAGGACGATTGGTCGGGAGGGCCGGGGGTGTGCGGCCCGGTTACGGGGAGCTTCGGCACCTCCTACTGCTCTGGCACGGACGTGGAGACGTCCTATCCCGGTCTGGTACGTCCCTCCGTGGTCTCCACGACACCCACGTGGGTTGAGAGGAACCTTCACCCTTCAATATCGGGACACGACAATACGGGCATAGAGATCGTGGACTTTGATGGGGACGGGGATATGGATATAGTGGCGAGCGACGAGGACTATACGCGCAAACTCCACATACTGTACAACGACGGGTGCGCTACCTCCTTCTCCGACTCCGTTGTTGACGACGCCTCGGGCGTGGGCCGGGGCTTTGAGGGAGTGGTCGTGTACGACTTTGACAGGAACGGCTACCTTGACATATTCACCGGCGGGGAGCAGTATCCCAACCCGTCATGGAACGGCCAAACTGTGGTGTACATGGGTGGACCCTCCGGTTTCAGCAGACAGAACTGGTACCTCGGACAGGAGCCGGAGGACATAGCCAACCCCACCGATCTGCTCAACAACGGTTACGTCGGAACGGTCATAACCGGGCATAACTCTCCGCTGCTCTACTACTATCACGACGGAACATCGTGGAACTCGTACACCATAACTTCGGATATAGGGGACGTGGTTCTGGACATGGCAGCCCACGACATGGACGGCGATGGGGACGACGACGTCCTCCTCACGCTGAACGGTTCTCAGGGCCTCGTAATTTACAGGAACGACGGAGGTGGAACCTTTACGAGGGTCGTGATAGACGGTACCCTCGCTAACGGATGGAAGTACATGGACGTTGAGGATGTAGACGGGGACGGTGATTACGATATAGCCATGACCAACAGGGGATCGGGCAGGGTGTACATCTACTACAACAACGGTGGCCTCAACTTTACGAGGACGACCCTTGACAACGCCCTAACGTCCCCCATCGGCGTGGATATAGCAGATATGGATCTGAACGGACTTCCGGACGTGGTTGTGGCCGATCCCGGAGGTAACAGAATGTACTTTTACGTTCAGATACCTATACCTCCCTACTGGATAAAGATACCTTCCTCCTCAAGCCGGCCCTATTTTGCGGCGTACATAAAGGATCTGGACGGGGACGGATACCCGGACATACTGACGAAAACCTGGAACACGGCCCCCGGCCTGTGGTTGTACAAGACATCACCCAAGTTCAAACCCACGGCGGAACTCGTATCCTCGGTGTACGAGGATACCTACCAGAGGAGGTGGTTGAGCGTAGAGGTCCGGTTCACCCCCTGCAACAATACGCTGTCGGGAAAGAGGGTGGACGTTTACGTCCGCGCCTCCCGCAACGGCACGATATGGACACCGTGGGACGGTCCCTACACCTTCACATCTAACGGAACTCTGCCCCTGACAGGTCCTTTTACGTCCAACACGTACAGGTTCCTCCAGTACAGACTCGTTCTCTACTCCAGCACGGACTCGCTTACCGCACCGGTCGTGGATTACGTCAGGTTCAACTACGACCCCCTCGGATCTGAGGACGACCTGTCCACAGACGAAGCCGGAGATTACGGCATAGGATCGGGGGGACACATAACCGTGTACAGCGTATCCGGAGAGGTCGTATACAGGGGAAGGAAAGTTCCGTCCCTACCCGGAGGCGTTTACTTCGTAGTGGAGGAGGGAGGAAAGGTTCACCGCGTAGTTGTACGATAACCTGTACGCCGTTAAAATCCTGCCTTGATAGTACTCGTAGCAGCACTCGGAAAACTGGAGATGTTCCCCCCGTTGAGGGATAGGTATCACCGTATGTTCGTCTCCCGGAAGTACGAGGAGTTAAAAAGGAAATACCGTAAAAGGAAGGACGCAAAGAGCCTCTACCAATTGGGATGGGTGTATTACCAACTGGGGAAGTACGATTCGGCCGCCACTTCCTTCTTCTCCGCGGCCCAGAAATTGGAGTACGGAGACACCTTCCGCCTCAAGGCACTTCTAAACGCCGCCCTCTCCTACGGAAGGGCGTACAGGTTTGACGAGGCCATAGGTCTGCTCAGGACCTACCTATCGGAGACCGGGCCGGATTATCCGGAGTGGTTCCCGCTCAAGTCGGACGTTGAGAGGAAGATAAACGACTTCAGGGTACTTAAGGAGGTCTACAAGAACCGTTTCAAGAACGTTAAGATTGAACAGATAAAGGAACTCGTCCTCCCCATAAAACGCTACTACATCCTGAGCGACGGGACGGGTGGGGACTACTCCCCGGTAATAAGCGCGGACGGTAGCGTGATGCTCTTCGTCTCCACCCGTTTCGGTGGCAAAGGCAGGGAGGACATATGGCTTACCTACCGTCGGGGAAACCGCTGGAGTAAACCCATAAACCTCAAGAACCTCAACTCAAAGTCCTCGGAGGGGGTCAGCGGTATAACGGCCGACAACCGTACCGTACTTCTGGCCTACCCATCGGCTCCCCATCCCACGCTACCCATGCGTAAGGGGGGAATCCGTCAGGGGTACGGCAATATGGACGTGTTCAAGTCGGAGAGGGTAGGAAGCGGGTGGTCCAGATGGGGAGACCCGAAGAACCTCGGTTCCCCTCCCAACAGCAGGTTCTGGGACGGTCAGGCTACAATAACGGCCGACGGCAGGTACCTCTTCTTCGCCTCCACGCGGCCCGGAGGGTACGGGGGGATGGATATATGGATGAGTATCCGTAAGGAGGACGGCACGTGGTCCAAACCTATAAACCTCGGCCCGAACGTAAACACGCCGGGGAACGAACTTTCCCCCTTCATACATCCCGACGGCAAGACCCTCTACTTTGCATCAAACGGATGGCCCAGCTTCGGGGGGTACGACGTCTTCGTCGCCAAGAGGGTGTCCGAGAGGAGGTTCTCCAAGGCCCGGAACCTCGGCCTGCCCTACAACACCCACGAGGACGACATCTTCCTCTCCATCCCTGCGGCCTCCGACTGGATATACGTCTCGCGGGTGGACTCCATAGACCCGAAGAGCGGCGTAAGGATATACCACCTCTACAGGGCGAAGATACCGCAGAGGAAAAACCTGACCCCCGCCCAAAAGAAGGTTATACCCGAACCGGTCAATCTGGTGAAGGGTTACGTTTACGATGCGGAGACGAAGAGGCCACTGAAGGCCTTCATCACCATAGAGGACCTGACGACGGGCAAGGTCTGGTTCAGGTCCCCAACGGACGACAGCGGCCGCTTTACGGTGGTACTCCCCTCCGGTAAACGCTACGGCATAAGCGCCCAACCTGTGGACTCTCTCAACTACGCTTTCCAATCTCTGAACTTTGACCTGAAGGGTCTGAAGGAGTACGAGGAGAAGAGGGTTGACGTCCCCATAACGCCCATAAAGAAGGGTAAATCCTTCGTCCTGAAGAACATATTCTTTGATTTTGATTCCGCCCGTCTAAAGCCTGAATCAAAACTTGAGTTAGATCGTCTCGTTGAACTTCTGAAACGCAGACCGGATCTGAAGATAGTGATAGAGGGACATACGGACATAATCGGCTCCGAGGAGTACAACCAGAAGCTTTCGGAGCGGAGAGCGAAGGCCGTCGCCGAGTATCTCATAAGTAAGGGAATAGACCCGAAGAGGATCAAGACGGTGGGGTACGGCTCCCGTAAGCCCGTAGCCTCCAACGACACCCCGGAGGGTAGGGCGAAGAACAGGCGGGTGGAGATAAAGTTTGAGTGAGGGGGCCGATTATTCCCGCGGGCCGTACTTGAAGAGTTTCACTATATAACCGTTGGGATCCCGAATCAGGAACCCGTAGGGGCCGGGTCTATCCTTAAAACGCGGGCGTAGGTCTTCCACTATATTTACGCCGGCTTCCTGTAATCTGCCAAACCAGAGGTCAACGGCGTCGTACGTGGGAAGTTCCAGACCGAAGAAGCGCATACCCTGCGGTACCACCGGTTTATCGGTGTACTCAAACCTCAGGACGAACCCGTCTTCAAGTTGAAACGTCAACAGTGAATTCGGCTCGTAATGGGCTACCTTCAGACCTAAAAGGTCCCCGTAGAACCTGAGGGTAGCCTCCAGATCCCCACTCTCAAAGCATACGTGTTGACAGCGCATTCAGTACTATCTCACTATAATCCGTTTAACGTACCTACCGTCTATTGATCGCACGATGTACACACCCGATGGTAACTTTGGAAGGTTGCCTCTCCACGTTCCATTCCACACCTTACGCCCATTTACATCGTAAATGGCTATCTTAGTACCTGGCTTGGGAGTTGTATCACGGTTTTCCGGGCTATAAACGTATACTGATAAGCGAGGGGAGGGATTATGGGAGTGCGGAATGGTATTATCTCCACCACGGGCACCGCAGGCGGAACAGCTGTAAACGCATACCAGCTGACACGTACCCGGCCAACAGTCCCAATAGGCATGTGAGAGTGAACAGTTCTCAGATCCGTTACCTCCACAGCCAACGGGGCACGGGCCGCACTGTGGGCACTGGTCGGAGGGATTATCATCCGGATCGCGAAAAACAGAATATACGGAAAAGGGAGGAACAGATCTTTCGGAAGCCCACATAACTTTATCAGAGAAACCCCAATGCACCCATCCAGAGGCTATAATCCACAGCATAAGATTAAATTATGCGGGTGTAAACGAGACCGTGCTGGCCTCTGTACGGGCTTAGAATCCCTCCATGGCTAAGCCGAAGGCCGGGGTGGTGGTATTTCCGGGAAGTAACTGCGACCGCGACACCCTCTGGGCGCTGGAGAAGACGGGTTTTGACGCCTCCTTCGTATGGCACAAGGAGACGGACCTGTCCCGGTACCAGTTGATAGTACTACCCGGTGGGTTCTCCTACGGGGATTACCTGAGGCCGGGGGCCCTCGCCGCCCACTCTCCCGTAGTTAAAGCCCTGAGGGACTTCAAAGGGTACGTACTCGGCATTTGCAACGGCTTTCAGGTACTGACGGAGGCCCACCTGCTTCCCGGAGCCCTGACCCGCAACCTCTCCGGAAGGTTCATATGCCAGTGGGAGGACTTAGTTGTGGTAAACAACGACACCCCCTTCACGAACGCTTACGAGAAGGGTGAGATAATAACCGTTCCCATAGCCCACTCGGACGGGCGTTTCGTAAGCGGTGGGCAGAGTTTCACGCCCGTATTCCGTTATCTCAACAATCCCAACGGTTCGGAGGGGGATACGGCGGCCATAGTTTCCGAAGATGGCAGGATAATGGGGACGATGCCCCACCCGGAGAGGGCGAGCGATCCCATACTCGGCGGGACGGACGGGATAAAGGTCTTCATGAGCCTTTACAACGCCCTCAAGTGAGGATCTCTTTCAAAACTTCAGCGGGTAGGGCGAGGAGGGAGAGGAGGTATACCAACCTGTTCAACTTACGGGGTTTTGCAGTACCGAACTCGTGCGAGAGGATCACCCACCACAGAGCCATAACGACCGTTCCGAAGGAGACCCATCGGAAGTAATCTATACCGAAGAGGAACATCAGGAGGGGCGTAAGGGGAAGCAACCTGTAGGGCAGGGGTCCCCGTACGGTGCGAAGGAACAGGACGTAATAGAGCGAAAACAGGAGGATGGCCGATACAAAACCGAGGAGTAAGACGGGTAGGGTGTCCGGATTAAGGAAGAACTTCCGGTAGAAGTAAACCGTGTTCTCAAGGGGTGAGAATATAAGGGGACGGAGGGGATCCGTATCTTTGAGGATGGAGGAGTAGATGAACGTACCTTCCGGGCCGAGTCTACCTATGGTGGCGGTCAGGATCGCAACCGTCACGCCCACGACTCCGTTAACGATGGCTATGGTCTTCCTGCCTTTCAAAAACAGGTACCCCACGACGGAAGGCATGGCGAGGAGGGCGTACCCCTCATGGATCAGAACGGCCAGAGCAGTAAAAACGGGAGACAGTCTGGGCCTCATGAGGGAGAGGATAAAGAGGAGGAGGAGATAAACGTCCGTACGACCCACGTCGTCCCCCATGTGGAAGAAGGTTGCCGGAGATAGGACGAAGAGAATAAGCATGTAGGGGAGGAGGGGGTTATCCCTCGCGTTCCTCACGACGAACAGGTAGAACAGTACGGCGAACGCCTCCAGAGCCAGGGTGTACGCTAAGGCGACTGCAAAGGGCGTGGGCTGAAGGTTCAGGAGGTCAAAGAGGGTACCCGGAAGTCCCCTTTTTACGAAGCCGTTGAGGTAAGAGAGCGTATAAGGGACCAGCACCCACCCGTCAGCAAGAGGCTCACCACCTATCCTGTCCAGAAGAATTGCGGCGATATACACCAGATTAACGGCGGCTACGTACAGTACAAAACGCAAGAGCAGGGAATTTTAAGAGGGCTGGGTGTCCCTACTCCTTCTCCTCTATGCCGGCGTCCTTTACCTTCTCCCCCGGCTCTATGTACATCCCCTTGAACAGGTGCCTCTTTATCTTTCTGGTCGTCGTCTTGGGGAACTCCTCGTAACGGAGGGCAAACCTCTTCACCCGCTTGTAGGAGGCGAGGTCCTTTGAGAGCCTCTCTATCTCCTGCTGGACGAGGTTGTAGATGAAGTCATCGTCCGGGGTTATACCACGCCTGTGGGCCTCCTCCCGTACGGCGTCAAGGTTGGGGTAGACGAGGGCCTGAACCTCCTCGTCCCCGGTCTGGGGGTTCTTCGCACCGAATACGAGGATCTCCTCTATGTACGGGGACTCAAGTAGTTTGCTCTCTATCTCCTCCGGATAGATGTTCTTGCCTCCCTTGGTGACGATTACCGCCTTCTTGCGGCCGGTTATGTAGAGGTACCCGTCCTCGTCCATATAACCTATGTCCCCCGTAAGGAACCATCCGTCCTCCGTGAAGACCTCCTTGGTGGCCTTCTCGTTCTTGTAGTACCCCTTCATCACCATGGGACCGCGGGCGGCTATCTCCCCCTCTCCGTCCTCGTTCGGGTCAAATATCTTTATCTCCACGCCCGGTATGGGTACGCCCACGGAGGGGAGGCGGGGGTCGTGGGGAGGCGTGACGGTAAGTATGGGGGAGGTTTCGGATAGGCCGTATCCCTGAATAACGTGGAAGCCCAACTCTTCCAGACCCTTAGCCACCCAGAGGGGCAAGGCGGCACCACCCGATACCATGAACTTGAGCCTATCAAGGCCGAGCCTCTCGTGGAGAGGCTTGAAGAGACGTTTGTTTAACTTCTTCCCTACGACCGGTATCTTCGCCGTACTCCTGAAGACGTTGAAGATCGCCTTACGGGTGGTCGGTGCTTTGGACACCTCCCGGATTATCCGGGTGTAGATCTTCTCAAGTATGAGGGGGACAGTGAGCCAGACCGTGGGCCTGGTGTCCTTCATGTCCTGAAGCATGTGATCCGGACGCAAAGATCGGGAGTAGGAGACCCTTGCCCCGATGTAGATGGGAGCGAGGAAACCGACGGTACACTCGTACACGTGGTGCAGGGGGAGGATTGAGAAGAAAACGTCGTCCTCGTATATGGGGATAACCTGATACACACCCTCTAAGTCGCTCATGATGTTGTTGTGAGTTAGCATAACCCCTTTGGGTGAGCCGGTGGTTCCGGAGGTGAAAAGTATCTCCGCCAGATCCTCAGGTGAGACCTCTACCCTGTCTATCCCGGTGTACTTCTCGTCCACGTCCTTAAAGCTGGGGATACCCTCCTCCTTAACCTCGTCCATGGAGAGAATGCCCTTCAGTCCCAGATCCTTGCGGGCCTCCAACATCTCCGGGACGTACCTCTCGGATGCGATCACGTGTTTGACCCCGGCGAAGTCCATGAGGTACCTCCTCTCCATCGGTCCGAGGCGAGCGTCAAGGGGTATGACTGTGGCGCCGGCCCAGAGTATTCCGAGGTAGGCGTGGCCCCACTCCGGACGGTTCTCCGAGACGAGGGCCACCATGTCTCCCTTCTTTATACCCCACTCCTTCTGGAGGAACTCGGCTATCTTTCGGACGCGGTCGTGGGCCCGGGAGTAGGTGTAGGATATCCACTTCCCACCCCTGCGCATCCGGGCCATCTCCCTGTTGGGTATCCGCTTCGCGGTATCCTCAAACATCTCGGTTATTACCCTGAAGCCCTTGGGTTCTCTTATTATCCTGTGTCCCATGGACGGTTATTATAGGAGCGAAAGGCAGGACTGTTTTACCGGGATTGCTCTCAGTACCGGAGGTTTACCTGAAGGAAGGTGTTGGCCGTCCAGAAGCACCAGAAGGACTCCGGAGGACACTCCGTCGCCACAGGGGGAAGGGGAACCTTGCCCACGTAAACGGGAGGGTAGTGGGGTGATACGTAGAGGGAGGGTATTCCCGAAGTGTCGTAAGGATGGTAGTACATGTACACCTTCCCGTAGGAAGCGCCTAAATTGTACCCTATACGGGCGTTAAACCGGCCCAGATTGATCTTTAAGTACAGGGTGCGGGGGGAGAAGTTGGTGTTGAACCTGCCCATGAGCATGTAGGCCGGACTCCCGTCGTTCACCTCGCCCCGCTCTATCCAGTCCTTCGGGTACTCCCTTATGGGCTGGAGCCCAAGTACGAGGGAAACCCTCTCCCCTCCGAGTTCACCCACGGCGAAGCCGAAGGCGTTGGCCATGAGGTCGGTCAAACTTATCGGTGTGGTCCTCCAGCCGTAGGTCTCAAAGACCTCCCATCCGATTGAGGCCAGAATAAAGAGCAGGATCCTCTCGCCGGCCGGTATTCCGAGCCTCTTCATGAGCAGACTGGCGTAGTAGTAGCTGTAGGCGTGGATGTCAAGGGAAGAGGAAAAGAGGACGTAGGGTTTAAGCGAAGACCCCAGATCCTCATAGGGGACGGATACACCCCCTATTCTCAGGGCCTCACACCGGTGGGCAACCCCATATCTGTCTTCATAAACGCACGTATCTTCAACGCTCACGAAGGCGAGAAGGAACACTTTTGATTATAAAGGGGTCAGACGTACCTTACCAAAACCCTTGGAGCCTCCTCCATCTCCCGCTTTATGGCTTCCAGATCCTCCGGCGTTATGCTATCGTAAACTTTAAGGCTCTCCGGGAGTGTCGGGACATCTCCGAAGAGGTAGGAGGTCAGGGCGACGTTTATGGTTATGCTCTCGGCCTCCTCGTAGCTGAAAACGAACTCCGACTTGAACATCCTCTTCACACGGGAGAGGACCTCATCGGAAGGTGTGAAGGACAGAAGGGTATCCATTATCCTTCCGTAAGGTACGTCCCTACCCGGGGCCACCTCACCCACGACGGCGAAAACGTTTCCTCCCTCGTACTCGTAGTTGCGAACGTTGAAGATCTCAAGTAACCCTTCCTCCACAAGGGGCCAGAGGGGGGAGGACCTCTCAAGGTCCAGAATGCGACTGAACACGTTAAGGGCGGTGTTGTACCTGAGGGAGGGCTTTCCGAGGCGGAAGGCAAGGACGAACCTCCGTGGCCTGTTCATTCTTATCTCTATCCTCTTGTTCCACGGGTAGGGTGGGGAGGCGTACACGGGATGCCTGACGTCCGGTCCCCGGGGTATCGGACCGAAGATCTCATCCACCATCTCCCTGACCGTATCCGCGCCGTGGGGGGAAACCACGACCAGAAGGGCGTTGTTCGGCGTGTAGTGGGTGCGGTAGAACTCCACTAAGTCGTCCAGAGTTAAGTTTAGGACGTCGGAGGGCCAGCCGCTGACCGGATGAGAGTAAGGGCTATCGGGCCATAGGGCGGCGAAGGTCTCCGTCCATAGCCTCTCGTCGTCCTCGTTCTCACTGAGGAGATACTCCTCCAGTATTACGGACTTCTCGGCGTAGAAGTTGTTGAAGGTCAGGTTCCGCATACGGTCTGCTTCAAGGATGAGAACGTCCCGCAGCCTGCCCGCCGGCACTACAGTATGGTAAACGGTTATATCCCTGTCCGTGAAGGCGTTGTCCGTGCCACCCCACGCTTCTACGTAGTCGCTGAAGGGTCCGTAGTTGGCCGTACCGTTGAACATGAGATGCTCCAGTATGTGGGCTATCCCCGTCTTCCCCACCTTCTCGTGGGCGGATCCGGCCCGGTAGAGCAGGGCTATCCCCGCGACGTTCTCTGGATAGGTCTGGTAATGTACCCTCAGACCGTTTTTGAGGGTGAAGGTCTCCACCCTCTCACTCCAACGCATGTTAGAAGGTACCCTCCAGTTTCTTCAACCGCTTCAGGGCATCTTCACGCCTCTTCCCCTCAGGGGAGAGTTCCACTATCTTCCTGTAGATCTCAACGGCCTTCTGACCCTCCGCCCTCAACTCGTAAACCAGACCGAGATTGTAGAGCAGGTCCTCGTTGAAAGGTTGCTCTTTTAACGCCTTCCTCAGGAGTTTCTCAGCCTCGTCGTATCGGCGGTTCATTATGTAGAACTTCACCTCCTCAAGGATGTTCTCAACCTCCATGAAGTGCAGATTCTAAGGTAGCCGGTTTTACCATATACGTCGGCTCTCACCGAAGAACAGGTGAACCCCTCCCGTCCCGTACCCGACCAGTCCGGTAAAGGAGCCGAACGGGGTGTACGCCATGGCCCCTATACCGATAACGAAGGCGGAAAGCGTATCCAGTTTCCCCCCATCAAGGAAGAGGACGGTGGCGGTTCCGCCCTCAACTATGTGGGATATGAGCGGGAACCTCTCAAACGTCAGGTATCTGACCTCAAGGGATGCCACTGTCCTCACGTCCCCCACCATCCTGCTGGCCGGATAACTGCCCCTCACCATCTCCGACGTCCCCACAAGAGGGAGTTTGAGGTAAACGGGTAACTCCCCGAAAACCCTCTGTACGGACAGGTACGGTACGAAGGTCAACTTCCCCACGGTATGGTACCCTTCCCAGTCCGTCCCGTACACCCACGCTGCGAAGTCTCCAATATAGGACTTGAGTCCAGCCCTCCACACAGACCCCTTCCTCGGGTAGTTCTCCCAATCGCGCGTGTCCCTGTACAGGTAGGTCTCCGTGCTCAGAAACCGATCTCCCTCCTCCCGATAGAGCAGGTGCACGCTGTCCGAGGTCACCCTGCTTATGAGGACTCCGATCTTTAAACGCCACGGATCTTCCAGACGGCTCCGGAAGCGGACGTTCAGGAAGTACCTGTCTATAGGCATGCGGTAGAGCTGGGATCTGTAGAACTCCTTCCCTCCCTCTATTGAGAATACGTCCCTTACCATACGATGGGTAGGGGTGCTCCATCCGGCCATGAGTATCCTCCGGTCTCCAAGGGTGCCGAGGACGTAAACGGTTTCGCCCCTTCCCCTGAAGTTGATATGTTGCACACCGAGGCCGTAAGCCATCTCAACGGTGGAGATGCTCACGTACGGAAAGGGGTATACGTACCAGGTCTCCTTTACGTCTATTCTCAGCGTACCCGCGTTGTACCGTGCCTTTACTCCCCTGAACAGTCCCAGTTGCCAGAGCCTACGCTTTACCTCCACAAGAAGGGAGTCCGTCAGAGTATCTCCAGCGCCAACACCGGCGTACTTCAGGATGTAGTCCGTGGAGGTCCAGCGATTGCCGGAAACTATTACGGTGTCAATAATCTGGAACGAAATGAAGAGAGAAAACATCCCTCTCGTACCCCAGCTTCAGAAGAAAGTCCTCGTACCGGGGGTTCTCCCTCGTAAGGTACACGTGTACGAAGAAGCCGTCCCCCTTCCTCCTCAGGTGTTTGAACAGAACCTCAGAGGGATCAACGATCTCCACCTTCGGCCTTATTTCCCTTATTACGGGAGTCAGGACGGGGTAGTGGGTGCATCCGAGGATCAGGACGTACTCTCCCTGTGGGAGTATGGAGTCAAGGTAGGCTTTTACCACGTCGTCGTTCCAGTGGCCTTCCTCTATCAGGAGAGCCAGTTCCGGAGCCGGTATCCCCTCAGCCTTTAACGTTCTCTGGTAGTAGCCGGACTCAATCGTCGCCCGCGTTCCTATAACGACGACCCGCCTGTCGTGGGGTGGGGTGTAGTACTTCACCCACTCGGTTATTCCATGGATAGGAACGTTGAAGCGGCTTCTGAGGGATCCGAGGGCGTTGGCGGCTATGGTGTTGCACACGATGAATATCTCCTCCGCTCCCATATCCAGAAGGAAGGATACGGCCTTCTCGGAGAGGGAAACTATCTCATTCCTCGGCCTGGCCCCGTAGGGCTGATGCTTGAGATCACCGAGGTACATGACCTCACCGGAGGAGTGCTTCCTGAACTCCCTCAGGGATACCAGACCCCCAAGACCCGAATCAAGGAATCCAAACAAAATAAGCGGGCCCGGCAGGACTCGAACCTGCAACCCCCCGGTTAACAGCCGGGTGCTCTGCCTGTTGAGCTACGGACCCGCGAGGTGGATATTATACGGCCGAAAATCGCCCCCTTTCAACCTCCGCTTCAGGCCTATAATCCGCCCCTTCATGCTCTCCTTCGTCCTCCTCGGAGACAGCGTCCTCATATTTCCGGCAGGTAACTACACCCTCAAGGGGAACGTCCTCACCCTGCGGGGCAGATTAAGAGCGGATAGCCTTCCCAATTTCATAGATAGCGTTAAGACGGAGCGGGGAAGGGTACGGATATTCCTTAACCGCCGTTTCTCCCATTCGGAGGTGCGGGGCGACACCCTCGTACTCTACTCTAAGGGCATCTTCACCGTGGTCGTGGATCCGGGTCACGGGGGAACGGACTTCGGAGCCGTGGGAGTCTTAGGGGTCAAGGAGAAGGACATAACCCTCTCCGTGGGCCTCAAGCTGGCGGAGGTTCTCAGGGATATGGGGTACGACGTCGTCATCACGCGGGAGGAGGACCGGTTCGTCTCCCTCTTTGAGAGGGGTAAACTGGCCAACTCCATAGAGGCGAGGTACAAGGTGTACGTGAGCCTCCACTGTAACTTCATGTCCAACTTCAGGGCCGAGGGCCTTGAGACCTACATCCTCACGCTTGATAAGGTGACGGATAGAAGGGCGGCCGCCCTCGTGGAGAACATGCCCTACGCCCATCTGGACGCCGTTAAAGGCATAATCGGGGACATGCTCCAGAACCTGTTCCTTGAGGACTCAAGGGAACTTGCCCTTGCCGTCCATACGAGGTTGAACAGGTACACGAAGGACAGGGGGATAAGGCAGGCCAACTTCTACGTTCTGAGGCAGATTTACTTCCCGTCGGTCTTAGTTGAACTCGGATATATATCCAACCCGGAGGAGGCGAGGAAACTTCAGGACGAAAACTATCAGAAGTCTCTGGCCAGAGATATAGCAGCGGGCGTAGACGATTTCTTCAGAAGGAGGTTTTCCGGAAGATGATACTCTACCTTATTGCCACCTTCCCCGGTTGTCAGAGGGGTATACACGTCCCCTTCAGCCGGGCCTTATCGCTGAGGAACAGGGTCAGGCGGGAGAGGTACTACGAGAGGATAAAGGAAGCGGGTTTTGACTGCGTCGTGATAGACATAAAGACCATTGAGGGGTACGTGGGGGTTCCCTTTAAACACCCGCTTTTAAGACGTACGAGGGCGGTTAAGGGAGATCTGAGGAAGGTGGCCGACTACTTCAGGGGAAGGGGCATATACGTTGTGGGGCGGGTGACCCTCTTTAAGGACAGGACGCTGCGCAGGGTGCTCGGAAGGGGACACGGAGAGTTCGTACCTCCCGGAGACAGCACCGTTCTATCCTACAACCGCGCCGTTGTCAAGGCCACGGTACCCCACGTGGACGAGATACAGTTGGACTACGTCAGGTGGCCGGACTTCCCCGTGGGTCTGTCTACGAAGAAAAAGAAGGCTCTACTGCTTTCCTCCATAAGGTACATCCTTCAGAACGTTCCGGACAGTATGCCCGTATCCGCAGATATATTCGGTCGCATACCCCTCCAGCCCAGAGGTAGCAACGACATGATAGCGCAGGACATATACGACTTCTACGAGATATTTGACATCCTCTCCCCCATGGCCTATCCCTCCCACTACTGGAGGGAACTCCTCAACCCCTACCAGGCCCCCTACCATACCCTGCTCAACATGATCTCCTTCGGATCGGACACCTCCCGCATAAGGGTGTGGATACAGGCCTTCGGGTACAGGGTGCCTAAGAGGAAGGGCATGGCGTGGTACATAAGGAGACAGCTGGACGCCGTTTACGACGTCGGGTGGCTTGGGTACATGTTCTGGCTCCCCAACGTTCCGGTCCTGACCCGTACCCACAGGGAGTACCTCTCCTCCCTCCCATCCGACTCCGGGAGCGATGTATGGGACGTTGCCCGCGTTTACGACACCGCTGGCGTCTTAGACACCCTCTTCCGGAAGTACGACGTCCTCATCAAGTACGGGGGATGGACGCTCAGGTACTGGATAAGGTCGGCCTTTCCCGGCCTTAAGGACGTTAAGATCTTCAGGGGGGACAGCACCCTCCTGCTTTACACCAGAGAGAAGTGGAGGTGGACGGAAAAACCCTTTAACGTTGTTATACTCCTGAGGGCGGGGGACTTCAGGGTGGATGAGAGGAGGCGGAACTACACCCTCTACTGGAGGGGAGACCCTCCGGCGACAGTTGAGGTAATTAAGGGGGACGGTACCCTCAGGCTCCGGGCGAGGGACTCAACGGGGAACGTCCTTTCGGAAAGTATAGCCTTCCCTCTGTAGAATAGGCGGAATGATCCTTTTCCTTCTGGGATACGGGTGCGAGGCCGGTTTCCACATAAGCTATAAACGAACGGTTAAGGCCCTGGAGGACGGCTCTGCCGACGCCCTCCTTCGTAAGGTGAAGCGGGCGGGTTTTGACTGCGTAATACTTGACTTCAAGACCGTAAGGGGAGAGGTGGGCTTGCCTTTTGACCACCCTATGCTTAAAAAGACTAAGGCCTTTTCGGAGGACATCCGCCCCATGGCGGAGAAGGCCAGAAGGCTCGGCCTGTACGTTATCGGACGGGTGACGGTCTTCAACGACCCCCTCCTCTTTAAAACTCTGGGCAGGGGGTACAAGGGCTTCGTCTTTCCGGACGATACGGTCGTAATCTCCTACAACAGGGCGGTGGTTAAGGCCGTGGTGCCTTATGTGGACGAAGTACAGCTGGATTACGTGAGGTGGCCGGACGCCTCCGTGGGTGTGGAGGTGGACGATAGGAGGAGGGAGCTACATCCGGCCCTCCGGGAGATCCTTTCGGTAGTTCCCGACTCCGTACCCACGTCGGCGGACATCTTCGGCCGTATACCCTTCCGTTATAGGGGATGGTGGGACAGGATAGGTCAGGACATCTTCACTTACGGCGAGATGTTTGACATCCTCTCCCCCATGGCCTACCCCTCCCACTACTGGGGCATCCTCTTCAAACCCTATCAGGCCCCTTACCACACCCTCGTAAACATGCGTATGTTCGGCTTCCCCGCAAAGAGGATAAGGGTCTGGCTTCAGGCCTTCGGCTGGAGGGTTCCCAAGAGCGTAGGATTAAAACGTTACATTCTCCGTCAGATTGAGGCGACGTACGACGCAGGCGTTGACCTCATGATGTTCTGGATGCCAAAGAACGACACCCTCATCGCCGCCTACGGCGAGTGGTCCCCTCCGGAACCCCTCAAAGACGGGGAGGTGATCTCCGTGGCGTACCGGGACCTTCCCGTGGACAGTCTTCTGACCTGGAAGAGGAAGGACTACAGCACGGTCATGGACGTTTACCTGATGCGGGGCGGATGGGCGCTCCGGTTCTGGTGGTCCCCTACTTCCCGGAAGCCGGATTTTGACGACTACCCGATAACGGTTAAGGTGATAGGGGGGGACGGCGTGGCCTTCCTCTACGTAAGGGAGGAATGGCCGTGGCTTAGGGAGGCTACGAACAGCCTGACTCTGATATACGCCGGGGCGTGGGACGTGAAGGACAGGAGACGGAACCATACCGCAATATGGGAGGGCGAGGCCCCTGCCCGCGTAGAGCTGCTTTCCGACGGGGAGAGGTACACGTTCCGGGTACTCGGTGAGGACGGCCGGGTACTGGCCAGAAGCAGGACCTTCCGGTTATGGTGATCCTCCTTTTACTCTCCGGTGCATTACACGACGCCGCCCTTTCGGGGGATCTAAAAACCGTCCTGTCTCTCCTTAAGAAGGGGGCGGATCCGAACCGCCGGGACGAGAACACGAAGAGGCCCCTCCATTACGCCTGCGAGGGGGGGAGTAAAGAGGTTATAAAGGCTCTCTTAAAGTACGGCGCCGACCCCAACGGGACGGACTACAGGAAACAGACCCCACTCCATTACTGCGTCTGGTACGGAAGGGAAGGGGGGGTAAGGTTGCTCCTCAAGGGGGGTGCCAGCCCCAACGCTGTGGACGTGGTCGGGATAGCCCCCCTCCACCTCGCAGCCGACCGGGGATACGCTGGCATAGCGAGGATGCTCCTCAAGGCCGGTGCCGACGTCAACGTACGGAGCCACTGGGGACTTGCACCCCTTCACCTCGCCGTATACGGTGGCCACGTTGATGTTGTGATCCTGCTTCTTAAGGCCGGGGCAGATCCGAATATCGGTGACTGGGCGAAGGAAACCCCTCTGCATTACGCCTATGCGATAGGGGACACGGTAATCGTTAACCTGCTCCTGAAGTACGGGGCGGACAGTACATATAAGGACGTGTTCGGACGGAAACCGGTGGATCTTTCCTCAGGCGGGGAGTGAGACTATTAGCCTGTACTTCCCTTCGGGAAGGGGTTTCAAAGTTCTTAACATCTGTAGTGGAACTCCACCGCTCCCCGGGACTTCACTATACCATCCGCTCTCGTTAAACTGTGAAAAGGGTGAGCAAAGATGACATAAGGGGAATTTTCAGGTTTGCTTTAAAACCACCATATAACTCTGCTCTACATCGTTTATCCTCACAACTCTGACCTTAAAACCCTCCTCCCGTGCTATACGGGTGTACTCCTCCGGTTCTATGAGGTTCACGTCCATACCCGTCATAAGGCGATGGAAGGGCCTGTGCAGTACGGTAAAGGGGGAAAATCCAGTGAGTGTTATTAGATGAACGTCTCCCAACTCTTTCAACTTCTTCAGGGCGGTGCGGTGGTCAAAGAGGACGAAGACGTGCATGCTTATAACGACCCCGTACCTGCCCCGATGGTTGAAGAAGTCGTCCCTCATAAAGCGAACGTTGGGAAGTTTCAGCCTCCTCGCCCTCTCAACGCTCCCTGACGACGTATCTATAGCCGTTATTCTGGACTCCGGAAGGGCGAGCGAGAGCCTTCGCGTCAGGAAGGCGTCTGAAAAACCCACCTCTAAAACCGTACGCGGGCGAAACCGTATAACCTCCCGTAGAAGAGTACGGGCAGCCTCCCTGCGGAACCAGTAAAGGGGAGGGAAGAGGAACATCGTCGCCCTCGCCGAAGGAAGGCCGTAATAGAGGGACGAGAGGAGCCGCTTCAAAGCCGCTATTTTACACGGAGAAACTTACTCCCTTACAATTCCCCCCTATGGTTGCCCCGGAAATGAGCAAACTGAACTGGATACTATGGGGAGCGGCTCTGTTCAGTATTGCGGCCGCCTTCTACCTCACCACCGTTGGCGAGAAGTTCACGTCCACGGTCCTGTTTGTTATCGGATACGCCGTTTTACCCGTTCTCGCCATAACGTTGGGGAGGGTGTCCGGGAATAAGCAGGTATGAAGGTTTTAGTGCTTTCCGACACCCACATACCCCAGAGGGCATCCTTTCTACCCAACGAATTTTACGATAGGGTTGACGAGGTTGATCTGATAATACACGCGGGTGATTTCACCACCTTACCCGTTCTCAGGGAATTAGAGAGTTTCAAACCCACCATCGGCGTATGCGGGAACATGGACGATGCGGATATATGGAGTCTCCTGCCGGAGTTGAGAGTGGAGAGGCTTGAGGACCTGCGTGTCGGCATATACCACGGTATAGGTTCACCTCTCGGCCTTGAGAAGAGGGTAAGGGAGAAGTTTGAAAAGGAGGGGATTGACGTTGATCTTATCATCTTCGGCCACAGTCACAGGTGGTTCTACGGTGAGGTTGACGGGGTGATGCTACTTAATCCCGGATCGGCAACGGACAGGGTGTTCACGGCGAAGAGGTCCTTCGCCATCCTGACGATAGAGGGTAAAAACTTCAGCGTTGAGAAGGTGGACGTGGAGTAGATCTTTTGCAGGTGGAATTTCATTTGCAAGTTTAACCTCCTTAAAATGGATGTTCTATGCTGATCGGTTTACTCCTCTCTGTAGATTCCGGTTCCGGGTGTGGTTATACCACAAATGGTGTTATTACATGGGGATACTCTTTCTCTCCCGGAATGAGTTCTGCGGCAGGAGCCACAGACAACGAAATGGATCTGCTTGGCGACCTGTATATCGGTATTCTCACCCTCTCCCCCGCCTCAAACGACAGTACCGAAGTGGGTGTCATATTCGTCGACTCCCTTGGAAACGCCTACTACTATATGATCGGCAGGGATTACTACAGGGAAAAAGGTAAAAAGATCGCGGCCCTTAGCACGAATTCGCTCATAGTAGCCGCCACAACCAACCTGAATCCGGGGGATCCTACCCTTTATCCCATGATCATCAAGATGAACCGCTTCGGAACGATCTCGTGGGCAAGGAGGATGTCGTTACAGGACACCCTTATAGAAGGTGTTACCCCCTCTGCAGATAGACGGTACGTTTACGTGCTGTTCCGTAACCGGGTCGTCAAACTTGATACCTTCGGTAACCTTCTATGGGCCAGGGAGTACGATGGAGAATATTACGATATAGTCCCCACCGACGACGGCGGCGCTTTGCTGGCAGGGTATCTGTTGGCATCTTTCCAGTACGATCCTCTAATGGTAAAGATCTCCCCATCCGGGAGTGTGGATTGGGCCTACAGGTTCGTTTTTTCCAATAACTACGAGAGGTTCTACGCCATACGTCGGGTTACGGATGGGTTCGTCGGGGTCGGGATTACGTCCCAGTGGCTACGCTACACCTCTTCGGACGGCTATACGGGGTTCGTACTCAAGGTGGATAATACGGGAAATATCATCTGGGCTGTAGCCGTTGATATGGCGGATTATAGAACGTATCCTTACTCTGTAGCCGAATTTTCGGACGGATACAGGATGGTGGGGTCTTACTACGGTTCCAGTTCCGGAAGTTTCATCGTGGACATATCCCTTTCTGGAGAAGTCCGTTCCACCGTTACGGAGAACCTCCTGTTCTTCGGTAAGGCCATTAACCATAACGGAAGTCTCGTAACCGGAAATCCGGTCAGGCTCTGGAGAATAGCAGGGGGTACTTACTCCCCGTGCGTGGTTCCTTTTACCCCTGAGACCCTCACCGTAACCGACAGCATTTTTAGGTCTGCGGAGAGTATAACCGTATCGTCCCTATCTGTGACTACGACCTCTATAGTCCTTGAGAGCAGGTTACTCGCCTCAAGAAGGGATACGCTCTGTAATCCCACCGGTGATACTTCTGCTCTGGACGTATCCGAGCGGACAGGTGTTCGTACTTCGGATATCCTCGTCTACGACGCATCGGGAAGGCTGATCTATAAAGGGAAAAGGGCAGGTCTAAGCCTGCCCCGTAGGGGAATATACTTCATTGTACAGGAAAGCCGTGTAAGAAGAATTATAATCAGGTAGGCTACCTTACAAGCATCCGGTATATGAGGTACGATGTCCCCACATCAAGGGCAACCTGTACCAGAGGCATAAAACTTCCGTAAGGACGGGGATCGCCGTCAACGAAGAAGACCATCGGCGCCCACGCCGCCCAGTACGCGAAGGCCGGGACCACAGAATACACCAGACCCTCAAACAGGGAAAGGTGCTTATCCTTTATGAGCATATAAGAAACACCGGCACCTACCAGTCCTCCCACTATCTGCGCCACTCCACCCACCCGGTTCATCGTCGGGGATCCAGGATAGTATCCCGAAACAAGGATAACGTAGTACTTCGCCTGCTCATCAAGTGAGTTCCATTTCTCCCCGGACCAGAAGGTCTGGAGGTACCCCGTACGTATAAGGTTACTCATAATAAGGGAACCCTTGGATATGTTGGCGGACATAAAGAGGGCATCCCCGGCCGTGTAGTCCTTCCACCGATGGGTAAGGAGAAAGCCTCCCATTCCTCCGGCCACGGAAATGGCGGGAAGGGCTACGGCGTCCTTTTCAAAATCCGACGTAATTAACTCTCCCGATGTGTCAAATCTTACGTAATCTCCCAGAAATACCCTCTTGACCTGATAGTAGTAGTACACGCTCTGAAAGGAAAACAGTGTCTTTGTAAGGTAGGATCCCTCGGAGGCACCGTAATTCTGTGAGTAAACCATCTATCCGGCGTTTAAGCCGAGGCTGGCGAACAGAGGAATGGCGGCCGACGTGGTAGGAGACAGGTCAACGTTCTGCGACTTAAGGGCGTTCGTTGTAAGCAGTCCCCACAGGACACCGTCTACGCCTCCGGTAAAGGATGCTATAGCACCGTAAGGCTTTACACCAACCGCCGAGGCGTACAGGGCCGAGGTTGCCATACACGCAAGGGGAGTGGACATGGCGACACAACAGGTATACCGGTAGTCATTCGTAACGGAACCGGCGAATTCGCTTCCAAAGGTTGAATACACGCAGCATCCCAGGAGAGACTGTCCCGCAACGAAGCCGATATTCTCCATCCTTCTGGACCTATCGGGATAGACCCTCCCGGTATCCGCCTTTGGTCCCGTTATCAATATCCAGAGCATAAAATATGATTCTAACCCGGCAAAAGGGAACGTTAACCATCTTTAATAAGAATACACCTTAAAATAAACACTTGCGCTTGAAACTTTCGGATGTAGTCCGCATTACCGGGGGAACACTGATAGGTGAGGACAGGGAATTTCGTGGTGTAGTTACGGACAGCAGAAAGGTTAAACCCGGTCAGCTTTTCGTTGCCCTCAGGGGTGAGAGAACGGACGGCCACCACTTCGTCATGGAGGCTTTTGAGCGGGGGGCATCCGGTGCTCTGGTGGAGAGGGTAGTGCCGGGTATGGAGGCGGGAGTTATCGTTAAAGACACTTACGAAGCGCTCAGAAAACTCGTTAAGTTCAGAAGGGAGAACTTCGGGGGGCAGGTCGTGGCCGTTCTCGGAGCCGTAGGGAAGACCACTACCAAGGAAATGCTTCTCAGCGTATTGAGGAACATCTACAGGGTGGCTGGACCGGTAAAGAGCTTCAATAACTTAGTGGGCGTAGCCCTCACCGTACTGAATACAACAGGGGAGGAGGACGTATGGGTCCTTGAGCTGGGAACGAACCGCAGAGGTGAAATAGAGGAACTATCTTCAATAACACAACCGGATCACGTTATATACACCAAGCTCGGCCCGGAGCATCTACAGGGACTCGGCAGCACCCACGGGGCGGTGGAGGAGGAGTACTCCGCCCTCAAGTACGTTTCAGGTTTCGTTCTCGTCCCCGACGACGCCCCCCATTTCCCGGAGCATCCCCATTACAGGTACGGTTTTTCGGAGGGGGTGGACTTCAGGGGAGAGAACCTGTCCCTTTCGGAGGAGGGGGTTTCCTTTATCTTTGAGGGAAGAAAGTTCACGGTTCCCTATCCGCACGTTGGGTTCGCAGAAAACGCCCTCGCCGTGGTCTCCTTTTCAAAACTCTTCGGTATACCCTTATCCGATGTAGGCGAAACCCTCAGGACGTTTAAAGGCCAGCCCATGAGGATGGAGATCGTTCGCAGGGAGGGCAGGGTTATCGTAAACGACGCTTACAACTCCAATCCGATATCCGTGGAGGGTGTATTGCGTTCGGTCTCTCTCCTTTACCCGGACAGAAAGGTGATCTTCGTATTCGGAGATATGTTAGAGCTGGGAGAGGAGTCCGAGTACTGGCACAGGTGGGCGGGCAGGAAAATGTGCCGTTACGGTATAGTGGAAGTTATAGGATACGGGGAATGGAGCAGGTTCGTGGTAGAGGAGGCAAAGGCGTGCGGAGTAGATGGATGGGTGGCATACTCCCATAGGGAGATAGTGGAGCACCTCCAGAGAGGGGAGTACGACGTCGTCATAGTCAAAGGCTCAAGGGGCATGGAGATGGAGAGGGTAGTGGAGGGAATAGTGTGAGGATCCATTTGCCCGGAAGTGTATTCAGGGCGCCCAGATTCAGAGACCGAAATCCGGTATCAATAGAGGTATTACGTTAGAAATATTCCTGCGGAGCCCCGTCCCGCCTTATTGCTACGGTTAATCAGAACAAACTTAACCACCCACCGTGCCCCTTCCTAAAAGATTGCTTCGGTTAACCGAACCTTTCTGACGATCCCTCTCCATTTGATTATCAGGTTATCAATAAGGAGCGTATCCCCTGTTTTACACTTACCTTTAAGGTGTCTGGCTCCCCTCAATGTAACGGTATCTCCGAAAAGTACGTGCGATGAGGTATCTTCCGGGATATAACTCAGGGATATTGGAGAGGAGGGATCGGGGTGGACCATGGTAAGGACCGTTTTTAAGGATGCGGGAGTTTTACCCTCGGGGATCTCTATCCGTACTCCTGCCTTTTCCCAACTCAGCCGTGTTAGTATGCATCCAATGGTGGAGGCCCCAAACAGTCGGTAGGGGTAAAGCGACACGTACGTAAAGGGCAAGACGTAGATAAGAGCGGCTACTATTAGCAGAGCAAGGCTTCTCCTGTATCGTATTACACCCAGCGCCGACATTACGGAGACGAAAGGTAACAGGTTAAAGATATAGGGCACATGGTGTACGTAAAAGTCCGCCCATAACAGCATGAAGGCTATCTGCACGGCGAGAGGTTTTATTAGATTTTCGGGTATATTGTTCCGTCTTATCGTATCAATGAGTGCGAGCGTATGGATAGGCCCTACGAACAGGAGGAGGTTGAGAAGAATCATGGGTATAAAGATCAGAATATCCCCGATATCCGGTAGCCTCTGGATCAGCTCTCCCCCGGCAGTGGAGGAAAAACCCTTTAACCACAGGGCATAAACTACAACGGTGGGTAGGTAGGGTAAACCGTACACCCATCTTCTCCGCATATCCGGTAGAATTGGAAGGACGAAGGGCAGGGAGGTCCAGTCCAGAAGCAGGGACAGGGAAGCCGTCGTATGGGCGTACCACCTCCTTCCGGAGAGAAACAGGGCAAAGGAGAGGGAACCCAGAGAAAAGCCGAAGAGGGCGTACAGGGGAGCCTTTCCGTATATCAGGTATAACGGTGTAAGGATGGTCAGAGCATAGGCCACCGCTCCAACCCTTTTCCCGTATAAATTCCCCATAACCCAGGACGACACCGGTATAAGAGAGGCAAAAAGGACAGCGAGAAGCCGGACTATCCTGTAATCGGGACCAACGAGGCCGTACAGCGCTTTAACAATAAAAGGAAGGGTAGGGGGATGGGAACGGTAGTCCAGAAATCCCGTAGCCTGCAGATGTATGAGGGTAAGGGAATGGTCGTGCTGCCCTACAGGAGGTAGATTGAGGGAATAGAGCAACGGCACGATAGCCACGGCGACGAGCAGAAAAAGCATAGGAGGGGAAATTCTACGCCAAGCCACGTGGCAGGCACATTGTTCCCATACACCGAAACAATATTTGTACCATCCCGGTGTTGGGGTGGATTGCTGTTCCGGTAAACCGTATAGTTGTGTCCGTTCATTTCTTCTTTAATATCCCTGCGTTATGCTTCCGATCCTCCTTGGCACGTATCTCTACGAGGACCTTATGACGTCCAACAACGCTCCGATAGAGGAGTTTTTCGTACCCTCTATGAAAAACTACGATTACTATATAAACGGTTCCTACGCCCGCGGAGAGTCTCCGGCCGTCTCCTTTGACTTCAATTCGGTACCCGGACCTGCGAGGCTCTCCATCCTCGGTGCAACGGGCGTGAAAGATAGTACCCTTTACTCTCTCCTCTTTATGAACTACAGCCGGTACATGGGGATAGTTGACGTCGGTTTTAACTTCTTCCTATATCGCTACGAGTACGGGGAAGATCCGGATACGGTCTATCCCGGTTTTACGTTTAACCTCTTCTACCATCTCCAGAAGCGGGGAATCGGTGGAGGGATCTCCTATCTTTCAATGCTCCCGCTCATGTCCGACGCCCCACCGGGAAACGTCGGTTTTTACGTCTTCTACCAGAAAGGGGACTTCCACAGGGGAGGGAAGGGTTTACGTGCTGTGCTGGGGTACGTCCATGGATCTGAGAGATTTATACAGTTCTATGCTTCGTTCAAGCTCGCGGGTATATATCCCTTTGCGATGATCAAATACCCCTCATCCAGATACGGATACCTTTCAAAGATCGGACTCAGGCTTACCACCCAGAGGTTTAATCTGTACGGAGGGGTTCTCATGGGAGACAGAGGGAGGGTAGGGTACGTCCTGTCCATAGGGACGCACCTGCCAAGGTGAGCGAGGTAAGACGCTGTTAGTTAATCCGGAAACAGCAAAAACGTTCCGGTATGGCGTTCTATTGTATTGCCATCTATGGGAAGCGGTACGGCAAGGGAGACATACGCGAGGAAAATGGGAACCATTCCCGTTTAAACTAACCTTAGTTAACATAAGATTCCTTATGTGCAAGACGTTAAAACCGAAAGACGGCCCGAGATCACATTTCCCCGCTTTTAAAACTTTATATCCGGGCGCCGTCTCTGTTGAAGAGCATCTTCACCGGATTCAAAGGCCTCAACGTCAAGGTCAAAGTACTCTTCCGGAGGAAATCCCATACTACGGGCTATAAATACTGCAGGGAAACTTTCTATTGTGGTGTTGTATTCCCTTACCGTTGCGTTGTAGTACCTTCGGGCAAGCTGAAGTTCATCTTCCACCTGCGATAGACTCTTCTGGAGTTCAAGGAAGTTCCTGTTAGCCTTGAGATCCGGGTACCGCTCGGACAGGGCTATTATGCTCTTGAGTGCCCGGCTCAGCTCTCCTTCTACCTTCCCCCTCTCCTGAACGCTCGTTGCTCCCATGCTTCTGGCTCTGGCCTCGGCTATCCTCTCAAATATCTCCTGCTCGTGCTTAGCGTATCCTTTCACGACCTCCACAAGTGATGGGATCAGATCCGCCCGACGTTTTAACTGGACCTCAACACCACTCCACGCCTCCTTAACTAATTGCCTTTTCCGTACAAGGGAGTTGTAAAGACCTATAAGGTATACGGGAACACCTATAAGGATGACAAGGATTAGTACGGTTAACAGGAGCAATATGGTTCCCATCAGTCTATCCTCCCCGATGCCCCTCCGTACTCCCGGACAAACTCGTCGTAGGAGTCGGCCACAGTCGCCACCGTATGGATCGCTGCCGCAAGCTCGTTGAAGTCAAGGTTGGCACCGGCAAGGGAATACCTATATATAACGCTATCCTCCAGGCCTACAGCAAAGGCGCCAAGTGGTAGATGGGTATTCAACTCCAACAGAGTCTTCATAAGGTCATTGGAAAGCCGTACGTTCTCCGACAGGTAGGAAAATACCTTCACAAGGACATCCTCCTTATGCCATGGGACAACTTCAACGTTAACCGTAACGCTTCCGTAGTTAAAGGAGAGTACGCCATCAACTTCAACGAAGTCGTCCACCATCTCCTTGAGATAGGTCTTCACCTTCTCCCTGACCTCCTTCAGGAGATCCTCGTTCACGCCCGGTACTATCTTTACCTTCATCCCCTACCCCTCCTTTATGCCGAGTTTAGCCTTAAGGGCTTCCAGCTCGCTCTGAACCCTGCTCTCCTTCTCCAGCTCCTCGTACTCTTTTTCAACGTCGTCCTCGGCCAGTTCAACGAGGGCCTTCGCTTCCTCCTCCTGACGGAGGATCTTCTCCTCCATCTTATCAAACTTCCCGAAGACCTCCCCCCCGAAACTGCCGGAGTACTTCACAAACTCTTTCTGAACCTCGGCGGCCCTCTTACGAGCGATAAGGGTGGTATATCGTGTCCGGGCTTCCTCAAGTTTGGCCTTTAACTCGTCCAGTTGTTTACGGAGTCTCTCTGCAACCTGATGGGCCTCCTTATAGGCCGTCTCGTACCTTGCGGCGAGAGATTCGTACTCTACCTTCTTATCCAGAGCCTTAAGGGCCAGATCCTCGTTGCCGGATTTAAGGGTGTTCTCCGCCTTTTTATGCCACTCCTCGGCAAGAGCACGGGCCTTTTCGTATTTGCTCCTCAGTCGCTTTTCGTTCGCTATAGCCTGAGCAGTCGCTACGGTTGCCTTCCGGAGTGCCTCTTCCATATCGGCTATTATCAACTTCAGCATCTTCTCGGGATCTTCCGCCTGCTCAAGCAGAGCGTTTATGTTTGCCCTCAAGATGTCCGCAAGCTTCTTGAAGATTGCCATACCAAGTGGATTATACGGTGGATTGGATGGAATTGTAACTGCTGTAGGATTTCCATACCCCGGGGCTGATTGCACATTTATGTGTACTAAAAATAGTATCAAGGCAATAACTTAGATAATAATATATCATAATATATTTACTTTAACATGTTGTATTGATAATATATTTTAATTATAGGTATTAAATCTATACTATATAAATCATAACATAGAATATTAGATAATATAATCAAATAAGTTTAAAATCATAAAAACCACCTTGCCATATACAGATTCAACCGTAGAATTGATTTCCCGTGAGATACCCGGTAGTACTCGCCTATCACGACGTCTCCCCCCGCCCAAGGCTTTCGGGTAACTGGGTCCCACCCTGCTCTTTCCGCAATCACGTACGCTTCCTTCTTAAAAGACTAAAACCGCTTGATCCTATAAGGTTATCCCTTCCCCTACCAAAAGAGGGTTTTCTAATTACGTTTGACGATGCACTTGAGGGTGTATACAGGCACGCCTACCCCATCATGGAAGAAACGGGCATTAAGGGAGTCGTGTTCGTAGTAACGGCTTTCATTGGAAGAAAGAACCTATGGGATGCTCATTTCGGTACAACCGTAAGGCACATGAGTCGCTCCGATATATCGGAATTAAGTGATGCGGGATGGCTGATCGGGTCCCACACGGTATCACATGCCGCCCTCCCTTATCTTCCCGGGGATAGGCTCAGGTACGAACTGGAGTACTCAAAGAAGTACCTTGAGGACCTGACGGGTAAAGAGGTATCCGTCATCGCTTATCCCTTTAACATGTACGACCCCCGCACCCTAAATATGGCCAGAGAGGTCGGATACAAATGGGGATTCGCCGGACCATCCTTGAAGAAAAACTTTACCCCACTCAACATCCCCCGGATACCCGTTTTCCTTCCGGATGTGTCCTTAAGACATAAGATGCTACCTTTATGGACGGTAGTGGACGTATTGGCAACCCTGCCATCCCGTCTAACCCCCCTGTACATGGGCTTAAGAGAACGGATACTCAACGCTTTCCGAAAAAGGTAGTGTAGATGAGAACGGCTGTAGACACGATGGAAGGGCCAAGGAAGACGAGATCCCTCATGGTTAGAAGGGAACTTCCAACGATTATAACGTCCCCCGGAGCTGGCCTGTAATCCAGAGATACCCGTTGAAGTTTTGTACTACCCGGACGTTTTATTCTGATATCCCATCGGTTGGCCCTCTCTGTAAAACCGTAGGATTCTATTATGTAATCCTGTACCGTCTTGTGAGGAGCAAACTCAATTCCTCCCGGTCTAACAACCTCCCCAAGGACTATAACGTACGGTATGGCAAAGTCAAAGCTGACCGTGTCCCCTATGCTGAGTTCGGTTTTAAGGTCGGCCTTGCGACCGTTTATAAGGACGTTCCGCAGGAGGTAGATCCTGCGGGCCAGCCTTAGTTTTAGGATGAGGTCGTGCACCCTGTCTCCCGGTTCCCACTCTATGGTCCAGTAGTTCCCCTTGGAAAAATCCCCCACAGCGTAGACGACGGAATCCGTTCTGCCAACGTAAACGGTGTCGTAGGCGTTTAGCAAGGGGTTATGTCTGATGTCTCCAGTCTTCAAAAACTTCCACAGGTTGAAAGTATCCGAGTTTACAACCACCCTGCTGAGTGCCGAATAAGGGAGAGCCACCCCATCTTCCCATATGAGATCCGATAGGCGGGTAAGTCCATCCACACGAAAGAACCCGTTGTAAGAGGGATCAAAGTTCCCCCTGAGTATTACGTAAAACTTGGAGGTTGACACGATCTGTAGAGAGACGAAGTTTACGGAAGGTATATACTTCCGGTAGAATTTAAGTAGAACCTTCTGGGCGGAGTCCACGGTTAACCCCCCCACTTTTACTGCTGAGGGACGGGAACTCGGCGTAATCTCAAGGGGAAGCATGCCGTTATTATCAATAAAGGTTTCGTACTGGATTATTGATACCCTGTGGGAATAGGCCGTTACGAGCACCCTGTCCCCGGGGTTCAGGGTGTAATCCGGGGGTGGAACAAAAACCTGCTCAATCTCGGGTTTGGTAGGGCGCAGGAACAGACTGTCAAGACCTACGGCTATAGTCAGAAGGAACATGCAGGAAGGCTATTATACGGTGGGGAAAAACCGCCCGATATGCGTGCGGGAATATAATAGTCTCCATGATACCGCTATGGGTAAATCTGAAGGCATGGGAAGTACCTTATGCCGAGAGCTACTCCCTTTATATGCGCACAAAGTCCACATGGACGGGCAGGTATTCCTTTTTCTGGTTTAGTGAGGAAAAGATACCTGTCAAGTTTCGGTTAAATCCGGAGAGGCTCCCGGTACGTATATTCAGGCCTGAACGCTCAGGGGAGAATATCGCTCCGGTTAATCGGAACAATATTTCCTCCTATAACTATGGAGAGTCCAGAAAACAGGTAGAGGCTGTCAGGGCGGATACGCTTCACTCCATGGGAATAACGGGCAAAGGGGTAAAGATCGGGATATTTGATACCGGATTTGACCTCAACAATTCCGCTCTGTTCGGTGTAAAGGTGGGTGGACAGATGGACTTCAATAGCGGGGATCGGCTTATGATGGAGGATTTCCAGATCCCCGTTCCTGTGGCCATTCCTTTTTACGTACACTCCTACGACTGCGACCGCCTTTCCGGGGCGTACGTATGCGTATACGCCGGGGCGGACGAGAAGGCACTTCAGGGTGTAAATACCCATGCGTGGAACCTTTACCTCTACGTCCTGAACGACGACAGCTTATGGACATTGAAGAACGTCCAGATGGGATACGAGTACAACCCCTCCCTTGCTCAGATGGGAGACACGATATTTCTGGTATGGACTTCCGGTTTCGGTAACCTGAAGATGGGGGCGATAGATACGGCTAACGATACCATAACCAATATAAGGACGCTTACGGGTGGTCAGAAAGCCGTTATGGATACCATAACCGACACCCTTACCTTCGGAATATTCACCGGGGATAGTATTAAGCTGTGCTATTACTCTTCCGGTCTCTCGTGCTGGAACTCCAGATACGTGGATGGGTTCGGTGGGATGTCCATAAAGGGAGACACTCTCATCTTCTCCGACGGTGATACCATCTTCAGGATGACCCGTACGGACGTAACGGTTGAGGGAGAGGGGTTCTATCCGGTATACGCGAACGGGAAGATAGCCTACGTACGGAACGACACCGCCTTCGTCTCTGGCCGTCCCATATCCTCCGTCCCCATGCTCAGCAGCATCGGTTTTAGCGGCACAGAGGTGGCCGTCCCTGAGGAGGACCACATCGCCCTGTACGACACCCTCGGCAACTTCCTCGGCACGTACGGGTGGACCTCCTGCGATAAACCCTCCTTCGTCAACGGTAGGCTCATATTCAGAGCGAGGGGAGACACTATAGCCGAGGCACCCATGTACGGTGTGGGACGCTATCACGGTACCCGCGTCCTTTCTGTCCTTGCCGGGTACGTTGAGGGAAGACTTATAGGCGTGGCTCCGGGGGCGACCTACTACCTTGTGAAAACCGAAAAGGTCGGGCGGACGGATACCGGAAGCGTATGGGAAAACCGCATAGAGGAGGACTTTCTGGTGGCGGCCCTGGAGTGGGCGGCCCGGCGGGGAATCCAGATCGTCAACGTTAGCCTCGGATACGGTGCGGATCTGGGCTATACGAAGGATATGATGGACGGGAAGACGGCCGTATCCTCCCGCGCCTTTTCCCAGGCCCTGAGGCGAGGGGTGTTAGTGGTGGCATCCATGGGGAACGTTGGGAACAGACCCCTGCCCGATCCCCTTGTCGGGGACACGACCCTGACGGCCCCGGCCGACGCCTACGATATAGTGGCCGTGAGCGGTGTGATATGGGACTCCGTTTCAGGCATGTGGCTACCGGCAAACAGATCCGCCTTCGGGCCTTCAGCGGACGGGAGGGTAAAACCTGAGGTTACAGCCCCGTTCACCGTGGTAGCCGTGGACGATTCCTTCCCTCTGGTCAACGTATCCGGGACATCCTACTCCGCCCCCTTAACGGTCGGGGCGCTGGCCCTCGCCCTTGAGGTTCACCCCTCATGGGATATGGCGAAACTACGCCAGAAACTTCTTGAAACGGCCTACCAGCTCCCCGGATATACCACACCCAACTTCCTGACGGGGTACGGTATGCCCGACGCCTACGCTCTGGCGACCTCCGAACCGTTTGAGGTGGAGCCGACCGGTACAGGGATGCGGATAGCGAAGGTATACCCCAACCCGTACTCAAAGGGGCGACACAGGAGGATAACCTTCGTAGTTGAAAGCCCCTATCCGGCCGACTACGTTTCTTTCAGAATATACTCCGCCTCGGGATATCTGGTGAAGGAGGAGAAGGTCAACAGGAACCTGAGCGTTGGAGAGACCGAGTTCGTACTCAACGTATCGGACCTGCCGGAGGGCCTGTACTTCGTATCCGTACTGACGGAGAGGGGTTTCGCCACGGGTAAGTTCGTAATAGTGAGGTAGTAAGGGAAACACAATCATTCCTTTATGCCGGAACAATTCAGCCCACAAGATGCAACATCCCTCCCGCCGGGTAATCTACAGTTCCACCATACCGGAACAATTAGGAAAACGGTGAAATTCCCGTATAAAGGGGTACGGTGACAGTTGCCGTTGCTACAGGGTTAAAATAGAACCGTCATGTTAATCCTGTTTATAGCGCAGAGTGTACGTGTTGAGATAGACGAGGATAAAGGGAGGGTTGAGATAACCTTCCCGGAGGTTAAGGAGTCCTACGACGAGGTCCAGGAGACGGAGTCCTACGTAATATACCGGACGAAGACCGGAGAAACCCGGTTCGTCGTCCCCTACCCGGACGGGGCATTCATCGGTATATACGCCGAGGACGGTAACAGGTTGATATACTCCGGAAAGGTCCCCGTGATGCGCAGGATTAAGGCCGGAGTCTACTTAGTATCCATGAGCTATGAGGGTTACGCCTGGAGCGATAAGGTTGAGGTAAAGGGGGGCATGAGTAACGTCCTCTACGTCAAATACCTGAGCAAAGAGGAGGAAAAGGTTGAAGAGAAGGAGGAGACCGAAGATTACGTGATTATACGTCGTCCCCACAAACATACCTACCTGAAAATTAAGGAACCCACCGGATGTAAGGTAACTATAAAGACGGAGAGAGGTAAAACCGTTCATAAAGCCACCCTCCCCACCGGCATACACCTGAAACCCGGATTTTACACCGTTGAGGTCAGATGTGGGAAACGGACGAAGACCGTTAAGGTTGAGGTAAAGGAGAACATGGAGAACATCCTTGCGATCAAGATGGGAAAGGAACCCCGAAAGGAACCCATGTCCCCACGGGCTTTCTCGGCCCTACTCCGTATGTTAGAGGAGGCATCCTTTTCCGATGAGAAGTACTCTATTGTCAGGGAGGCGGCATCTAAAAACTACTTTACATCACAGCAGGTGCTTCAGATTCTCAAGAAGTTTGACTTTGAAGACGACCGCTTAAAGGTGGCCAAACTCCTATACCCGAGGGTGGTTGATCCGGAGAACTTCTTTATTGTGTACGACGCCTTCACGTTCTCATCCTCAAAGCGGGAGCTGAGAAAATGGGTTGAGAAGTACGACAGGGAACACGGGAGATGAGGTGGAAGGCGGGGGTGGGTTTCCTCCTCCTCCTGTACTTCGCCGTACTTCTTACGGGGGCGCCGTCCCATATCGGGGATAGTGCGAAGTTCCAGTTCCTGTCAGCTGTATGGGGTACAGCCCTATCCCCTCATGGTCGTTCTGCTTCACGCGTGGGAATGGCTCCTGCCCTTCGGCACGCCCGCCCTCGCCGCGAACCTCCTTCAGGTTGTCCTGTCTCTGGCATCACTTTACTTCCTCTGGCGGGTAGCGGAGAGCCTCGGAGGCAAACCGCTCCATATAGTCGTGGTCGTCCTCGTTCTGGCCACGACGCGTATCTTCGTAAGGCACTCCACGACGGCGGAGGTGTACACCTTCCTTCTCTTCCTGTCCTCCCTCGGTCTCTACTTCCTCGTAGTCAGAGGGAGCAGGCTCGTTGCCTGGTTCCTCTTCGCCCTTTCCATGTCCCACCACCCCCTTGCCGTAGTGATGTTGCCTTTTTACGTTATCCTCGGAAGACCGAAGGGAAAAGAGATCCCCTTAATCCTGATCTTCTTCGTTATCGCTTACCTGCCGTACCTTTTGATAATCTTCTTCACGAAGTGGCCAGATGCCCTCTACGTTGAGAGCCGTGCCGGGAACCTCCGGGAACTTCTGTCGGTCATAAGGGGTGAGGGTTTCAGGAGTCATATGGACGTTCTCAACTTTAGGGCGAACCTGAAGGCGTTCGTAAGGTCCTTTGAACTTATGGTAAAGGCCCTGTCCGTCTCCTTGCTTCTGCTCCCTTTCTACCTTCGGCACATCGGTAGGAGATGGGTGCTGGCATCCTTCCTGTCCCTCGCCCTCGTGATGGCGGTGGGGACGCTGTACCACATACCGGACATCCGCGACTACTTCTTGATGGCCATTCCGCCCGCCGTTCTGCTGGCGTCCGCGTCCTTGAACGAAGGGAGATTGAGGAAGTTTACCCTGCCTATCATCTTACCGGTAATAGTCCTTCAGGCCTTCCTGTCCTTCAAGAAGTCTATGAAGGAGAAAGTTGAAAACGAGAGGGTTGACAGAGTGTGGAGAAGGCACCTCTTCTCCCTTGATAGTGTCGCCGTCGTAAGTAAGAACTCCTACAACTACAGGCAGAGGTTGATGTACTACACTCTCGGCGAGAGACTCTATACGAAGGGGGTGTACCCGATATACTTCTTCAACCCGAAGGCCGTACGCATGTACCTGTGTACGTTCACACCCTACCCCGACAGCATGAACACCGTCCTTCTGCACAGGGCAAATCCACCTCCGGGCCTTAAGGTGATAACGGTTGAGAGGGACTACGAACACGCCCTGAAAAGGGAGAGGTGTTCCCTTGAAAACTACGGGGATGGTTTCCTCTACCGTGTGAGGTGCGACTGTTCGGAAGTTGAAGGTCCTCGCCATCGCCCTTAGAATAAGGGCGACGTTAACGGGAGGTTTAAGATGAAGGAAACGGTGGTTGATAGGCCGAAGGAAAGGGTTCTAACCTACGAGGACTACCTTCGCCTTGACGACGATAAGAGGTACGAGCTGATAAACGGGAGGTTAGAGGAAATGCCTGCACCGGGGTTTGAGCATCAGGATGTACTTACCCTCTTGCTTATAAAAATGAGGGGCTATACGGATAAAAAAGATCTGGGCAAAGTTCTTCCCGCCCCCTTTGATGTGATACTGTCGGATACCGTCGTCGTTCAGCCCGATATCGTCTTTATATCAAAGAAAAACCTTAAGAACGTGGAACGGGGGCGCCTATTTGGGACGCCAGATCTCGTTGTGGAAATAGTTTCACCATCCAGTTATTACAGGGATAGATACGAGAAGTTTGGACTTTACGAAAAGCATGGAGTCAAAGAGTACTGGATCGTCCTGCCCGGTGAAAGGGTTATTGAAGTATGGTGTTTGAAGGACGGGAAATATACCCTCCACTCTATTGCCGCAGAAAAGGGCGAGGTTAATTCCTGTGTCCTGAAAGGTCTAAAAGTCAAGGTTGAGGAGATCTTCACGGCTCCCGTAGAATAGGGGTGTATGCTCCTCCTCCTGGCGTGGAGGAACCTCAGGCGGAACCGTCGTCGGACCCTTTTGAGCGCCCTCGCCATACTCCTTGGCGTCCTCTTCCTCATCCTAACCCTTGAGATGTACGACTACCTCTTAGTGAGATCCGTGGAGGAGAGCCTTGGGACGGTGCGGGGCCACGCGAGGGTTGTAAGGAGGGGGTACCTGAAGGACTACTCACCGACTCTAACTCTGGACTCACTGCCTGCCAGCATCCGGAAGGACCCCGAGGTCGTCTCGTACTCACCGAGGGTGAGGGCCTTCGCCCTCCTATCGGGAAAGGAGGGGGACGGTGGAGCACAGGTCCTCGGTATAGCCCCGGAGGCGGAGCGGAGGGTCTCCTCCCTCCTCTCCACCGTAAAGGAAGGGGAGTTCGGCACCCTCGCCCTCGGCAGGGGGCTGGCCAACCTCCTCGGTGTGAGCGTCGGGGACACCGTAAGGGTGGTTAAGATGGGAGGCCTGGGTTGGGGGATGGAGGCCTTCCCCGTTAAGGGGATATTAGAGACGGGAAGCCCCGGTCAGGACGCCTATCTGGCCTTGGGGAAGATAGGGGACGTTCGCAGGATGGCTGGCATACGGGAGGGTTATCACGAGTACATCTTGAGGCTCAAGCACCCCTTCCTCGCCCTGAAGTGGAAGGAGAGTCTGAAGGTACCCAGGGGGTACGAGGTGGTCGTCTGGCAGGAGGATATGAGGGGGATATGGGAGATCATACGCCTCTGGTGGGTCTTCAAGGTGATAATGGCCGCCTTCTTTTACCCCGCCGTCCTCCTCATAGTCTTCAACACCTTCGCGATGGCATACTACGAGAGGAAGAGGGAGTTCGCCACTTTGCTCGCCATCGGCATCGGCAGGTGGCGGCTCTTCAGGATGCTCATATACGAGGTCATGCTCTTGGCCCTTACCTCCATCGCCCTCTCCGTTCCCCTCTCTTTACTTGTAGCCTACCTCCTCAACCGGCACCCCATAGACCTCTCCTTCGTCATCACCAACGTGCGATGGGAAGGGTTATACATCTCACCGGTCGTGTCTGCCGCCCTCAACCCCGGAAACTACGTCCTGTCCTCCGTCTTAATGCTCCTTGGCACCTTCGCCTTCGGGATCGCCATCGCGGTCGGAGTCTTCAGGCTTGACGTCAGCAGGACCTTGAGGGAGAGGGTGATATGATGTGGCTGAAACTGGCATGGAGGAACGTATGGAGGAACCGCCTGCGGACGGGGATACAGAGCCTTCTCATAGGGGGTACGGTGTACGTCGGCGTCGTCTTCCACAACCTCGCCCTCGGAAACTACAGGAACATGATAAGACAGGCCACCCGGATGGGGAGCGGGGACGTGACCATATACGACACCCTCTGGTTCTCAACCCGCCGGCCGTCCCGTTTCTACAGCGTAGCCCCGTTAAGGAAACTCCTGCACACCCCCGAAGTCAAGACCTTCTACGAGAGGCTCTACCTGTCCGCCTTCGCCCGCGTGGACCTGATGGGCTTTCCGGTCAATCTCGTAGCCCTTGACATAAGGAAGGAGGCCGTAGACCATCCCATCCTGAAGGGACACAGGCCAGACAAAGAGGATGGGGCGATACTGGGGAGGGGCCTGGCGGAGAGGCTTCACGTCCGGAAGGGGGACCGTATAACCCTAACGGTCAGGGACGCAAAGGGGGAGCTGAAGACGCTGTCCTTTACGGTGGATGGGATCCTTGACGTCCCCATCAGGGAGGTGGACTGCTGCAGCATCTTCGGGGATATAGGCTACGTGCGGAGGAGCCTAAGATACGGGGACGGGGCGCACGAGGTGGCCATAATGCTGAAAGGGGAAAGTCCGGAGAGGTTCGCCAGGAAGGTCAACCGCAGATTACCGCCCAACCTGAAGGCATACACCTGGAGGGAGGCGATGAGGGAGCTGGTCAGCGCCATAGCCATGGACTACTCTGGCCTCGTTTTGATGATGCTCTTCCTTTACGTCGTCGTATCTATAGGTACGGCCAACGTTCTGTTTATGTCGGTTATGGACCGCACCAGGGAGTTCGGGGTGATGAGGGCTATGGGGATGAAACCCCGGCACATAAGCCTCATGGTGGCCCTTGAAGGTCTTTTTCTGGGGACGTTCGCCACGGCTGTCGGTCTCTCCCTCGCCCTGCTCACAAACCTCTACCTGTCCACCCGTGGCATAGACCTGAAGGCGATATACTCCCTCCTCTCGCAGGAGGGTATGACCTACGGGGGAGTCGTACTGGAGCCGGTAATACGGAGTACTTGGGAGTGGAAGGGGACGCTGGGGTACTCCCTTTTCGTCGTAATCCTCTCCCTCCTCGCCTCGTACTTCCCCGCCCGGTACATAAGTGGCATTCCGATAGGGGAGGCTTTAAGGAAATGAAAGGCCCGGTTTTTACGCTTAAAGGGGTGCGGAAGGTGTTCCGCACGGGGGATGAGGAGGTTAAGGCCTTGGACGGCATAGACCTTGAGATACGCAGGGGGGAGTTCGTGGCCGTCGTGGGGCCGTCCGGGAGCGGTAAGACGACCCTCCTCAACGTCATGGGAGGGATTGAGAGGCCGGACGCCGGTGAGGTGTGGTTCATGGGACGCAGGATAGACACCCTCCCGGAGAGGAAGTTGAGCGACCTCCGCCTCCAGAGCATGGGCTTCGTCTTCCAGTCCCACAACCTGATACCGACGCTTACGGCCGAGGAGAACGCCGAGTTCGTCCTCTTCCTCAGGGGGGTACCGGCGAAGGAGCGCAGGAGGAGGGTCCGGGAGGTCTTCTCCGCCCTAGGCATAGAGAACCTGGCCGGGAGGTTCCCATCCGAGATGAGCGGGGGACAGCAGCAGAGGGTGGCCATAGCGAGGGCGGTGGTCGGGAACCCGGCCGTGGTCCTTGCGGACGAGCCTACGGCCAACCTTGACAGCGAGAACACCGTAGCCGTCGTGGACCTAATGCTCCGCATAAACTCCGACTCAGGTACGACCTTCGTCCTCTCCACCCACGACCCCCTCGTCATAGAGAGGGCAAAGAGGGTGATAAGGATGAGGGACGGGAGGATAACCCTTCGGCGGTAGAATTACCCCTTTGCGCAGGAGGATACCCGTTGTTTTTTTGATGTTGGTGCTGGGTGTGCTGATAGAACTTTTGGCGGGGAGGGTTTTCTCGCCACACATCATCCTCCTGAGGGGCATAAGGGCGCTTCTGGGGACTACAACCGGATTCGTCCTTGGAAGCACAGGTGCGGCCTTACAGAGGGCTTACAGCAACCCCCTCGCCGACGGTTATATACTCGGTATATCGGGAGGTGCGGTGTTCGGACTCGCCCTATCCGAAATGCTGGAGCTCGCCGTATCGGGTTTCATCTTTTCCTTTGTCGGCTCTTTGGTGGTGGGGGGGATGCTGCTCTTTTTGACCAGGGGTCTGAAGCCCGACCTGATCCCCGTGATCGGCATAGGGTTGGGAATGTTCTCCTCCTCCCTCGCCGTTCTGCTTTTCATGATGGCGGGAGTTGAGGCCTCGCGCACCTTTTACGCCCTCTGGGGGACCCTCGGCAGGTTTTACGAGTACAGGGATATACCTGTGATAGCCTTTACCCTACCCGTCTCACTGGTGTTCCTCCTGCCCGTTCTGTTCTCCGACAGGGAGATGGACGCCCTGTCCCTGGGAAGGGATGAGGCCTTGGCCCTCGGTTATGATCCCGATAGGGCCGTACGCAACATAACCGTCTTCAGCGCTATCTCCGTCTCCCTTATAACATCACTGGTGGGGATCGTGGGTTTTGTGGGTGTGATGTCCGCCCACATCTCACGTATGTACGGCGTGTTTGAGGGTAAACCCTTTTACATCTCGGCCGGTTTGGTGGGGGCTGTCCTCGTACTCCTCTCCGACGCCTTCGGAAGGGTTGTCCTCGGAATAGATCCACCGATCGGTATCATCATGAGCGTAATAGGCGCGCCCTTCTTCGTGTATCTGGCCCTGAAACGTCCTTAAAATGGGGAGATGAAAAGGATCTTCCTCCTGTTCGCCTTCACCCTCTCCTGTGATATGTTCAAGGGACATCCACCACCTCCCTCGGAGGGTTTAAACCTAAAGGGTGAAATGCTCCTCAGTCTGAAGACTCAGAACGGATACGACCTGTACATCTTGAGGCTACCCGAGGACACACTCGTAAGGATAACGGACCTCGCCGGGGATGAGATCCACCCGTCCTTTACCACCCAAGGGGTGCTGTTCTCATCCAACACGGGAGGCGATTTCTCCGTTTACGAGATAAACGGGGGGCTGAGGGGTTTGTACTCCGGTGAGGGGGAACAGTTCTACCCCACCCTCCGACCTTCGGGAGACCTAATGGCCTTCATAACCACGTTTCCCGACACCTTGGGGGATTTGGCCTTTTACTCCCTCCAATCCGGGGATCTCTTCGTCCCCATAAGGTACGGGAGTGAGGAGAGGTTTCCGAGATTTGTAAACGATACCCTTGTGGTTTTGGTTTCCTCGGGTGGTGTATGGGCTTACAACCTTAAAACCCAAATGTGGCTCTCCCTCATCTCGCCTGAGAGCGGAAGTGTGTCCTTTCCCACGGTTTCCAGACGGGGAAAACTGGCCTACGTCCTGAACGGAAACGGGGTTTTCGTCTCGGACTTTCCCTCCTCCCGGAGCGGGGATCTGCTCACGGTTGTAAACGGTGGTATAACGGGTATGGCGTGGGATCCGGAGGGGATCTATCTCGGCATATCCTCCGGAAAAACCCTTCTCGTCGTTGACACCTCGGGCGAGATCTGGAAGATACGGGAGTTTCAGGGAGACGTCATGCTCGGGGACTGGAAGATGTAGATGTGGTTGTACGAGATCTTCGTCCTGCCTCCGGACACGTTTGATGGGGTGGATTCACTGGAGGTGTTCCTTTCAGGCGAAGAGGAACGTATCCTAAAGGGCAGCTACAGGTTCGGAACGTTCGGAAGTGAAGCGGATTTGGAGATAAGGGGTGATGGGTGGTCGGGGGGCTTAAGGTTGACCGATGCATCCGGTATAAGCGGTGAGATAAAGAGGGTTGAGGACTTACAGGATTTCAAACTGTTCGTCAGGAGGGGAGACCTTTACGCCGAGGGCGGAATAATGACGGAAAACACCCTTATGGGAAGGGTAAAGGGGGAGGGTGTTAACCTGACCTACGGAGGGGTAAGGGGGGGATACCTGTACAGATACGCCCCAAACAGGAGGAAGAGCCTGGTCCTGACGGAGGGGTATGTGGGGCCTTACAGGTTCTCCGAAACCCCCGTCCTTAGGAGGAGTTTAAGGGTGTACGTCAACGGGAGGCCTTTGGACACGCGTGAGTGGAAGATCTCGGAAGACGGTGGGGCGATATACATCCTCTCATCCTTCAGGGATGGCGACGTTTTGACCGTGGAGTTCCAGGGATCGGAAATCTCACCCTCCCACGTGGTCATGGGTGGGGTTACCCTCGCCGCCTTCACCTTTGAAGTGTACGGGGAAACGCCTGCTGCGGAGATCCTCAACGGGTGTGTTAGAAACGATAGGGGCGATTACTCCATAAAGGGCGACACCTTTCTCTTCGTTCCGGGTAGGGGGGACTACTCCTGCAACTTTGCACGTAAAGAAGGCGGTGATTACGTCTTTGTGGGGGACAGGTACATACCCTCGGAGGACGGGGAATACGTCCTAATACCACCCGACACCTCGCCCAGAACCTTTATATCGTCCTTGAACTTTGCGGACGGGGGAAACAGGTTTTCCCTAAAAGCCGGGAAAACGGGGGAGGATCGCCTTTACGACGCCTTATGGGATTTCAAACTGGGCGAGGGACTCTTCCTGAGAACCCACGGTCAGATACACACCGAAACCTCGCCGTTTGTGAGGGAGTACAAGGGGAGTAGGTGGATGGAAAACCGCGGCGTTTTCTCTGTGGGCGCGGGGTTCAAATCAGGCGATTTTTTTTCCGAGATGGATTTATACCTATCACCTGGGGACAGCCTGCAAAGGGGCTTTGAGATGCGGGGATTTTGGAGGTTCGTCGGGGGGCGCTACGGTAGGTTTCCCAACAACGAGGAGAAGGAGGTCTACGTCAAGTGGGGTGAACACACCGTCTCGTACGTTGAGTACGGGGATACATCCATATCTTACAGGGGTGTGAGGTGGGAAACCCCCGGTTTTGACGGCAACTTGAAGAGGTACGCGGATGGATTTCTGGGGTACTCCGTTAACTACCTTGGGGAGGTCTTGAGGATCGGGTACGCGAAAACCCCCTCAGGTGCAAGCCTTATATCAAACCTCGTTTACACTTACAGAGAGCTCACACTCAGGGGTGATGTCAGGAGCGCGCAGAGGTTTTACAAACAGGTGAGATTTGTATACGTCGGAAAGGGTTGGGGGGATTACGAGAGGGACAGCAGCGGAAAGTTCGTACCCTTCCCCTACGGCTCCTACAGGAAGGAAGTCCTTTATTTCCCGGAGGATGAACGATCCTACGATGTTGAACTTTCCGTCGGGTACAGACGCTTCAGGACATCCCTCTCAACCCAGCTCTCGCGGGGTGTTGAGAGGTACAACCTGTTTCTTACCCTCTCAGGTGGCTCCCCCGCACACCACTCCATCAACCTACTACTGTCGGAGGACAGACGTTCAAACCTGTCCGAGGTGAGGAGAAATCTAAGGGTGTACCTGGAAAGGGGTGTTTTCCTTGACGTGGAGTACAGGTTTGAAATGCTCTCCGGTCTGCGGGTTGAGTACTGGAGCGTATTTCCCGGATACACGCTCGGTTGGATAGGAGGGGGGGTTGAAATGCTGAGGGCCGCCTCTTATGCCCTCTCCCCAACCGCCCTTTTCAGAAGAACGCTTTCCGCAAGGGTTGGCTACAGGTTTTATACGGGGGATGTGGGACGCGAGGTCGTCTACAAACCCCAAGGTTTCTTTGCCGATTTCGGGCTTTTCCTCAAGAGGGAGGTGGCCGGAGTACACCTGCAGGGGAGTCTGTTTGGGGGCTACGATGCCCGCAGAAACCTTTACTACAACTTTTCCTTTTCCGTGGGAGGGGAGATCTGATCTGGGAGCTTCAGGAGGGAAAGGACCGCCTCGGCGGCCTCCTCCCCCTTGTTTCCGAACTTACCCCCCGCCCTGTTCAAACCCTCCTCTATTGAGCTTACCGTGAGGACGGCCAGTCCTATCGGTTTTCCGTTCTTAACGGCGAGGTCCAGCAGAGAGGAGATCACGGCCGATGACAGATGCTCCCAGTGTGCGGTCTCCCCCTTCACTATACACCCCACGGCCACAAAGGCCTTGCACCTGTCCATCAGAATGGAAACGGCCTGTGGTAGTTCAAAAGATCCGGGGACCCACACCACCCGGTAGCGGGCCCCCGCCTCCTCAAGCTTTCTCTTCGCCCCCTCAACGAGCCTCTCCGTCACTACGGAGTTAAACCGGCTCGCCAGGACGCATATCACTTCTGCTTACCCTCTCCGATTTCGCTACCTTCGGGGAGAAGTATGTAGACCTCAACCCTCCTGTCCTTCGCCAGACCCTTACCGGTAGGCTCAAAGATGGTGTAGTTGGTCACCTCCTCAAACCTGCTGTCGTCAAGGTCAAACTGACGCACCAGGTACTCCTTGACGGCAAGGGCCCTCTTCTGGGACAGAAGCTCGTTGTAAAAGGCTCCACCCCTGCGGTCGGCGTGACCCCTTATGATGACCTTGGCGTAAGGCTCCTTGAGGAGCATTTCGCCGACCCTGTCCAACTCCTTTTGGTACTTGGACTTTATTATGGTCTTGTCCGTGTCAAAGTACACCACGGCGACGAGCTTGGGTTTGCGGGAGAGCTTCTTGTGGAGCTTTACCTTCAAAACGGCATCGTTCTCAAGGCTGACACCGAGGTCAACCGGCAGGTAATTCTCATCATCCTTTGAAACGGTGATGAGGTAATTGGAGGCGGGAAGGCTGTCGTTTCTGTAAACCCCACTCCCATCCGTAGCCCCTTCAAGGGACACCTTGCCCACTATCTCAACCTTCGCACCGGCTATGGGCTTGCCCGTGAGCGAGTCCACGACGATCACCATGAGGGTGCGCGGACCCCTCTCCTCTTCAACCGCCTGGACAATGCCCACACCTCCTGGAGCGCCCATCATCTGTGTGGGGCCGTAGATCCTCTCGGCTATGCGCGCCGGGGATACGTGGGCTCCTACGAAGAGCTCCCAGTTCCACTCCCATTTCTCCGGGCTGTCGGGCGAGAGGTAGTACCTGTTGACGTAGTAGTTCATGGAGAGGTTCGTACCGGCGGAGAGAACGAGACCGCCGTTGAAAAACCTGTACCTGATCACGGGTGTGGCGAAGAGGAAATCGGGGTCAAAGGAGATGGGCCCGTAGTACTTCAGCTCAAAGCCGCTTTCAAGGTCGTAGTAAGATGTGAAGACGCCAAAGCCTATAAAGAGGGGGTTTTCGGAGAGGCCACCCTCTTTGGTGTCAACGTTATAACCCAAGCCGAGGGCGAGGTTGAAGAGCAGGCGCGTGGACCAGTTCTCCCTTATGAAGTCGTAACCCGCGGCCGCACCGAGACGGGCGCCCAACAACCCCTCTCTCACCTTGAACTTTGTGCTGTAGGGCCCGACCGTTATCTCGCCTTCCTGCTTTTCGCCCGTGGGTACGAGGATGCTCGCAAGTGCGGAGAAACCCCAGCTGGGACGCTGAACAAAGGTGTACTTGAGGCCGAATTCAAAGTCCCTCATACCGCCAAACCACCTGTCGGCCGTCGTGTCCTCCAACTTACCCTTGTCCAGCCAGTTTATACCCTTGAGGGTTGCATAGACCTCAAGCTTGCGCACGGGAACGGTGTTTACGGATCCCCATCCAAGGAGGAAGTTCTGAATACCGTAGGGGCTGCTCCATATTTTCTCAGCGTATATCGTTGTCTCAAGGTAATTCAAATAGCCACCGCTTACGAGCTTCTCTCCCGAGGCCCGCCAGTCGTACATATCAAAATAGCCCAGTGCCCCCGTATTGGACAGGTAACCGAGAAAAGCCAGCATCATCATAAATGCCCCGCGAGGGACTCGAACCCCCGACCCGCGGATTAAGAATCCGCTGCTCTGCCTGCTGAGCTAGCGGGGCGTTAGGTGGATATTATAGGGCTGAAAGTTCATCCTTTGGTGTGCCTCTTCCTGAGGGTGTTGGGTGTGCGTGAGAGGGCGTAGAGGTAGAGCTGGGCGAGGGCGGCCATATCGCCGTACCTCTCCCTGTAGAAGTCCCCTATGGCGTTGTACACCCTCTCCGTAAGGCTCTTTCCCTTAACCTCAAAGCCGTAAAACTTTCGGGATACCTTCAGGATGTGGGTGTCCACGGGTACGGCCCTGCCGTCTCCAAGGCCGTAGGCGAGGACGCAGTCGGCTATCTTGTTGCCGACGCCGGGGAGTCGGGTCAGGTACCTCCTGCGGGCGTAGTAGTCTTGAGGTATTTCATCCCAAAATCGGGGGTTGTCCCCGATTATCCGGGCGACCTCCCTAAGCCGGAAGGCCTGAACCTCGTAGCGTACGGGGAGGCTCCTCAAAAGCCCGTCGGGAGCCTCCGCCAACCTCTCCGGTGTGGGGTAGAGGGGAAGCCCTCCCCCGTCCTCCCCC
>JALWYV010000028.1 GCA_027003075.1 Caldifarciminota bacterium | reverse complement strand
GCCTACTCCACGGACGGTATAAACTGGGTGAAGTACGATTCGGCCACGCCCGTACTTGAACCGGATACCTCATCGTGGGATTCCCATTTCCTTGACACGCCGGAGATAATATACGACGGGCAGTACAGGCTCTACTACTTCGGGGACTCGGATAACGACCCCCCCGGCGGGGCAATAGGCGTGGCCGTTTCATCCGACGGTATAAACTGGAGCAGGCCCGTCCTCTCTCCCGTGGTTGCGCCCGGAGAACCGGGCGATTGGGACGGTCTGTTCCTTGAGTCCCCTACCGTGGTTTACGACTCCTCCTCCGGGAACTACTTCATGTACTTCTCAGGCGTTGACACGACCTGGAGGGTGAGGATAGGGGGTGCGGTCTCGCCCGACGGTATAAGCTGGAGTAAACTCCCCTCCAACCCCCTGATCACCCCCGGAGGCCCCTCCGACTGGGACGGGTTCGCCGTGGCCACGCCGACGGTCATAAAGAGGGATACCCTCTTTGAGATGTGGTACTGCGGCGCATCCGTCTCGGACATCGCCGCCGATGGGGACGTTGATACGATATGGATAGGTTACGCCACGTCAACGGACGGCATAAACTGGACGAAACACCCCGAAAACCCCCTGTTCGGCACGTACACCCCACCCTTCAGCGCGTTTGAGCTGAGGGGTCCGTGGGCCCCGGACGTTGTGTTCCTCCCGGACAGGAACGGGTTCATGATGTGGTACGAGACGGCTTTCGGCTTCGGTCTGGCCACATCCCCACTTACTACCGTACACGAAAAAGTTGAGAGCCTGCCGGCCACGGATACGCTTGGGTACTACCTCCCGGATGGGAGGAGGATCCCCCGGCCCATCAGGGGGATGTACTTCGCCGTGGTGAAGACGGGGGGGAGAAAGCGGGTCGTAAAGGTGATCGGGAGATAGACGAACTTTCACCTCCTTAAATTACAGCCTTAGAATACGTTTGAGATGCTGATTTTACTGTCTCTGGTAAAGGTTGAGGCGTATCCGGTATGGTTCCCCATAAACGAAAATCTCCGCTATGTCGTGGTCGCTATACACCTTCTGTCCGATAAGGGTCTGAAGGGAAAGGTCAAGGTGGACCTGACGTTCCAGTCCGAAGGGCGTAAGCCCTTCAAGGACTCCTTTACGAACGACCTGAAAGGTTCCAACGACGTCTTCCTCTTCTACGAGGGGGCCATACCGTGGGACAGCACCGTCCTGAGCGGAAAAGTTAAACTGGGAAAGAAGACTTACAGTTTCTCCGCACCGATAAGGGGGTACAACGAATTGAAGACCTCGTCTCTGGTTATGGCCTACCGCATATCAAAGAACGACCCCTCCGCCCTATTCCGCAGGGGAGACGTTGCGATAAGGCCGTGTTTTACGTGCGTCTTTTACGGTTACTTGAACTTCTACCTTGAGGTACTTTCCGACTCCTCCTTCGTCCTGACCGGTACGATTGAGCAAGGGGGGAAGAGCGTACTTCGCCTTCCGACGAAGACTTTCAAGGGGTCAGAAAACATAACCATGACCGTACCCATATGGGATCTCAAGGAGGGGGATTACGAGCTCGTCGTGAGTGTCATATCTCCGAAACTTCAGGAGGAAGTAAGTTTCCGCAGGCCCTTCATAGTTTCCAAGTACGGCGATAACGTCGCATCTTTTATAGACTACATAGCGACCGAGGAGGAGTTGCGCGAATTCAGAAAACTGATAAGTCTGAAGGAAAGGATCAACTTCCTGAGGAGATTCTGGCAGAGGCGGGGGGACGAGTTTTATAAGGAGTTCCGCAGGAGGGTAGTTTACGCCGACAGCGCCTTTTCAACGCCCAACCGACTCGGCCGCTATACCGACATGGGCAGGATCTACATTAAGAGGGGTAAGCCGGACGAAGTGAACTACGTTGACTTCAGGGAGGGGGGAAGACCTTACATAAAGTGGGTGTACTACACCGGTGGTGGATATACCTACTACTTCTACGACCCCATAGGTACCGGGGAGTACGTACTGGTAAAGACCGACGACCCCGAGGAAGCCACGTTCGGATCAAGGTACGTGGCCCCTTCTCTGGACTTTGACGAGGGGGGAGGCTGGGAGGAGTGAGGATCTTCGTGTCCACCGGTGAGAGGTCGGGGGACCAGAACGCCGCCTACGTCGTAAGGCGTATAAGGGAGAGGTTTCCCGGGGTGGAGTTCGTGGGAATGGGAGGGGAAAGTTTGAAGGCTGCCGGTGTGGACGTTATAGCAGATCCCTCAAGCGTGTCCGTCGTCGGTGTACAGGAGGCGATAAAAAAGCTCGGCGATATAAACCGCTTGAGGTCAAAGGTCCTGAGGGAGGCCTTAAAGAGCGACGTCTTTCTCGCCGTTGACTTTCCCGGTTTCAACCTTCCGCTTGCCCTCAAGTTAAAGGAGTACGGGAAGAGGGTGGTGTACTACATAGCACCGCAGGTATGGGCGTGGGGTAAATGGAGGGTGAGGCATCTCGCCCGCCTTGATGGGGTGATGGTCGTCCTTCCGTTTGAAGAACCTTTCCTCAGATCCTACGGTGTGAACGCCACCTTTGTGGGACATCCCGTGGCCTTTACGGAGTCGGACGCGCCGTACAGGGAAGAAAAACTTACGGTGGGATTCCTTCCCGGGTCCCGCAGGGACGAGGTTCGCCGTCTCCTTCCAAGGATGAAGCGAATCGCAGGGGAGATACGGAGGCTATCCCCCGATATAAGGTTCCTGTTTTCCCTGCCCGAAGGCCATGAGGGTGTGGATGTTGAAGGAGCCATATCCGTCGTGGGACACGGGAGGGACGTCATAGCCTCAAGCGACGTCGTTGTTATGGCCTCTGGCACAGCCACACTTGAAGCCGCCGTGGAGGGTAAACCGGCCGTCGTCCTCTACGCCCTATCCGAGGTATCCTGGTGGCTGGGGCGCTTTCTCGTAAAGACCCGTTACATAAGCCTGCCCAACATAATGCTCGGTGAGGAGGTGTATCCGGAGTACGTGCAGCACATAAAACCGGATGTGATAGCCCGCAGAGTGCTTGATCTTTTACACGTCAGGGAGAAAATGGGCAAAAAGCTCATGAGAATAAAGGGGGCGTTAAAAGTGGACAGGGTTGCGGAAACTTTCTATAAAATACTGGGAATAGAGGTTTAAACCGTACACAGTTTTCGTTTTTTGACCCCCAACGAATATGGGGCGGACGTAAAATATACTGCTATGGAAATAAAGTTCACTAAAAAACGCCCAAAAGCCGAGGTGTTAGTGCGATTTGTGAAGGAACACGAGAAGGGCATAAAGGGCAGGACGATGAAGGTGCCGGTCAGGTCCGGCGTACCCCACGGTATAGCCCTCAGATGGGCGGCTGCTGACGCCTACAGGAACATCAGGGCCATAGGTATAAGGTCGGTTTACATCAAGAAGCCTCCCCACATGGAACCGTTCAAATGGTACCTTCAGATGTACGAGGGTTTTAAACTCGCATCCTATTCCTACGACGCCTTTAAGGGGAAAAAGGACGATTACCAGCTGGAAGTGTACTGGCAGGGGGAGTACAACGACCTCGTCAGAAAGGCGGATATCCTCGTGGAGGCCACGAACTTCACGCGAGACCTCGTAAACACCCCTGCCAACGTTGCAACCCCGGAGTACCTGAAGAACGTGGCAGAGAACCTCGCAAAGGAAAACGGTTACGAGATAAGGGTATTCGGACGTCCCGAATTAGAGAAGATGGGTATGAACGCCTTTCTGGCCGTAGCCAGCGGTTCCGAAAAGGAACCTTACCTCGTACACCTCATATACAGGCCCGAAGGCAAGAAAGTTAGAAAGAGGATAGTGCTTGTGGGTAAAGCCCTGACGTTTGACAGCGGTGGCCTGTCCCTCAAGACGGCTCAGGGGATGATGACGATGAAGATAGACAAGGCGGGAGCCTCCGCCGTACTCGGTGTATTTCACGCCCTGAAGAAACTCGGCATAGATTACGAAGTCCACGGTATATTTGCCGCAACCGAGAACATGCCAGATGCCAACGCCATACATCCGGGGGACGTCGTCAAAAGTTACTCTGGCAAGACCATAGAGATACTTAACACGGACGCCGAAGGTCGCCTCACGCTGGCCGACGCCCTCGCCTACGCCGTTGAGCAGGAGCCCGATTATCTCATAGATCTGGCCACCCTCACCGGGTCCGCGGTTGTAGCCCTCGGGGAGTTTACCGCCGCCCTCTTTACGACGGATAACCGCCTGGGCCACGCGATAATGAAGGCCGGGAGTATAGCCGGAGAGAGGTTCTGGCACATGCCCCTTGAGGATCCCTTTATCAGGGAGAAGATGAAGTCCCTCATAGCCGACGTAAAGAACATATCAGGGGACAGGTGGGGTGGAGCGATATTCGCCGCCCAGTTCCTGAGGGAGTTCCTTCCGGAGAAGATAAGCTGGGCACACTTAGACATAGCCGGTCCGGTGTTCAACGTTAAGGACTGGGCGTACAACCCTGCGGGGGCAACGGGATTCGGAACGAGGACGCTCCTGCACTTTCTACTGAGGACCCGGAGAAAGGACTAACGCTACGGAAGGAGAGCGGGAGGATGGTTAGAACTTTAAAGCTCTGGTGGAGAGCACTTAACATAATACCGAAGGTCAGCAGGGAGGAGTGGGAAAGGTACGATCCCATAACGAAATGGCTTGTCGCGGGACGTTCGGCCGTCCTGGTCATGACGTTTACGTCGGCCACTATCGGGGGGCTTTTCGCCGCCCTCCACGGGAAGTTCAGATGGGACCTGTACCTGCTTACCACCCTCGGTCTTGTACTGGCACACGCTGCCAGCAACTTCTTCAACGACTTCTTTGACTACAAACTCGGGCTGGACGAGGAGAACTACTTCCGGGCGAAGTACGGGCCTCAGCCTCTCGTCGCCGGACTTCTGGACGAGAGAGGTGTACTAAAGTACGGCATAGTAACCATGGTCCTCGCTGCTGCCATAGGGCTGTACCTCACCTACATAAGAGGATGGGTGGTGGTGCTTCTGGCCCTCGCCGGCTTCGTGTCCATCATGGGGTATTCCTTCTCCAAGAGGATAGGCCTCGGTGAACCCCTCGTTGTGGTCGTATGGGGTCCATTGATGGTCGCCGGCACCTACTTCGTAATAACCGGGCAGTGGTCGTGGGACGTCTTCTATGCGGGGTTAGTGTACGCCCTCGGACCCACGAGCGTGCTTTTCGGTAAGCACATAGACAAGTACGAGGACGATCTGGCCAGGGGTGTGAGGACTCTCCCGATAATCCTCGGTAAGGAGAGGGCAAGGAACGTGGCGAAGATTCTGATGATAGGTATGTACATCGGCGTCCTCCTCTTAGTTCTGCTCCGTATCCTCCCCTTCACTACCCTCGTAGTGGTGTTTGCCGTGGACAAGCTCTCTCTGGCGATGCGAGCCTTCTCTATGGAAAAACCCGAATCGCCTCCGGAAGGTTATCCCCCTGAGGCGTGGCCTCTGTGGTACGCGGCCTTCGCCTTCGTCCATAACCGTAAGTTCGGCCTCCTCTTCATCCTCGGCCTATTCCTCGGACTGTTCCTCCGGGTTCCCCTACCGGGGATAGGGTAGTAATACGGGAGTTCGTAAGGCGGTACTTTGAAACGTTTTTATATTTTCCGACAACAGGCTGATGGAAGGTTGCGATGATTTTCCTTTTATTTCGCAAACCACTCACGACTGTAAAATAATTCCCCATGCGAGCCCTTCTTACCGACCTCTACGAACTCACCATGGCCAACGTGTACCTCCGGGACGGTATGGACGGATGGTCCACCTTTGAGATGAGCGTACGTCCCAACCGCTATCGGAACTTCATGGTGGCTGCCGGGACCCTTGAAGCCGCAAGGGAACTCACCGAACTGAAGTTTGAAAAGGAGGACATAGACTACCTGCGTTCCCTCGGTAAGTTTTCGGAGGAGTTTTTGAATTACCTCGCCAACTTCAGGTTTGACGGTGACGTTTACGTCGTACCGGATGGGCGTATTTTCTTCGCCCGCGAGCCGGTGATGGTCGTTGAGACCAGCCGCATAAAGGGGCAGATAATAGAGACCATGCTCCTGAACCGGGTGGCCTACCAGATAAACTCCGCCTCCAAGGCCGCCCGCATATACCACGCTGCGAAGGGCCGAATGCTCCTTGAGTTCGGGGCCAGGAGGGCCGCCGATGAGAGCGCTTCCGTCCGCATAGCAAGGGCGACGTACATAACCGGCTGGGCGGGTACGTCCAACCTTGAGGCCGGAAAGCTCTACGGAATACCCGTTTACGGCACCATGGCCCACGCCTTCGTCCAGTCCTACAGGACGGAGTTTGAGGCCTTTCTGGAGTTTGCGAAGGTCTACCCGGAATCCGCCATATTCCTCGTTGACACCTACGACACCTACGCCGGCATAGAGGTGGCCATAGAGGTGATAAAGTACTTCGGAGACAGACTGAAACTCAGGGGCATACGGATAGACTCGGGGGATCTGGTTGAACTCTCCCGGTACGCGAGGCGCCGTTTCAGGGAAGCTGGCCTTGAGGACGTCCTCATAGTCCTCTCTGGAGATTTAAACGAGTGGAAGATAAGGGATATAGTGGAGAAGGGGGAGGCGGACGCCTTCGGTGTGGGTTCCGAAGTGGCCATCCCCCCGGACAAACCCGTCCTCGGTGCCATATACAAGCTGGTGGAGGACGAGACCGGCTTCAAACACAAGTTCTCAAAGGGGAAGGTCGTTATAGGCGGTTCAAAGAGGATATACCGGTACTACGATAGCCGGGGGAAAATACTCAGGGACGTGGTGGCCCACAGGAGCGAGGAGTACGACGGCGAACCCATCCTCGTTCAGGTGGTTAAAAACGGAGAGTACGTGTACGCTGAAGACTCGCTTGAGGCTGCACGGGAGAGGTTCCTGAGGGACTTCAACTCCCTGCCGGAGGAGTACTACGATCTTGACAACGGTATTGACCCGCCCGTGGAGTACTCACCCGCCCTTCATCTCCGGTAGGTAACTCTCAACCAGCACGTAGAGGAAGGGAAGGACGAACAGGGAGAAAAGGGTTCCCCAGAGTATTCCGCCGAACAGGGAAACGGCGATAGGCTGACGGTACTCAAATCCCTCGCTCACGATAAAGATCATGGGAAGCAACCCCATAAGCGTGGTCATGGTGGTTATGAGAATGGGTCTGAGCCGGACGAAGGCCGCCTCAACTATCCTCTCCTTCGGCGGAAGGTCCTTAAGCCTTCTGGCCATGGATATCATCACTATCCCGTTGTTTACCACCACACCGGAGGCAACCAGTATGCCGAGGGCAGATACGAGGGAGAAGGTTATCCCGAATAGGAACATGAGGAGTAGGGCGCCGGCGAGGCCGTATACGACACTCACGGCTATCACTAAGGGGAACCTCAGACTCTCAAACTGAGCGACGAGGACGGCGTACACCAGAATAACGGCGAGTATACCCGCCAGAAACAGCTGTTTCAACATCTCTATCAGGTTAAGGACCTCCCCTCCCAGTACGTACCCGTACCCCTCGGGCAGGTGGATCCCCCTCAGGATGGCCCGTACGTTCTGGTAAACCGACAGCAGGTTGGGGGTCGTTCGGTCTGCCCTCACGTAAACGACCTTCAGGCCGTTCTCCCTCTCTATCACGGCAGGGGTGACCTCCGTATCAACCCTGACGTAGTCCACGGCGTACCCCACGGCGGAGTCCCCGACTATGGGATAGGTCCACACGGGGGCCGACGTATCCGCCCCCACGACCACCTTCTCACCGGCTACCTCCCCTACCGCGTACCCCTGCTTCAGGACGTAGAGGTCGTACAGGGCCTCCGACACTCCCTTTCCGAGGGCCTTCACCTCCTCCTTAACCCTCCAGACTTCAACCGGTTTGCCGGGGCGGACGTCAACGGAGACGTTCTTCAGACCCGGAACCTTCTCCAGCTCTCCGGCGAACCTGTCGGCTATCGTCCTCAATACCTTCACGTCCCTCCCCGTAAAGCCGACGCTCACGGCCTTTCCGGCCATACCGAACATGGTGAGCCTCTCAACCGGAAGGAACTTCACCTTTCTGCCCGGAAAGGGGGGCATCCTGCGGAGTATCTCCCTCTCTATCTCCTGCTGGGTCCTCCTGCGCTTTGCCCTCTCCTTGAGTCGCACGAAAACCTGCCCCTTGTAGGTCTCGGTTGCCCCACCGCCGTAGGCTATGATGCCCTTGGGCAGGTTCTTGGGAGCGCTCACAAATACGGCGTAGTTCTCCACCTCCGGTATGTCGGCGAATATCCTGGATACACTCCTCATGTACGTGGCGGTCTTCTCAAAGGGTGTGTTGGGAGGAAGTTCTACGTCCATGTATATGAAATCCGAGTCCAGAACCGGAAGGAACTCCCCCCCGACAAAGGGGACGAGGGCGAGGGGCGAGAGGAGGAGTATCCCGGTGAAAGTGGGCAGTTTCCAGTCCGAAAGGTAGGTGTTGAGGAACCTCCTGTAAAGTCTGGCCATAAGGGGAACGCCCCCCTTAACTTTGCCGAGGATGAAACGGACGTAAGTGGGTGTAACACTCACGGCGATAAGAAGGGTGGAGAGGAGGGAGAACACGACGGCAACGGCGACGTTCTCGGCTATCCTGCCTATCGGTCCCGTCAGGTACACGACGGGGAAGAAGACGATGATGGTGGTGAGGGTGGACGCCGTTATGGGCAGGATGACCTGAGAGGCTCCCTCTACGGCGGATTCCTTATCCGACAGACCGAGGCCCCTCAGACGGTAGATATTTTCGCTCACTACGACGGAGTTGTCCACTATCATACCGATAGCGAGGGCCATACCTATGAGGGTCATGGCGTTGAGGGTATAACCGAGGAAATGGAGGACCATAAGGGAGATGACTACGGCGGGCGGTATGCTCATGCCTATCGCGAGGGCCAGACGGACGCTACGGGTAAAGAGGACGACGAAGAGAACCGCCAGTATTCCCCCTATCAGGGCGGAGTTGGCCACCTCCTTAACCACCTTCTCTATCAGAAAACTCTGATCCATCGCTATCCAGAACTTCAGCCTGCCCGTCTCCTTTATCTCCTCAAGGACCCGCTTTATCTTCCTCCCGACCTCGTAGGTGTTGGCCCCGGACACCTTGAAGACGGGGCTTATAACCGCCGGCGTATCGTTGTTCAGCTGGAGAACGTCAAACTTCTCCGTAAACCGGGACACCTCACCCACCTCGTGGAGGAAAACGGGTCGGCCGTAGTACCCCACTATCAGATCCCTGAGGCGGTAAACGGAGTCTATCCGTCCGGATATAACGACTCCCCCGGCCGGGGCGTTGAAGGACCTGTCCTTAACGGCCATTACCACGTTCTTGGGTGGTATCCTGTACCAAGCCAGTCTATCCGGTTTCAGGGAGATGCGGGTGTAGGTTTCGGACGTGAAGAGGAGAGGGGCGAGGGCGACGTCCTTTATGGCCAGAATTCGGTCCCTCCAGAGGTGCCTTATCACCCCACCCTGTTCCTCCGGGAACGTGACGGTTATTATGGGGAAGACGGAGGGGTCAAACGGTATCACGTTGGGCTTCCCCGCCCCCTCCGGCAGGCTCACCCCCCTTATCCTCTCGCTGACCTCCATCAGAGCGGCGTCTAAGTCCCTGTCGTAGGAGAACTGAAGCTCTATCTGGGAGTACTCCTCCGTACTCCGGGACCTGACCCTTACCACACCGGATATGCCCCTCAGGACGTCCTCAAGGGGGGCCGTTACGTTCCTCTCAACGGTGCCGGGATCGGCTCCCGGATAGGGGGTAATTACGGTTATGGTGGGCATGGATACGTCCGGAAGTAGGTCTATCTTCAACCGGAGGAGGGAGTAAAATCCCGTCACTATAAGGGCAAACAGAATAACCCCTATACCCACCGGATGTTCCACACTCCACCTTATAATGACCCTCAAGAGGGCAATTCTACGCCCGCCTTAGACCTGCGGAAAGGACGTGAAGGACGAGGAGAAAGGCTACGAGGAGGGCGAGAAGGTGAGGACGCGCGTACCTGTCGGCGGAGGGAAGCAGTATACCTACGTTAACACGCTCCCCCGGAGGGAATGGGCCGTCTCCCGTTATCCGTACCACGTAGAAACCCTGAACCTTCTCCTCCCGGAAACCCTTCGGAGGGATAACCACCGGGAACTCCGAAGTATCCGGAACTACCACCACTTCCACGTAGTCAACGGGTAGGGGGAAATCGCCGTTCAGAACACCGAGCCACAGCGTATCCGACCGGGGGTAAAACTCGTATTCAAGGGTTATCCTGTGTTTCCCCGGAAACAGACACCTGTCCCCCATAAAGATAACCGTACTCCCGTCCGTGGTTTCCTCGCGGTACGCCATCGGACGGGTGTTGTCGTACACACCTTTCACCTCAACCCTTCCGTAATGGACGGGCAGAACCCTTCTAAGGCCATACCTGATCTTCTTTCCGGCTACCAGAACGGAGTAATCCTCCCTTACCCTTACGGGGTTTCCCATGCGGACTATAAGCCTGACGTAATCCACGGCCTCCCCGTAATCGGCCGTTTCACACAGGGCAAGGAGCAGGATCGCCACCCCCCGTATTCTACCGCAGCATCCTACCCGTTCAGAGAGCAACGGTATAATCGCCGTTCATGAAGATAGGTGTTATATCGGATTCGCACGACAACCTCAAGGGCCTGAAGTGGGCCTTCGGAAAACTGAACGGTATGGGCATAGACAAGGTCATACACCTCGGTGACATAATCAGCCCCTTCGTACCCCTCCGGATAAGGGAGATGTATAAGGGGGACCTCTGGGCAATAACCGGGAACAACGACGGGGACCACGTGAGGCTCAACCAGAACTTCGGGAAGGTGGGCTTCCATCTATTCACGGAGGAGCAGGCCTATATTGTGCTTGGAGACAGGAACATCGTCCTCATGCACGAGCCGAGGCTCTTAGACGAGTTCGCCGCATCGGGGGACTTTGATCTCGTCCTCTACGGCCACACCCACGAGATGAAGGTCCGTAAGGTGAGGGACGCCCTCATCCTGAATCCGGGGGAAATCTACGGGTACATAACCGGGACGGTCTCCTTCGCCGTGGTGGACCTTGAGAAGATGGAGGTGGAGTTCTTTAAAACGGAGGTCTCCGAAGTTGAGCGGATCGCTCTCTGAGGAGATATCGCGACTCAACCCTTCCCAGAGGGAGGCCGTTCTGGCTCCCATAGACCGCCCCATAATGGTCGTGGCGGGTGCCGGGTCCGGTAAGACCCGCGTCCTTACCCTCAGGGTCGCCTACCTCGTCAGGGAGATAGGGATACCGGAGAACAGTATACTGGCCGTAACCTTTACGAACAAGGCGACGGACGAGATGAGGGAGAGGCTCTCCCGTTTCGTCAACGTAAAGCGCCTGAACGTGGGTACGTTCCACTCCATAGCCCTGAGGATCATCCGGGAGGAGACGGGGGACCGGGTGGTTTACGACGACGAAGATTCGCGGGCGCTCGTTAAGGAGATAGTTGAGAAGGGGAACCTATCCGTTAAACCCCGTGCCTTACGCCTCGCCATAACCCGGTACAAGAATACGGGCAGGATACCTGCGAACGTTGACAGGACGCTCTTTCTATCCGCTTACGAGGAGTACCAGAGGAGGCTTAAGGAGGCCAACGCGCTTGATTTTGACGACATACTGATAGAGGCCGTAAGGTTGCTTGAGAGGGAGGATATAAGGGAGAAGTACGCAAAGAGGTTCTTCTACGTATTGGTGGACGAGTATCAGGATACCAACCCCCTCCAGCACCGCATGATCAAGCTCATAGCCGGTGCGCCCAACCACAGGAGGGTCTTCGTGGTGGGGGACGAGGATCAGTCCATATACGCCTTCAGGGGAGCCGATTTCACCATATTCCTCAACTTTGAGAGGGACTTCCCGGAGGCCATCCTGATAAAACTTGAGACCAACTACAGGTCCACGAACCAGATCCTCAACCTCGCCAACCGCCTGATAGGACACAACAGGCAGAGGAGGGGAAAGACCCTCAGGTCCCACTCCGGAGACGGCCCCGAACCCGTATATCGTAGGTTCTACTCCGAAAGGGAGGAGGCGGACTGGGTAGCCCGCACCGTCAGGAAGCACGACCCCGGAAGCGTCATGGTCCTGTACAGGGCGAACTACCTGTCCAAGGCCGTGGAGGACGCCCTCATAAGGTGGGGAATACCGTACACGGTGGTGGGTGACGTCTCATTCTACCAGAGGCGGGAGGTGAAGGACCTCATAGCCTACCTCCGCCTTGCCATAAATCCGGGGGATGCGGTCGCCCTTGACCGCGTTATATCAACCGTGGAAGGGGTGGGGGCGAAGACCGCCCAAATACTGAAAGGAGTTTTAACATCAAAACCCTTCACGGAGGTCGGTGAGGAGGACCTGAAAGCCGGAGGACTCAGGGGAGGCAGGCTTAAGACCGCCGCAAAGTTGGTGAACCTTCTTAGGGAAATTGAGGATTATCCGCCCCACAGGGCGCTGGTAAGGGTAATAGAGGAGATGGATTACTTCGGGTACCTCCAGAGGAAGTTCCCGGAATCCTACGAGAGCCGCCGGGACAACGTCTCCCAGCTCCTGAATATGGCGTCCGAGTACACCGACACCCTGGAGTTCGTGAACCAGCTCTCACTTCTGAGCTCAATAGACACGAAGGAGAAGGGGAACGCCGTGGCCCTCATGACCGTACACGCAGCCAAGGGCCTTGAGAGGGAGACCGTGTTCGTAATAGGTCTGGAGGAGGGTACCTTCCCCCATTACAGGGCGTTGGACGAGGGGAACGTTGAGGAGGAAAGGAGACTGGCCTACGTCGCCATAACGAGGGCTAAGAGACACCTATACCTGTCCTCCGTTGAGGTGAGGGGATGGAGGGACGGCCTTGAGCCGAGCCGTTTTCTCTACGAGATGGGCATTATCGGTGAGGATAGGCGTAAAAAACGGGTAACGTCCGCCCGTGAGAAGGTCGGGAAGGTGAAGAACAGCACCCTTAAGAAGGGGGACTACGTCGTCCACGACCGTTATGGCGTTGGCAGGGTGTTGAGGGTGGACGGTGAAACCGTCACCGTCCTCTTCTCCGTCGGTAAGAAGACGTTCATGAAGGACCGGGCGAAGTTGAGGAGGCTGTAAGTGGTCTCTACGGAAAGTCCCACGATACGGGGACCTCGTTATCCCTGAAAGAAAGGAACCGACGAGAACGCAGGGTGTATTGAACGTTTTAAGGTTTATATCCACACAGTGTTAACTCATATCCGTGGAATATTCCGAGCGAAAGGGTTTATCAACAGTAGAGTTAGAGGCATAAAAGGGATAGTGCTTTAAGGAGAATGGACAACTACGCGCGGTCTACAGGCCAAGGGATACGAGGGGGATGGAGAAAATCTTATCCGTCCAGTAACCCACTAACGATACCCCCATAAAGAACATCGCCCACAGGTAAGCAACGGTGAGTACAATCAGGACCGCCTGTTTCGTTACTGTCATCTCTTTCTTCTCTCCATCAACGGATGGGTATTTTAGGGACGATCCTATGGGGTGAGGGGGGATATTGGGTGAGGTTCCTGCTCAAGCGTACGGTCTGCCTACGGGTATATAATGAGCGGTAAAGGGAGGTGTCTGAAGGATGTCGCGTAAGATGGTTGGTTTGGACGAGTTGATGAAGAGGCTTGAGGAGGTGGGGTACTACATAGATGAGGGGACTTTGAGGAAGATCCTTGCAGGTATATATACGAGGCCGAGGTTTTTGATATTTTCGGGGCCGCCGGGGACGGGGAAGACCTCCCTTGCGGTGCTTTTGGGGTGTTTGGTGAATGGGGAGGATAGGGTGATGGGGGAGGAGGATGGGGATGTGGTGAGGGTGGAGGATAGGACAATTGAGTTGCAACTTGGAGAGGATGAATCGCTGTCGTCTTTGAGATTCAGCCCAGATGGAAAGTATTTGGTGGGAGAAATTCGGCGCAGATATAGTGAAAATGTAATCAAAATATGGAATGTGAATAGTTGGGAGGAAATTTTAACTTTACCGGGTAATTTTGAAGCCTTTAGTCCAGATGGGAAATATATAGCAACCGAGAGCCATAGTACTCCATCAACAACCACAATATACAATATAATTAACTGCGATACTGCGATAGCTATATCAAGAATATTTAAAGTGTCAGGAATATTTAAAGCATTTAGCAATGACAGCAAATATGTAATTATTAAAACCAAAGCCCGGAGCAATGAGAGCATCACACAAATATGGGAACTTAATAGTTCAAAGGAAATATTAAATATAAACGGGAGTTTTATCAAAATTGAAGGCGAGTATATGATAATTAAAAATGTGGATAAAAACGAGCTTGAGATATGGAAATTTGGAAGCTGGAAAAAAGTAGCGAATATAAACGGGAGTTTTATCAAAATTGAAGGCGAGTATATGATAATTGAAAATGTGGATAAAAACGAGCTTGAGATATGGAAATTTGGAAGCTGGAAAAAAGTAGCAGCTATACCAGATAGAGGATTTGTAGCATTGTCTCATGATGGAAGATATATGATAACACGGAACAATATATGGGAAATAAAATATCAGCGCAAAGTGGTCAATTTGATAGGACAATATAAAGCTACAAGTCCTAGCAAAAAATACGTGGTCACCGAAATTAAGGATTATTCGAGGGATATGTTTAATCTTAAGGTATGGGAAATAGGAAATGTTAGGAAGATTACAACCCTAACGTCTCCTTCAACATACAGTTATAATGTAGTTTTTAGCCCTGATGAAAAATATTTGGCAGCAAGTTTTACCTATCAAAATATAAGAGTGTGGGAATTAAAGGAATATAAATTAGTAAAATCTTTATATGGATATGAAATTCAATTTACCCCTGATGGAGAATATTTGATGGTTCAGGTTTCTAGCGCTGGATGGGAAGAAAGATGGTGGATATGGGATACAAAAAACTGGGAAAAGAAAATACTTTTATCAGGAAATATTATAGTATATAGCCATAATGAAAAATATTTAGTAACTGAAACAAGAAACAAAACGGATGATGGATATGATATTAAAATTTGGGAAATTGAAAGTTGGAATAATGTAGCTACTTTACATAGTTCTGAATATATTTCTAAATATATTTCTAAATATAATTTAGTATTCAGCCCAGATGGGAGGTATCTCGCCCTTAAAACCGGTGATAATCGCATAACCATCTACAGGCTTGACCATACCTTACCCACCCATACTCCAATCCCGTCCTCCCAGACCTTGGAGTCCCTTATCCCCCATATCCTAAACAATTGCCCCTACGTCAAACTCGTGCGTGTCCGTCCCGAATGGACGAACCCGATGGACATTCTCGGATACAAGGACTTTCAAGGGAAATTCCGGAAGGGGGTAATATACGATTTCTTAAAGAGGGCTAACGAGGACAAGGATCATCTCTACTTCCTCATACTTGACGAGATGAACCTCTCCCATCCAGAGCATTACCTCTCGGACATAATATCTGCGATGGAGAGCGGAGGGAAGATTTACATAGATGAAGGTTATGAGATTGATTACCCGGAGAATCTCGTCATCATAGGGACGATAAACAGGGATGAGACTACGCAGAACTTGAGTCCAAGGCTCTTGAGCAGGGCTTTGAACGTTGAGTTGAGAAGCAAATGGGAACTTGTGAAGGAAGACGAGGAGTTGCGGGAGCTGTTCAAGGGCATAGACGAGGAGCTGAAGAAGGCCGGTTTAGGTGTGGGATACAGGGAGTTCAAAAGGTGCTTGGAGTTTATAAAGAACTACGGCGGGGATAGGGATACCGCCGTTGATGAGTACCTCCTTTCAAAGGTGGTTCCGAGGATAAGAGGTCTGAAAGAGGAGTTAGGAGAGGTTCTTGATAACCTGATAGATATGTTAGAAAAGTTTCCACGAACGAGGAAGGCGTTGGAGAAGAAGAGGGAGATACTGGAGAGGAGGGGGTTCGTTGAATAGGTATTGGAACTACGTCCTTAAGAGGATACCGATGATCCTGAAATGGCTGATCCCGAGAAGGGGGAAACCGCAGAGATTTTCGGTGTATGCCCACGGCTATCTTTCGTACCTCATCTATCTGTACTATCGTCAGAAAGGATTCTTTGATGAAGTTTTCAGGAGTATCTATTACGCCATCCTGAATCCGAGCTTTGAAGTGGGAAGGGAATACAGGGAATTGAACGTAAGCCGCCTGAAACGTATAAGGCCGTACGATTACGAGAAGGTTTTAAGGGCTTTAGGGGAGCCGAGCCACAAATTCTACGGGTATGAGAGCGTGGTTGATTACGGAACGAACGAGAACAGGTTCGTCGCCTTCTTCTTGGATAGGCTTATCTTTGACATGGAGAGCTTGAGACGGAGGATACAGAAGAAAGTAAAGGAGGACGTAATTGACGAACTCCGTTCGCATATAAACCGGTTTTACTACCTACGCAATCGTTCCTTTCTGAAGGACATCCCGAAATTTCCGGGTTTCACACCATCCGAAAAGCTCATTTATAACCCGAAGTATCATAGAATTTTTAAACTGTTCTCGGAGTACTGGGGAAACCTCATAAACTTCAATCCCGTTAGAATTGATACTGCCCTTCTTGAGGATTGGAGGATATTTGAGCTTTACGTGATCTTGAAGGTCGTATCGCTGATAAAGAGAAAGTACGGCAATTTTGAACTGAAGATTAGAAAGATAGACGGTGAGATGCCTCCCGATGAGATATTTCGGAACTGGACATTCGTCTTTGAAGGTCTGAAGGTCTATTATCAGAGGTACGTTGAAAACATCGTCAATCCGAACGACATTTTCTCCGTCAGTATTCCCCTGAAGCCTGACATCATAATTGAGAAGGATGGAAAGTTCTATGTGCTGGATGCGAAGTACAAGGACGACCCAGAAGATAAGGACTTCCGGCAGATACATACCTATAGGGATGCCATAAGGAAGAAGGACGGGGACAGGTACAAGAGGGTTGTAAGGTATGCCGTCTTAGTCTACGATACGGAGGTTGAGATACCGAGTAGGGAGGAAGTATTGACCAGATGGGAAACCATCCGTAGGGCCAAAGTAGGGTACGTGTACGTCTCGGATTTGAAGAGGCTCCTTAGGAAATTGAAGATCATCTGATTTCAGCAAAATTCATCAAAAACCGGGGGGCCGTACGGCCCCCCTTACGCCTCTTACCTTCCCTCACTCATACCTGAAACACGAACTCGTCCCCCTCGGCGGTGACTTTGACGACGTCCCCCTCCTTAACCTTGCCGGCTATGAT
>JALWYV010000027.1 GCA_027003075.1 Caldifarciminota bacterium | reverse complement strand
TAGTTAAGGGAGGTGAAAAGGTTGTCATCAAGGTTGTGAGGGGTGGGTTGGAGGTTCCGGAGTACGGTGAGGTGTATTCCGTCAGCGGCAGGCTCGTTTTCAGTGGTAAGGGCAGGGTTTCCTTGCCTGCGGGGGTGTACTTCGTTAAAACGAGGGGTAAGGTGTTTAAGGTGGTGGTGAGGTAGGGTGTCCACGCTTTTTGAACGATCGTTCAAACCATCCGTATAATACCCTCCATGAGGGAAGGTGTGTTAAAGGCAAGTTTTATCGCAGGCGTTTTTATCCTTGTGGGGTGTGCGAACGCCCCCGCAGGTAAGGGCGAAAAGAAAGATCAGGACGACGTACCCACAGTTGAGGCCACGGTAATTACCCCTTCCTATATAGAGAAGAGGTTGAGGCTCGTGGGGACTATAAAGGGCGAAAACGAGGTTCTGGTTTTCCCGGATATGGGTGGGAGGCTCTTGAAGCTCAACGTAAGGGACGGCCAGTACGTACGTAAGGGGCAGGTCGTAGCCCTCGTAGACAGGTCGGCTCCGGGGGTGGATATAAAGCCTCTGACCGTAATTTCTCCGGCCTCAGGCTACGTGCAGGTTCTGGTCAGGGATATAGGTACGGCCGTAAGCAAGGATAAACCCATAATGAAGATCGTGGATAAGCGGAGGTTGAAGGTGGTCGTAGGGGTGCCGGAGCCTTTCGCCGGCGGTGTGGGGAAAGGAACGCCCGTTTACGTTGAAGGTATCAGGACATCCGTATCTTCGGTATCTCCGGCTCTGGACCCCAGAACCCGTACTCTCGTTATTGAGGCTATGTTAAAGGATGGCAGGTTCATACCCGGCCAGAGTGCCAGCGTGGACGTGGTCGTCGAAAGGAAGGACAGCACTGTAGTTGTCCCCGTGGGCGCCCTCGTTGGAGGCGTTAAGAAGGGCGTGTTCGTGGTAAAGGGTAATAAGGTCAAGTACGTACCCGTCCGTCTGGGGATAACTACGAGCAAGAGGGTGGAAATAACCTCAGGCCTATCCTTCGGAGATACGGTCGTGGTCTTTGGGGCGGCATCGTTAAAGGACGGACAGAGGGTCAGGGTTGTAATGGTCTCAAGAGAAGAGGGAAAGTAAGGTCCCCAGAAAGGCGAGGAAGAGGACGAGAAGTCCTAAAGCCGATAGGAAGAAGAACCAACCCCAGAATATCCAGGGATTGACGTGTACCCCAAGAAAGAATACAAGGACGTTTAACGCTATACCCTTCCACTTACCGAGAGCGTCCAGACTTATCATAAACCCTATGAAAGCGGGAAGGAGTACGAATCCGATCAGAACGAACCCTGCCCCTCCACCCAACGAACCAAGTGCTACACCCAATAACGCTCCCATGCAAAGTAATTTTAAAGGGGAAAGGAGTTCTTATAGGCTCCCTACCCTCCTAATTTCTTGAGCATCTCGTCTATCTCCTGAATCTCGTCGTAGGCTCCGAGTACCTCTAACATAGTCTTGGCCTTCTTCAGGGCCTTCTTGGCCTCGGAGTACTTACCCTTATGGCTGAGGGCCAGACCGAGGTACTTGTAAGCGTACCCTAAGTTGGAACTCTCCGGATAGTCCTTTATGAAGGCGCTCATGACCTTTATTACGTCGTCCCAGCGTTTTTGCTGCAGAAGAGCGAAGCCTATGAACCTGTAGGCCTCCTCTGCCTTGGCCGATCCCGGATATCTGGCTACGAACTCCCCGCAGTACTTCAGAACGCGATCCCAGTCAAAGGCGGCGAAGGACCAGTTACAGGCGAAGTAGAGTGCCCTCTTCCTCCCCTGTTTGCTTACGCTGTCGCTATGGGTTTTATAGAAGGCATACAGAGAATCCGTGAGGGCCTTAAGGGCTGCGGTGTCGTTGTTGGCTATAGCCTTATCAAACATCTCCTGAACTTTGGGAGCGTAATCGTCCCACGGATCCTTCTTCGCCTCTTTCTTCTTTCCACACGATGCAAATGTAAACGCAATTAAAACTCCAAGTATGGCGAGCCTCTTCATATTTTCACGTCTATTATCTTAAGTATGGGCCTCTTCTTCCCCACCCTGACGACCCTACAGATCACCTTACCCCGCTTAAGGTCCTTAAGGGGGTACTTCAGGGCTTTCCCTATGTACCTCTTGGGTACCACCCCCTGAACGTTCCCCACGGTCACGAGGAGGCCACCGTTGGACGTCACCTTCTTAACCCTACCCTCAACCACGTCGCCAGCGGACAGTTTGCGGTCCTTTTTCGGGTCGTACAGCCTCGTTCTGAAGGTCTTGGTAGTGTAGTCGGAGATTACGATAATGGCGTCCACCTCCTCCCCCACCTGGTGCTGTTGTGGGGACTTGAGCAGGCCCTTTACGACCTCCTTATAGAACACCTCGTATATGTCGTCCCTCACGTGGCGGTTTATGACCACTTTCACGGGTTCTTTCCTGTCCTTGGCGTCAAATATCTCCTTCCAGACCTCCGCCCTCTTTATCACATCCTCCGGTGATAGGGGCTTTTCGTATATCAGCACACGTTTCCTCTGGCCTTGCATCTCTCCTTCAGAAGGCGCTTTATGGTCTTCTCGTAGAGCATAGCGTGAGAGCGGGTGAATCCTACCCTCCTCATCACAACGTTCCCTTCGTGGTCTATTATCAGGGTCGTTGGGAGAGAGTAGGCGTTGTACAGGTCGGCAACCATGCCATCCCTGTCCCAGAGTATCACGTACTGTACGCCCATCCTCTGCACGTACCTCTGCAGTACGTCCTTCCTCTTGTCCAGACTCACACCTATCACCACCAGTCCACTGTCCCGGTACTTTTCGTAAAGGCTCTCAAAGAACGGTATGGATGCCCTGCACGGTGGACACCACACGGCCCAGAAGTCCAGAAGCACCACCTTCCCCTTGAAGTCGGAGAGGGTATAGGTCTTCCCGTCTATGCCCTTGAGTGTGAAGTCGGGCGCCTTTTCTACAGCCAGTGTCAGCATCAGCAACATAGCGCCTGTATTATACACCTGTAATGCACTCCGATTTGAACCTATTAGCAATTGGCAGGATGGCTTGATCTTTCCCTACACAACCTCTACGACGAACTTTATAGGTGCAGCAAAGAACCCCCAGCGCTCCCTGAGGGCATTTTCTATGTATCTAAGGTAAAATTCGGGTATCTTACCCTTCGCCTTTACGAGGAAGGTGGGAGGCAGGTTCTTAATCTGATAGAAATCGTAAATCCTGGCCGGGGGAAGGTTCCGCCGCATGAGCTCGTCTATGATCTGGCGGGCATCCTTCTTTGATATGCGCTTGAATATCCCCGATCTCGCTCCCTTCAATACGCTTCTGAGGTAATCCATCCCCTCCCCCGTAAGGGCGGAGACCGGGACTTTGGGGGCCCACCAGACGGATTTCAACTCCTCCTCAACGTGGGCGAAGAATTCCTTCTTCTCCTTCTTAGTAAGGACGTCAATCTTGTTTAAGGCTATCACCAGACCCCTTCCCTCGTCCACAACCATCTTGACTATCTTCTTGTCCAGATGGTGTACGCCCACTTCGGCATCTATGACCACCAGGCCAACCTCCGCATACCTGAGGGATCTTTTAGACCTGACGTAGGAGTAGTAGGAGAGGTCGTCTTTGAACTTACGGGTTATACCTGCCGTGTCAACGATTATCATATCCTCCAGCTCAACGTCCACGGCGTCTCTCGTCGTGCCGGCTGTAGGCGACACTATGGCTATGGGCTTTCCGGCGAAGTAGTTCAGGATGGAGGACTTACCGGCGTTCGGCCGTCCGAGGATGGCCACCCTGACCTTATCCTTCTTGAACCTCTTCACGGACTCCGGAGGTATGTCCTCAACTATGGCGTCAAGGAGATCCCCTATTCCCCACCCGTGGGCGGCAGATATGGGGAAGACGTCTTCAAATCCGAGTCTGTAGAACTCCTCCGGTGTACTTACGGCTTTGCTCGTCGCGTCTATCTTGTTTACCACGACGAAGGCCCTCTTTCCCGACCTCTTTATCATCCGGGCCAGTTCCTCGTCTAAGGGTAGTATCCCACTCTTTACGTCCACCATAAGCAGGATAAGGTCGGCCTCCTTTATAGCCTCCCGCACCCTATCCCAGACGTAGTTGGCCAGTTTGTCCCCGGCGCCGGCGCCTCCGCTGTCTGCGAGGAGGAACATCCTCCCTCCCCACTCAACGGGTTTGTATATGACGTCCCGCGTCGTACCGGGGACGTCGGACGTTATGGCCAGAGGTTTACCTATGAGCCTGTTAAAGAGGGTTGATTTACCCACGTTCGTCCTTCCTACGATCAGGACCTTTTTCGGTTCCTTCGCGTAACGAAGATTCCCCTTTTTTTGCTCTTCCCTCAAAGTTCCATTTTTTCTTACATCTTCCATGAAGTGCCAATTTTAAACTGGAAGCCTACCTGCAGGGGAACTTTACCGTATCTCCGACTCCCACGCCGTGCCTCTGGAACCATCCCCGGTTCACCTCAAGGGCGTACTGTACGGCGTATCTGGAGACGACCGGGCGCTCGTTTAGAGGCTCCATATCGTAGATCTCCCTTATGACCCAGTCGCTCCCTATGTAGGCTATGCTCAGGGGTACGTACGTGTTCCTCATCCAGAAGGAGAGCCTCTGCGGGTAGGGGAAGACGAAGAGCATCCCCCTATCCTCCGGGAGGGTGTCCCGGTACATCAGGCCACGGGCTCGCTCGTGGGGGTCGTCCGCCACTTCAACGTAAAGCGTCTCAACCCCTATACACAACGGAATGAGGACATGCACGCCCCTATCTTAAGGCGGAACTTTTACAGTTCCCCCTTGTATATCTTCCTGAGCACGTACGGTAGTATGCCGCCGTGCTTGTAGTACTCCACCTCAACGGGGGAGTCAAGGCGGGCTATCGCCTCAAACTCAACCTTGCTTCCGTCTTTCCTGTGGGCGACCACCTTCAGGACCTTGTTGGGGTAGATGCCCTCAATTCCGAGGATGTCGTACCTCTCGTGGCCGGTGAGTCCGTAGGTGGCCGCACCCTCACCGGGCTTGAACTGGACGGGCAGGACCCCCATACCCACAAGGTTGCTCTTGTGGATCCTCTCAAAGGACTCGGCGAGGACCGCCCTCACGCCGAGTAGGGCCTGACCCTTGGCTGCCCAGTCCCTTGAGGAGCCGGTGCCGTACTCCTTCCCGGCGAGGACGATAACGGGGTGGCCCTCCGCCTTGTACCTCATGGCGGCGTCGTAGGTGGTCATCTTCTCACCGGTGGGGACGTACACCGTCCACCAGCCCCTGACCTCCTCCTCAAACAGGTAGTTGCGGAAGCGCACGTTGGCGAAGGTCCCCCTGACCATAACCTCGTGGTTCCCCCTGCGGGCGCCGTAGGTGTGGAGCTTGTCTGGAGGGACGCCCTTAGAGAGGAGGTACTGACCGGCGGGGCTGTCGGGGGCTATGGGGC
>JALWYV010000026.1 GCA_027003075.1 Caldifarciminota bacterium | reverse complement strand
GTACAGGGGGGACTACCTGAGGGGTAAAAACGTAGAAAGCATAGTGGCTCCCCCTTTCAGGAGGGCGCTTGAAGCCATGTTAGACACGGCCTTTCGGTTAGGGAGGGTCACGACGTCAAAGGTGGACGTCCTTAATGCCTTTGGCGAAAGTGTTCCGGTGGAGGTCAGGGTAAGCCCGATAGAGGATAAGGGTAGGGTGAAGTTCTTCGTAATATTTTATCCGGCCAGCAGATTGAATTACGAGGTTCTGGATAGGATCGGAATTCCAATATGGACGTTGAACCGGAAGGGTACGCTTATCTTCTACAACGAGGCCGCCCGAAAGATCCTGTCCCACCTGAGGAGTCCGCTTCTGGAATCGGGGCAGGAGATAGAGGTGGAGGGTGTGGAATTTACTGTCAGGGTTTACGATGTGGTGGACGGCTTTAACAGGGTAAAGATGGTCTCACTATCTGCCGTATGCTCGGAGTACAATCCGTATATTAAGCGGTTTGCCGTCGCTGGCATACTGTCGGCGCTGGCAGCCCACGACGTTAAGAACGCCATAGCGTCTCTACTTTTGCTTTCGGATCTAATTGAGGACGAATCGCTTAAAAATAAGATTCATAGCGGCATTATGAGGGTTTACAGGATACATCAACGGATCCTGAACCTCGCCCGTGGAAGGCGTGAAGTGAGCAGGGTCCTGCTCAGGGACGTTCTGGACGAGGTCAGGGAGGATCTGAGGTCCAAACTCATACGGAAAAACGTTGAAATTGTTTCTAATTTCCCCGAAAATTTTGAGATTGAAACGGATAGGGATGCACTTTACGAGATACTGTTGAATCTCATTTCAAACGCTATTGACGTTTCAAACCCCGGGGGTAAGGTGGTGGTTTCGGCGGGGCTGTCCCACGACCTCTCCTTCGGAAGGGTCAACAAGTACGTCAGCGTGAGGGACTTCGGTCCCGGAATACCCCCGGATAAGGTGAACAGGATATTTGACCTGTTCTTCACGTCCAAGAAGGAAGGGTCGGGTCTCGGTCTGTTTATAGTTAAGACTTTAAGCGAGAACATAGGGGTTAAACTATCCGTAAAGAGTGAACCCGGAAAGGGTACGGAGTTCATCTTACTTTTCCCTTCAAATGAGGTTGAGGAGTCTCCAGAGGTGTCTAAGTCTGGATCTGTGGGATCTAACTGAGCTCGCCTCAAGGGTACTTGGAAAGAGTAAGGCCAACCTCCTTGTTGAGGATCTGAGGCCGTCGGAGGTTGAAAGGATATTACGGGTTATATCCTCCCATCCGAGAGGGTATCCGGTTCCATACATTACGAGGGAGGTGAGTTTTTATGGCAGGACGTTTTACGTTGATGAGAGGGTACTCGTACCGAGGAGCGAGACGGAGGAGCTGATTGATATCGTCCTTTCCCTGAGGGTGCGCCCGCGGAGGATAGTGGACGTAGGTACCGGAAGCGGTGTGATCGGCATAACCCTCAAACTCCTGTTTCCCGAAAGTGCCGTAATACTCACGGATATATCCTTAGACGCCCTGCGTGTGGCCCGGATAAACGCCCTGCGCCATGGAGCCGACGTACTCTTTGTAAACACGGACCTCCTTTCGGGCCTGAGGGGGAGGTTTGACCTCATAGTAAGCAACCCCCCGTACGTAGCAGATAACGAGATAGGAAGGTACGACAGGAGAGTACTTTACGAACCGCGTACCGCCCTTTCGGGAGGGAAGACGGGATTTGAGATAACGGAGAGACTGATAGATCAGACCATGGAGCTACTTGAGGAGGGGGGATACCTGATAATTGAGAGCGATCCCCGGCACTTCAACAGGTTCCCGGAGGGTACGGAGTTCCGGGGCAGGTTCGCTATATTGAAAAAATAGGCGTCCGTAGAATACGGAGTGTTAGGTTTTGTGATGGGCGTTATAACCGTGGAGGGGCGGGTTGTGGACAGTCTTGAGGGGAGTATACCGTACGCTGTGGTCAGGGTTCCGGAGATAAAGAAGGGTACGTACGCTGACGATAGGGGATTTTTCAAACTAATACTGCCAGATGGGAGATGGAAGATTATCGTGTCTGCCGTTGGCAGGACACCGGATACCGTGGTGGTCTCCGGACGGGACACCTTAGTTTCGCTTAAGGTCGTACTAAGGCCCTCGCCCATCCGGGCGAAGGAGATCGTGATAACCGCCAAGAGGGAGGAGTTCCGTAAGGGGACTGTGGAGCCTTTCAAGTTTGAGGCCGAGATAATAAGGGATCGTCCCAGCTTTCTCACTTCGGATGTTCTCAAGGCCATTCAGGATGTCCCCGGCGTGGCGATGGCGGCCGACTTCTCCTCCAAGTTCTCCGTCAGGGGAGGAGGCCCTCAGGAGAACATCGTACTCTTTGACGACGTTCCCGTGTTCAACCCATACCACATGGCCGGCCTTTTCTCCGTATTCATAAGCGACGCCCTTTCGGGCTTCACGTTCTACAGGTCCAACTTCCCCGCCCGTTACGGAGGCGTTCTATCCTCAATACTGGACGTTCAGGTCGCAGAGCCGGACAGCACCTATGGAAGCACCTCCATCAGTTTCCTCGCATCTCAGGTATTTCAGACTTTCAGATGGAAGAACTTCGGTGGACTGGTAGCCCTTCGCAGGTCTTACTTTGATATAACGGCGAAGTGGTTCGGGTACGACCTCCCTTACCACTTCTATGACGGTATCGCCAAAGTTTACTGGGACGTGAAACCTTCGTGGAGACTTTCCCTTGCCCTGCTTCAGGGGGACGATGTCCTTGACCTCTACTTCCGGACAGCCCACCTTTACGCTTCATGGGGAAACACAGTCCTATCTCTAAGGAGCAGGGCGGTTATAGGGGATAAGTGGGTAAATCTGACCACCTTCGGCCTCACCCTCTTCAGGGACCGCATATCCTTCGGTTTCAAGGATCAGACCATAGTTTCCATAACCGCTCCCATGAACCTCGGAACCTTCAGATCACAGATGAGCAGCATAACCGATGAGAGGGAGATAAGAGCCGGCTTCTCCGTAGAGCCAGGATGGGGCGGTGTGGAGCAGGACTTCTTCGGCATGAAGTACGAAGATAAGGGAAACACGGTCGTGTCGGCCGTTTACGGGGAGTACCTCCTCAAGCGGGGTGTATACAACCTCTCCATCGGTGGACGCCTGAACGCCTTCTACGCGTGGTTCCCCGGTGATATGAGCAGGTACAACGTCCTGTACGTCAACCCTGAGCCGCGGATAACCTTCCGTTACTTCCTGAGTCCGGACGTGGCTATAAAGGGCGGATGGGGTGTATTCCACCAGTACCACGTGGGTCTGAGTATGGGTGGGGGACAGCTCGGGGAGGTACTCTCCTCCTTCTACTACTGGACGTCCGTCTTCAGAGGGTGGGAACCCATGAGGGCTTTCCATTACTCCCTCGGTATCACAGGGATAACCGCGTGGGGGGACTGGGAGGTTGAGGCATTTTACAAGGATTATCCGTACGTACTCCTTGAGAACCCCACGCCGGACATAAACGACATCTACGGTACGTTGTTCCGTAAGGGAAAGGCGTGGGCGTACGGGTTTGACGGCTACGTCCGCAAGGACGCTGGCAAGTTGAGGCTGTTGCTCTCCTACTCCTTCCTTGTTGCACGGATGAAGGTGGGGGACACCCTCCATCCCTCCCCCTGGGACAGACGCCACGCCGTGGTCTTTACCCTGAACCATCCCCTCCCGTGGGGTACGGTGGGAGGTCTCCGTTTCACCTACCAGTCCGGGATGCCCTATACGGGTGTAATAGCCCGGTACGATATATATTCCATGTACGACCCCGGTACGGGAAAGCCCATAAGGATAGGGACGAGGGAACTTTACAGCATCCCCTACACCCTGAGGTACCCTCCGTACCACCGTATGGACGTTTACGTAAGGAAGGACTTCCGCATAAGGAGGTTCAACGGGTACGTGTCCCTCTCAATAGTCAACGTTTACAATCGTAAGAACGTCTGGTTCTATATGTACGACTACACCAAAGACCCACCGGTGAAGACGGCCTTCTACCAGCTCCCCGTGTTTCCCTCCCTTGAATTCGGCCTCAGGTGGTAGAATCAACACCTATGATAAAGAACTTCAGGGAACTGCGTGAAAGAGCGAAGGGTATTCGGGGAAAGATACTCGCCGTACCGTGGGGTGTGGATAACTACTCGGTTAACGCAACGCTCAAGGCCTTAGATCTGGGGTTGGTGGACGGGGCGGTCCTTTACGTACCGGAAGGCAACGTTGAAGATGGCGAGGGAGTGGACGTGGTAAGGGTAAGTACGCCAGAGGAAGCGGCGGAGAGGGCGGTGAAGGACGCCCGTGAGGGTAAGGTGCACGTGATAATGAAAGGTTTCCTTAAGACTGGGGTTCTGCTGAAGGCGGTGTTAAACAGGGAATGGGGACTGAGGACGGGCAGGATCCTTTCGGATATACTCGTGGCGGAGGATCCGGCGAGAGACAGGGAAAGGCTCGTCGGGATGACGGACGGAGGGGTAAACGTCCTTCCCGATGTGGGGGATCTCGTCCAGATAGTACAGAACGCCATAGACGTCTTTCACGCCCTCGGATACGAGAGGCCGAAGGTCGCCCTGCTCTCGGCCGTGGAGTACGTGACGGACAAGGTACCTTCCACCCTGAAGGCGGCGGAGGTAGTTAACAGGTACAGGGAGGGGGAGATAACGGGAGGAGTGGTTGAGGGGCCTCTTGCTCTGGACGTGGCCGTTTCGGAGGTGGCCGCCCGGAGGAAAGGGGTAAAGGGGGAGGTCGCCGGAAGGGCGGACGTTCTGGTCGTCCCCAACATAGAGGCCGGAAACATTCTGGGGAAGGCTTACACCTACTACGCACACGTACCCGTCGGCCACGTTATCATGGGCGCAAAGGTCCCTATCCTGATACCGTCAAGGAACGAGAGCGATGAGGACAAGCTGAACTCTATTGCGATGGGCGTTCTGATTTCCGGGTGGCTTGAAACTCTTTAATAAACTCCACCGGTAGACGCCTGCGAGCCGTCATGAGGTCGTGAAGCAGGGTTTTAAAGAGCGTCTCCAACGCCTCCGCCCTCCTCCTCTCAGCCTCTATTTTGTCATCTACGGCCTTCAGAATTTCGGCTATGCGTTTTTGCTCGTGGAGAGGGGGAAGGGGGATAGGGAGAGAAATTAAAAGTGACTTTGGAAGTCTTTGCCGTCCCGTCGTTCCTTCCATCTTACCCGATAGATTTTGGCGAACTTTTGGATACTTCAGATAATATGCTAGATAAAACAAATTCAAAGGGCTTTTTTCGTCTGTCCATATTGGAAAAACTTCTGTCGTAGCGTAACCCCATTCTCCGGGAATACTCTTAACTATTCCCTGTTTTCCGTTCTCAAAACTCGGTGTTATCCGTGCTACCAGTAAATCCCCCTCCTTCACCAGAACCCCACTTCTAACGTCCTCCCTGCGTCTCATCTCCCACCGCTCTATAAACATAAATTCATCAGGGATAAGACTCATAGGAATGAATGGAATACTATCCCCACTCAACTTTACCCCTCTGTGGCCGATCTTTACCACCTCTCCCAACCGCACCACTTCCCAATGCTCTGGTATATCCCCGACTTCCGTTTCCTTCAACTTCACCTTATCAACCTCGTCAAGAGGCACGGGGCCGTAAGTGAAAAGGTGCTTCATCAAAGACTTTTTGAGTTCCTTGAGAGCCTTTATAACGTTTTCCGTCTTTTCCTTCGCCTCCTGCACTGCCCTTAATACGTAGGCGATGGCCCTCTGCTCCGGGAGTGGGGGAAGGGGTATGGATAAAACCTTCAGGGATTCTTTGGGTTGAACTCTACGCCGGTTCGTTGTACCCACCGCTATGTTCCTCAATACTTTCCAGATAGAAGGATGGGATAGGGAGAACGTTATAAAATCCTCATCCGCAATTTCACGACTTAACGAAAGAATAGGGAAATCTCCGCTAACTAACGCACCCGACAGATCCTTGCTCACAAATCCCCACGCCCCATTACGGGCGTCTATCTTGGAAAAAACGAAATCTCCCTCCTTAACCTCGTAGAGTTTTTTGGTGCCTATGTCCTTGCCCTCTTTTACCTCACGGAGTATGACCCCTTTAGCGTACAGCCTGACAGTGAGTAGACGATAAGCGGTATTATCCTCCACTATGCGTTCACGTTTTTTCTTTGGAACAACCGAAAAAACCTCCTCCAACCTCACCACCTCCCACTCCTCCGGCAGAGGCCCCAACTCCGTCATCCTGTAACCGGCTGGAATTTCTATATCCGTACTCTTACTTTCCCTGATCATCCCGAACCCCCATAGTACCGACTACGTGTATTGTACGGGGGCCAGATTACGATCAAACCCCTCTTAGAGTTATTCTGGCCAGATCCGGATCCTTCACCCCCATCATCCGGGCCAGCTCCCTCCATCTGTCCTCCCCCGTCACCTCCCTTACGACAGCCTCGGAAGGGGACAGCCTCTCAACGACAAGATGCCTATCGGCGTGCATGGCCGTGAAGGCCTGGTGCGTAATTGCTATTACCTGAACCTGACCGGAGAGATCTTTAAGGAGACGACCTATTCTGTCGGCAACGGACGGACTCACACCCATATCTATCTCGTCCAGTATGAGGGTGCGGAAACGGGACGCCCCGGTTGAAAAGAGGACGAGGGCTGTACGGGACAGTTCCCCTCCCGAAAGGCCAGAAACCGGATGGGGAGGTACGTCCGGCACCGTGGACACGAGAAGAACAACCACATCCCTGCCCGAAGGGTGGAAATCGGTTTCCTCCATACGGACCTCAACCTTTACGTACTCAAAACCGAGGGCCCTCAGGTTGTCTTCAACGTACCCGGCAAACTCCTTTAAGTACCTCTTTCGCTGATCTCTTATACGGGCTGCAGCCTTCTCAAGTTCCGTTATGAGGCCGTTTAGTTCGTGTCTCAACCCCACAACCTCGTCTTCCAGTTCCCTTATAGAACGGAGTTCCGCCTCAAGCGTGTTCATAAGGCGCAATAGACCTTCAAAGTCAGTACGGAATCGGCTCTTGAGTCTCCCTATCTCGTAGAGACGAGCGTTTATCCGGTCAAACTCCTCCTGAAGGTCCTCTTCTCCCTCGTCCGGAACCTCCATGGCTATATCCGTCAGGATATTAAGGACGTTCTCAAGTTCACCCCTGAACCTCTCCGGGGCATCCCTGAGGAGGGACGTTATACTCTCCCTCAAGGATGGGTACACCTCCCGAAAGCGGAGGCTCCACTCCTGAGCCTTTATTATCTCCTCCAGTTCCTCCCTGCGTTTCAGGAGTTCCTCCTCCTCCCCTTCGTGCAGGTTCAGCTTTCTGAGACCGTCCAGTTGAAAACGCAGGTAGTCTTCCCTCTCCTTCAACTCCGAGAGACGGCTTTCAAGCTTCCTGAGGCGGTTTATCTTCGCACGGTATTCGGCGTAAAGGACAGGATAGTCTCCGTAATCTACACCGGCGAACCTGTCCAGAACCTCCGTCTGGAAGTAGGGGTCGTCTATCCCGGTATGGGCAAACTGCGATCCCACGAATACCTTACCCTGAAGGAGTTTCCTCACGACCCCCGCCGACACGTGCATATCGTTAAGGAGGATGCGGGACCTCCGGGTTTCGGGGTTCAGGGTACGCCTGACGACAACTTCCCCATCGTAGGGGATACCGAGGTCGGACAGCGCCCGGGCGACGGTCTCGTCCCCATCCATCACCATCTCAAGGTAAGCCCTGCGCGGTACGGAGTCCCAGTCTACCCTTCCTCCCGAAAGGAGGGATATGGCGTCTATCAAGAGGGACTTACCGGCTCCCGTTTCGCCGGAGAGGACGTTAAACCCTCCATCAAACTCCACGCTCGCAGCCCCAAAGATCAGGTAATCCCTTACGGTGAGCCTCTTTATCAAGACGGTTCAATTCTAAGGTTGAAAGCGTCCCCTCTGAGAGGTCCTCTTTAACATGTGCCGTAGTTTTCTGACCTCGTCGTACACTGATGCCACCACCTCACCGAGGAGAGCCAGGATCCAGAACATCGTACCGACGATCAGGAGGAGGACAACGAGAAACAGCAGGGGTCTGTACCCGTGGCCGGCCATCCTGAGGGCCACCCCTACCCCACCGATCAGCAGGCCGAGTATGAGAAAGAATGTCCCTATACTACCGAATATCAGGAGCGGCTTCCGGGTGAAGGTGGTATAAAGCCATACGGCTATCAGATCGGCCACACCCACGAACACCCTCCCTATCCCCCTGTACTTGGATTCCCCCGCTCTGCGGGGCCTCAGGGTTATGTCTATCTCACCGACGGAATAGCCGTACACCCAGGCTAGAGCCACCATGTACCTGTGCCACTCCTTGCGCAGCGGTATATCCTCCAGAACCTCCCTCCTCATAACCTTCATGGAGTTCATGTCGGATACGGGAACCCCGAACAGCCACCTGTTGAGGGTGTTGTACACGCGAGAAACGAAGGCCTTTTCGTACTTACCAACCTTCCTGCCCGTCACGAGATCGTACCCCTTTTCCTCCATGAGGTTCACCATGCGGAGGATGTCCTCCGGAACGAACTGGAGGTCGGCATCGTATATGGCTACGTACCGCCCTTCAGAGTTTTCAAAACCGGTTATTATTGCGGCCGTCTTTCCGAGGTTGCGGGCGTGCTTCAGGACTCTGACAAAAGGGAACCTCTTCGCGTGCTTTACGGCTTCCTCGTAGGTGCCATCGGTTGAGCCGTCGTCCACGTACACTATCTCCCAGTCCTTTATCCCGTATTTCTTGAAGAAACTGTCAAACTCCTCAAAGAGGGGCAGAACGTTATCGCGTTCGTTGTAGGCGGGAACAATAACGGAAACCTTCAAGGGAGTTTATTCTAAAGTGGCGTGTTGTTTAAAAATATCAACCGTACCACCGTACAATCTACTCCGTGCTTCGTGCCTTATGGATCGGTCTGATTCTGCTGTTCTCTGCTGTCACCGTTTTACCGTACGTAGTTGATTTTAGCAAAAAGGAGAAAAAGAGCGTAACGGACGAGAGGCTGGACGTGATCGTCCTCAACGGAACCCGGAGGAACAGGCTGGCTTACAGCGTGAGCTGGTACCTCCGGAAGAAGGGGATAGACGTCCTCTACTACGGTAATGCGGACACCATGTACGCCCAGACCCTCATAATTGACCGGAAGGATAGCGTGAACCTCTCCAACGCTAAAAGGGTAGCCCGGTACGTAAAGGGCAAACTCGTCTACCTTCCGGACACGGACAACATAGCCTCCGTTTACGTGATACTCGGACGGGACTATAAATGATCCTTCTGTTTGCATATACCTACCTGTTGGACGTTAAGGTTATAGGTGCGAAGTTCTTCAAACCGTCCTTCATCAAAAAGGTCTTCGGGTACAGGAGACCCTTCCTCGGATTCGGCGATTACGCCCGGTACTCTCCCGGACTTATAAGACACAGGGCGATCAGACTTGAGGAGATATACAGGGACAGCGGTTTCTTTGACGCGAAAGTACGAATAAGGGATAGCGTGGCGGGGAAGGACAGGATAGTGATAGTGGAGGTAGAGGAGGGGCCCAGGTACGTTATAAGGAGACTGATCGCTCCAGAAGGGTTCCTGAGGAGTTTAAAAGTTAACCTTCCCCGTCCGTACTCTGAAAGTTTCGTGTCCTCCGTGGAGATGGCCCTTATAGAGTGGTACCAGAACAGGGGGTTCCCCTTCGTTGAGGTCAAAAGGGATCTGTACGTGGAGGATACGATGGTAGACGTCATGTACGCCGTGGACTCCGGCCCGAAGATAGGGATAAGGAACATCGTTTTTAAAAGTGCGGACAGTACACGTCTCACCACCCGCCTGAGGATACTCTACCGGGAGGTCACCTTAAAAAGGGGGGAATGCTTTTCCATAAAAAAATTGCAGGAGAGCCTATCCCGTCTATACAGGACCCTTCTCTTCACCAGTATACGCTGGAAATTGGAGGATATCCGACCGGCCTCAAAGGGGGTATGCGGCGATTCGTCCGCCGTCCTGGTTTTCTACGTCAGGGAGGGTAAGCCGAGGGTTCTGGATATAACCGCCGGTATTCAGAGCGAGAGCGAAAGACCCGTACTCCTTAACTCAGAGATGTCGTTCCAGCACCTCAACCTTTTCAACAACCTCCAGAGGGTGCAGGTATCCGTATCCTCCCTTCTGGATCTCATGGATCAGAGCCTGGCGAGGTTCTCGTACAACGTCCTGTATCAGGAGCCGTACTTTCTGGATCTGTATCTGAGGGCGAACCTGAGGGCCCGTGGGGAGTACGATGTGGACAGGCAGATGAAGTACATAGGAGTTTATGGAGAAATAATCAAGCCTTACATCCTTAACAGGGTGGAATTATCCGTGGGTCCCTCCGTTGAGATGAGGTACCCCATAGGGGATGCGGGTGAAAGTTACAGGCTGTTTAAGACCTTTGAAAGGGCTTACTTTGATACGCGGGACAACATATTTGACCCCTCGTGGGGTTCCGTCATTAACCTGTACGTTGAGGAGGCCGGTCTGGGGTACATCGGCGATTTTGACTTTCTGAAGGGTACAGCCGAGATCTCCGTATACCAGAAGTTCTTCCTCACCGAATGGAAGTGGGCCTCCCGACTCAAGATAGGACGGATAGGGGCGGTACTGAGATCCGACACCCTCCCCTTCTACGACCTCTTTACCCTCGGTGGCGAGGGACAGGTAAGGGGGTACGACCGCTTCTCCATAGGCATGGAGGTTGAGGACTGCGAGGGACCGATATGCAGGGTTGGAACCGCAATGGTACTTTTCAACTACGAGATAAGGCGGAGGATATGGAGAGATATCGGAGGTGTCCTGTTCTTTGACTTCGGATACCTCTCGGAGGATTACGGCTACTCTGCCGGAATAGGGCTGAGGTACTTCACGCCAATAGGTCCCATAAGGCTAGACTGGGGGATAAGGTTAAAGGACCGCTCCCCCACGGACAGGGGAAGGATCTATCTCGGTATAGGTCACATGTTCTGACCGATTACCCTCCGAATGGCCTCTCTCAACTTCTCAGGATCTATGGGTTTGCGTAAGTATACGAATCTTGCCGGTTTCAGATCCTCCGACCCTATGAGGACGGTACGGGACGCGAAGGGACCGAAGAGGGATCCGGCCCACAGGAAACCTTTACCGTTCAGATCCCCGACGTAAAGGTCCGCGTCCGGCACGGGTAGTCCCTCATCAATTACCTCCGGAGCGTAACCCATATCCGTAAGCACCTCAATTACCATATCTCTGATCCGGGGGTCGTCGGTGCTCAGAAACACCTTTAAAGGTGTAATCCCTTTACGTTCGGCTGGACGCCCCTCCTCAGAAGGATGGCTTTTCTCCTCAGAAACCGCAATTATGCCACTCTTCATAAGCCGGGATATGAAGTACTCAAGCGTATCGTCCCTTATAGGCAGGCTCTTCCTTAACTCCCTCAGGGTGGTGCCTTTAACCAGATACTCCATGGTGAGAAGAAGGAAGGCGGCTATGAGATCATCCTTTACATCCTTCGCCTTCCCCGGAACCAGTTTGAGCGGGGTATCGTCTGAAATAGTGAGGGATCTGTTGTTTATTTCATCTATCAGGGAGGATATCCACAGTAGAAGCTGGTTGGCATCTATGGAAACCGTTTCCGGCACGTTTACGTCGGTGTCGTCAAGGCTCTCCATCATGAAGGTCCCGTTGCGGCACTTTATGACGCTGAGGATCGTGTCCAGAACCTCAAGGAGATTATTGAGAAACTCTCCGTTGCGTGCTACGGTAATGATCTTCCCATGCTGAAAGTATATCATAACGGTACCGAGGGGGGGACATTCCACCTCTATCACCCCCCTCCTGAAGGTTGCCGTGCTTAGCAACAGGGGTATATCAAGGTCCCTTACGTTCCCCTGTATGGCCATCAACTCCTCCTTTTGGTGAACAGGACTGTATGGATCATCTGGTTAGCGTGGAAGTTCATTATTCTACCGTTCACTATCAGGCTACCCTGCTCACCGTATGTGGCCGCACCCACGAAGGGGGCCCCGCGAACCATCCGGGAGTATATATTCGCTATCTCGTTGAGCCTGCCCTTTATAGGGGCTATACATCCGGCACAGTAGATCAGTATGCCCCCAAGCAGGCTGAGGTAGTCGTCAAGGCTCTTACGGACGGTAACCGCCGTCCGGGAAACCAGAAAGCTATCCGTCGCCGTCGCGTGGTAGATCGTTTCGCCCTCCTTTATGTAAGAGAGAACCAGAAGGGCCTTCTCTCTGGGCAGGACCTCAAAGACGTGAGATACTACTATATCTTCGCCGAACTTACGGGCTATGGGGTTGAGACCGGCTATCTCAAAGGGTATGATTCCGCCCTTCTCCACGACGTCGGAAATGTCAAACCCCCGCTCCTTCAACCACGAGGCGTACACCTCTGTGGCCGGCCTACCGTCTATCTCGTAGATCACGGTCCCACCCGTCTCCGGGTGTGAAGCCTTCGTCACGGTTCCCTTTCTCTTTGTGAGAATATATCCGGCATGGAACGTGGAGAGTATGGGATTACGGGATTTAAAGGCCACGACCACCACACCTGAGTTGGTCTTCTTCCCGTTGGTAAAGGTCCACCAGTCCCCTGAGAAGTCGTTGTCTGCGGCCGTACCTCCGAAGATACGAACCTTTGAATAAAAGGCGTCGTCAAGCGTACGTACGACGGTCTCTTCAAGACCGAGTGTAGGGAAGATCATCAACATGGACGGTACGTCCATATCCCTCCTTATGCTCCTTGCCACCTCTTTAAGAGGGTCAACGATCGTGTGAACGTTCCCCTCAACGAAGTAGGCCTTCGCATCAACGCCGTCGCCCTCCTCGGCGATCAGGAGGTGGGTACCGTCAACGTACCCCTGAGATGTGAAAACCCCACCGTGCGATGTTATTCCGAAGACCGTAAAGGGAAGGGAGATTATCCTGTCAACCTCGGAAGAGTTGTTGGTAAAGGCGAGAGCCCATTTAACCCCCGTCAGCCCAATTTCATTCAATTTTTCAAGGGGAATTGCACGCATAGGCTATCTATTATAACGGTGAAACAAAAAAATGGGCGGTGGAGGATTCGAACCTCCGACCCCCGGTTTGTAAGACCGGTGCTCTCACCGCTGAGCTAACCGCCCGTATGGAGCGGAGGGGACTCGAACCCCCGACCTCCGGAGTGCGATTCCGGCGCTCTCCCACCTGAGCTACCGCCCCGCTCCGAGTGGATATTATACTGCCGAACGGTACGTGGCACAACCGTACAATCGTGCGATGCATCCGAGGTTGCCCTACTTCATGACCATGTGGTGGGCCCGACTCTTTGCCTTATCCTCTCTCCTGTTCTTCATCCTCACTCCCTTTCAGGAGACCTTAGAGGGTAGGTACGTCCTCTTCCTCATGGGCTTCGTCCAGACCTACATCCTGTCCGTCCAGCACGGAAGCATAACCTTCCCCAGAAACAGAGGGGGAATGTACAAGATAGCGGCCGACCTCTCCTGGCTCCTCATAACCGGTTCCATCCTTCATTACGCCGTTTACCACAACCTCAGGGCTATCCTGCCTTTCTACAAGGTGGGTTTTACCCTGTTCCTTATCTTCCAGTTCATCCCCCTCATAGTTTACCGTTTCAGGAGCGTAAAGAGGATTTACGACGTGGCCGCCGCATCCTTCATGCTGTCCGGGGCGATCTGGGGTTTTGCCTCACTGCTTACCGGGGGAAAGACCTTCCTTCACCTCGTGTTTCTGGGGTTCCAGTTGCATACCTTCCTCGGCTGCATGTACTTCATGCTCCCACGGTTCTCCAGAAAGGTCAAGCGGGACGTATCCCCGTGGATCGCGATAACGGTCCTGATCCTCACCCAGAGTGCCATGTTACTGAACTTCGTGGGCTTCAGTTACGACTACTTTTACCTTAAGCTGGCAGCGGTATTTCTCGGTGTAGCCCTTATCCTGTTTCTCTATCAGGTCAGGGAGTTCGTATTCAACTACCCCATAGCCCTCGGTGTACTCTTCTTCGTTATCGCCCTCGTTTACGCCTTCTCCTACGACCGAAACCACCACGTCCCCTTCATGCTCCTCGGCATGGGCAGCTTCGCCATGGGAATGGGAAGGAAGTGGTACATGCTCAACTTCGGGCGGGGAAACTCCGAAATGGACTGGCTCTACCACGGGGCGTACCTGATCTTCCTCCTGACACCCCTTACCAGATGGGCTTTCCTGCCTTCCGCCGTGCTGTTCACCCTCTGGGTACTCCTGAACGCCAGTAAAGTTCCCACCCTGAGGGACGAGATCGTAAGGAGCCTGCTGAACTGGTGGAGGGTGTAGATAACATTTTTGTCCTGTCAGTCCTTAGAATATCAACCAGATGACACTGAGAGAGCGACTTGAGAACGTAAAGAGGATATTCCCGAAGGCCGACAGCGCTTTGATAGCAGCCCTTCACGAGGTGCAGGACGAGTACGGATGGTTGCATCCTGACGGATTGAAACTAATAACCGAAGTACTCGGATATACCGAGACCCACATCGTTAGCGTGGCCTCGTTCTATCATTTCTTCCATCTGGAGCCGACCCCCAAACACAAGGTTGGCATATGTACCAACCTCACGTGTATGCAGAAGGGAGCATATGACCTCCTCAAGTTCGCCCGTGAGAACGCCGATCCCAAAAAGGTCTTCGTTGAGGAGGTGGAGTGTATAGGGCTGTGCGACCACGCTCCCGCCGGCCTGCTTAACGGAACACCGCTGAAAGATCTGACACAGGAGAAACTTAAGGACATACTGGAGAACCCGGAGAAGTACGACGAAGGGTACAGGGAGACCTACGAGGACATGGCCGACCTGTACAGAGACGGATAAACCGGTTTAGAATACCACCGGACGTGGGGGGTTGAAAGAGACTTCCCCAATTATGAAACGGATACTTCTGGCAGTTGCCCTTGCGGGTTTTGTGGTAGGTTGCGGTAAGAAAAAGGATTACTCCAAACTCTCCATTGAAGAGGTCTTCAGACCCTACGACATAAAGAGCGGGTACATCAAGTACAAGGTGACCGGAGACGAAGAGGGATACGAGGAGCTCTGGTGGGACGATTACGGTATCAAGACCCACAAGCACAGGGACGTCGTCTCCGTAAAGTTCGGCAACGTACCCATGGAGGGGTGGGACATAGGTACGAAGGAGTGGCTGTACTCGTACGGCAGGAGGTACAAGAAGAACTACATTAGGAAGGAGTTAAGGTACGAGTACATACCGGACTCCATTATCGGATCGGCAAGACCCAACAACCTCTTCCTCATCCTCAAAAGCCGCTGGGAGAAGCTCTCCCCTGAGCAGAAGAACAAGCTTGGCCCGAAGATTGAGAAGTTCGCAAAGGAGCTCCAGCTCGGTATAGTGTACAAGGGCATGATCCAGAAACCCAACCAGCTCTTCGTAAAGAAGATAGCCGGGAAAAAGGCCGACGTCTACAAGGTCAAGGGCAGGGATATCCGCCTGTTCATATACAAGGGCATACCCCTCGGATGGGAGGTGTTGACGGAGAGCGGCGCCCAGATATTCGTTGAGGCGGTTGAGGTGAAGGAGAACATAAAGGTGCCTCCGGATAAGTTCGGACCTCTGAAGGGACCGAAGGTAAAGACGGTGATATACACGGACGACTCCGTGGCCGTCCAGCAGGAGAAGATCCTCATCAACGAGATGCTCAAGACCTATCTACCGGAGCTGTTTGAGTTCTAAAGGGCGGCCGTAGAATACGGAGTATGATCCTGATGAGCGTAATGGCGTTAGAAGTACAGCCGGTAAAGGTGCATCGGAAGGTCCTAAAGAACGGCCTGCGGGTCTTCGTCGTGGAGGATCATTCGGCGCCCGTTGCCGCCGTTCAGGTGTGGTACCGGGTAGGATCAAGAAACGAAAGCTACGGTATAACGGGTATATCCCACGTCCTTGAACACATGATGTTCCGCTTTAAGTGGAGGGGGGTGGACTTCAGTCAGTACATAGACCGAATGGGGGGAAGGGACAACGCTTTCACCACCCGCGACGCTACCGCCTACTACGAGGTTATACCCTCCAACAGGGTGGAGGAGGTCCTTCAGATAGAGGCCGCCCGTATGAGGAACATCCCCTTTGAGGGGTTTGAAAAGGAGGTGAAGGTCGTTCAGGAGGAGAGGAGGTGGAGAACGGAGAACATGCCCAGCGGTGTGACGTGGGAAACCCTGTACGCCACGGCCTTCATAGCCCACCCTTACCGTCATCCCGTAATAGGGTGGATGAGCGACCTCCAGTCCCTGACCGTGGAGGATCTGAAGGAGTACTACAGGACGTACTACGCTCCCAACAACGCCGCCCTTATCGTGGTGGGGGACGTTAAGGCGGAGGATATATTCGCATGGGCCGAGAAGTACTTCGGGAAGTACGAGCCCGCACAGAAGATCCCGGAGGTCAGGACTAAAGAACCTAAACAGCTCGGGAGGCGCGAGGCCGTAGTAAAGAAGGAGGGCTTTACGAAGTACCTCGTCATGGCCTGGCACATACCGGAGAGCAAGCACCCGGACCACTACGCCCTTGACGTACTGTCGGAGTACCTATCTTCCAAGACGTCTCCCCTCTACGAGAAACTGGTGAAGGGGGGTCTGGCCACGTCCTACTGGGCGGGAGCCTTCGGAGGTATAGACCCCACCATATTCACCGTATGGGTCACCCTCCAGCCCAACGCCGACTACGACACGGTTGAGAGAATCGTACTTGAGGAGCTGAAGAGGCTGCAGAAGGACACCGTGCCTGAGAGGTACCTGAAGATGGCGAAGAAGTCCGCCCTCGTCCGGGCGGTAAACCAGAGGGAGAGTTCCAACGGCCTCGCCATGGTCATGGGCTGGAGCTGGGTAAGGACGGGGGATCCGGAGAACTACGTAAACCGGTACCACCTTGAGATAGCAAAGGTAACATCGGAGAAGGTGAGGGACGTCGTAAAGAAGTACTTCGGAGGGGAAGCCTATACGGTGGTCAAGCTCGTCCCCATCCCTCCGAAGGACATGCGGGCCTTCATGGAGGGGATGAAGAAGGCGCAGGAGTTTGAGAGGTAGATGAGCCTCTCCCCTTCCCTCTTCCTGACCGTAATAGGGGGGGTGATCATCTTCGGCTTTGTGGCCGAGGTGGTTTTCAGGAGGTTCGGTATAGCCCCCGTCCTTCCCCTCATACTCGTGGGCTTCCTTATGGCGGGGGTCCTCAGGTGGGTTGACCCCGCCATGGCCGCGGCCTTCGCCCCTTACTTCGGAGCGGTCGCCTTCGCGATTATCCTGTTTACGGGAGGGATAACCTTCAACTTGGGTAGTCTGATCCGTACTTCCCTCGTAGCCACCCTCTACACCGTTCTGGTATTCACCCTGAGCGTGGTGGCCGTAGCCCTGTTCTGGAAACTCTTCTACGGGGACTGGCTGGCTGGGGTAAGCGTGGGGATAATGTTAGGGGGAACGAGTGGTGCCGTCGTCGTCCCCATAGTGGAACGTCTAAAAGTTTCCGACTACGTTAAGGGGATAGCCACCCTTGAGTCCGTCCTTACGGACGTCTTAGTGGTCGTTGGGTTCTCCGTTATCCTCGCCCTCGCCTCCGGAAACGGAGGGGTGAACCCCGGTATGCGTCTCCTTCAGGCCTTCGGCATAGGGGCAGGGGTGGGGATGGTCGTCGGATTCCTGTGGCTCCAGGCCCTCCGCTTTCTCTCCGGTACGGGCCTCTCCTTCACGACCACCCTCGGCGTCCTCCTCCTAACCTACGGTACCGTTGAACTCATGGGAGGGAGTGGACCCTTCTCCTCCCTCGTTCTCGGCCTCGTCCTATCCAACGCCCGGATCCTGAGGAAGGTGTTGAGGGAAGACGTCCTGAAGAACGTAAACATATATCTGGACGACTTCACCCGGAGGGTGAGCGAGGAGGTATCCTTCCTCGTCCGCACCTTCTTCTTCCTCCTCCTCGGTCTCGCGGTTGACCCCTCGGTTCTCTCCTCCCCCCTCGTCCTTCTGGGGATAATAACGGTATTCGTCCTGCTGGTCGCCGTGAGGTACCCCGTGGCCCTGCTCCTTAAAATCCTGCTCCGTCAGGTGAGCGACAGGGACGCGAGGGTCCTGTGGTCCATGATGCCCCGCGGTCTGGCTTCGGCTGTCGTGGCCTTCTCGCTCTCCTCCGTCTTCCCGTCCCTCAGCAGCGTTCTGGTGGCCTACGCCCTCGGTATAATCGTACTCAGCGTTCTCTTTATGACCGCGGGTGTATTCCTCTTTGCCGGAGGTGAAGGCCCTCCGGAAGAGAGAAGCGGAACCGAAGAGCCTCAGCCTACCTGAGTATAACCTTGAATATCCGCATCCTGAGGTCGTCCCGCGCCTTTATCAGGTACACTCCTCTCGGCAGCTTCAGTTCAGCCTTAACCTCGTCGTTCCCTGTTAGATGTTTGAGTAACCTCCCGGATATGCTGTACACCCTGACGTCAAGCCTCCCCTCACCCGAGATTACGATCGTCCGGTCCTTGAGGGTGTAGGTCAGGTCCTTCGGTTTAGTTACCAGTTCGGCCACGTCAACGGGTACCTCGTCGGGGAGCGAATCTATCGGGGAGTTCGTGGCCCAGCGGTTGGCAAAGCGCGTTGCCCATTCGCTCTCGCCGATGCCCCTCCATACGTACAGGATGTTGGCCTCCGTCGGACCGTAGACGTAGAGGTGGCCGTTGTAGTTAAAGGCCGAAGGGGATACCACCTCCGAACTCCTCAGGCCGTTCCCGTCCGACAGGTCTATGGGGAAACCGGGTAGGTCCGGAAGGTCCCACCCGTAGGAGTAGGCGTGGAGCCGGCTTCTGGTATCGGATATCAGGAACTCGTCCGTCCCGTTCCCGTCCACGTCCGCCGAAATCCCGAACTTGGCCTTGGTACTCACGATCAGATTCTCCCGCATTAGGGGAACGAGACCCGTATCCTGAACCTCCCATACACCGACGCTCGGCAGGACGGGATGGTAAAAGGCCACGTCCATCTTACCGTCCCCGTTGAAGTCAAGGGGCAAACAGAGGTAGTTGGAGTAGTAGGCGTTGTCGTCGTACAGGGTTATAGTACCGTCAAACTCCACGACGTAGTTCCTGTGGCCGCACAGGAAGATCTCGTTCTCCGAGTCGTGATCCATATCGTGGACGAAGAGACCCGTTGAGAGACCGGAGAGGTAGAGCGGGAATCCGGGAAGGGGGTTAAGCGTGCCGTCCATAACGAAGAGGCTGTCCTTCACCCTGTAGATTATCTCCCAGTTCCCATCCCCGTCAACGTCGTACGTGGCCGGAGGGGATACGCGCGCCGTATCCCTTATGTCGTAAGCCGCCACGCTGTCCAGCCTGTAGGCCACGAGATCCCCTCTACCGTTGAAGAGGAGGGCGCTACCGTGGTGGGTGAGCATCAGTACGTACGGGGTACTGTCTGCGAAGGGACGGGTGACCATGAGGTACATGGGCGAGGGTACGGAGTCCACCTCACCGGGGAAGGTGGGCATGGGTGTCCTCCAGACGACGGACCCGTCGTATCCGCTCAGGGCGTAGAGGTAGAAGGTGGTGGCGAATACCACCTCGTACTTCCCGTCTCCGTTAACGTCGGCCACCAAGGGCGGTACCTCAATCCAGCCGTCGGTATAGGTGTCCCATATCACGCGGCGGGCGTCGTACGTAAGGACGAAGATGCGGTTGTAAGTGGTAGCTACGACTATCTCCGGTTCGGCGGTGTAGTTCAGGAGCTGGGCCATTATAACCTGCGAGTTGCTCGTCCTCACAGGTGCCGCGGAGAAGCGTATAAGCTCAAGGTACCGACTCCTCACCATCTCCGGCTGAGGGGCCACGACGGTGGAGAAGAGGGGGGGACCCTCAACCCCGTCTATCACCGGGTAGACCACGACGGTCTCCTTTACGAGAGGATCCCTGAGGAGGGAGAAGTAACTCCCGGTTAACTCCTTAGTGTTCAACGTGCGGGTGCCGGAGGCCACCCTCCAGGTGACCCTTACGCTGTCTATCGGTACGTACTCCCACCGCAGGGTAACCTCCCCCTGTCCGGACTCGGTCCAGTACCCCCGCAGGATCGGAACGGGAAGGGAGCTCCGGAGTACAACGGAGAAGGTGTCGTGGAGTACACCCCCGGCGTAGAGGCGGAACCTTATCCTCTCCCCGTCGGACGGCACGCCAAGGAGCCTCATCTGAAAGGCGTAATCGGTTGAGGCACCCGGTGGAAGAGGCCCGTAAGTGTCCATACTCAGAACGGAGAGGGTGGTACTGTCGGGAACGACCCTAACGTCCCGGGCGGTATCCGTACCGTGGTTGGCCACGTTGAAGAAGAGGAACACCGTATCGTAGTGGGAGTGCCAGGTTGCCGATATGAAGTCCAGTCTCGGAGTGGCCACAGAAACGTGGAAGGTGTCGTTGAGGTAGGGTCCGACGACTCTTACCGTAGCCGTGGGTGAAGCGAGGTAGGGCGACTTTACCACCGTCCAGTCGTACCTTACCGTGGCCCCCGCCGGGATGTCGGCAGGTGGCGGAGAACTGAGGACGTAGAAGTCGTACGTGAGGAGAGTGGGGAGGAAACCGTTAACGGCGTTCGTTCCCCTGTTCCGCACCCATACGCTGAGGGTTGCGGTATCGCCGGTTGATGAGAGGAACGCGGAATCAACCTTCAGGAAGGGTCCGGAGGCGTACACGCTCAGGGTGCCCACCCTTATCAGGGAGGACGGGTACCACACGCTCCATACGGTACGTCCGGGGGGTACGTCAAGGGCTACGTTGCCGGCTATGTCGGTGTACTCCGGGCCGTAGGCCACCCTCCCGTCCGTGGCTCCAACCCTGGCCCCCATGAGGGGGGTTGACGTCAGGGAATCTCTCACGTAGAAGTGCAGGGAGGAGGAGGAAGCCGAAACCACGGCGTCAATCGGTCTCCTCGGCACGTTGAACACCCTCACGAGGGGGTCGCCGATTATGTGATAGGAGAACAGGAGGTGCCTGTAAAGGGGAGAGTGGTTGGCTATGGCGATCAGGTTCACCTTCGCCTCAAACGTAACGTCTCCGAGGTGGGGAAAGCCCGCCCTGCCCACGAGGGTATCCAGAAACGGTCCCCAGAAGGCTATGGCGGATAGGGAGTAATCCGCCTTGGCCGCACCCACTGAGGCCACCGCCTTACCTCTGCGTACCATCTCAAGGCCTATGGAGTTGTCAAAGGGGTCGTTGATAAAGCAGCCGATCCATCCCGCCACGTACTTCCTTGGGGAGTTTATCTGTCTTACACGGTTGTAATCGTAGGCGTCGTAGGCCGAATGGGTGTTGCGGGTCATTATTATCCTGTGGTTGGAGTGGCCTATACCGAAGAGGAAGGTGGGCCTGAAGGAGTTTATACTGTCTCTCACCTCCACCGCCGGTTTCTCGCACAGGTATACCTTATCTCCCACGGTTAAACTCGCTCCGAGGTCGTAGGTTATGAGGCACCCATCGGCGCTGTCCGGATCCACGGTGTCACCCCAGAGGTTAGAGGCGACGAACATGTACTTCGGTATATTGAAGTCCGTACGGGTTTCGTACTCGTAAACGGAGGAAACGTAGTTCTGCACGTCCTCTGGAGTACGGGCAGGGTACCTGCCCACGATTATATCCGGCATTAGATCTATGTACCTGTCCCACCTCCCCTCCATGTCGCCGTCCCACGCATCTCCCGTGGGGTTCCAGTCCCCGTCCAGAGCAGAGTAGTAGTGGTCGGTCAACTCCATATTGTGGAAGTACCTGCCGAACCAGTCGGCCGAAGTATCGGCGAAGGTCATTATGTAGGTCCGAAGAGGTGGAACGTACTCCGGTGGTGCGCCTATAAGGAGGTAGGTTATACCCCACGTACGGTAGGCGTAGCGAAGGAAGTTCCTTATCCTTTCGGGGTCGGACCGTCCGGGAAAGCTGGCCCTTATCCATTCAACCGTGAATATCTCCGTCCTTATTCCCATGGCGTTCCGTAGCTCTGCGAGGGGTCTCCAGAAGGGTTTTAACTCCTCCGTCGTGAGTATCACGAAGTCTATGGAGTTCCCCGGTACGTAGATGTCCTGAAGTAGGGGGAGGTTAAGCGATGCAAATACGTCCTTCCATACCTTGAGGTTGGAATGGGCTGGGACCTCGTAGTCGGGCGTTTCGTGTCCCTTTACGACCTCAAACTCCACCTCCTCGTTGAAGTAGGTACGTCCCCCTTCAACCGTTACGGCGCTGACCACTACGAAGGCGACCTTCCTCCCACGCAGAAAACCCTGATTCCCCACGAAAACCACCGATTCGGGGTAGTTCTCCGGAAGCACCTTGCGTACCTTACCACCTCCGGGCGTGTCCACCACCTCCGTATAGGTGAAGGCGTAGTTTACAGGTATCCGTCTTACTCGCTTTATCTCAATTCCCCGTACGTACTCGTTGGGCGCGAGCTCAAGGGCAACGACCTTAACGGGAACCTCGGGATATCCCGGGTAGGGTGAAAACCTCTGCAGAGAGTGAAGTTCGTTCCTCTGGAAAAGTACCGTATAGGCGAAGAGAGTCAACATGACGGGTGAATTTTACGGTAGAAATCCGATGGAGTTCAAGTCGGGTCGTGACGGTGAGGGAGGGGTACGACCTTTATACCGTACGTCCGGGAGAATATGACGGGGTCGTACTTCGGCCTGCCGTGGTAAAAGACCGTACGGTTAAGACACAGGACGACGTCGGACACGGCGAGGGCATGGCCTATGTCGTGGCTCACCATGACCACCCCCTTTCCCATTCCCTTGAGGCTCCTCAGTATGTTCTCAAACTCCCTCTGGGCGACCGTGTCCAGACCGGTAAGGGGTTCGTCCATAAGGAAGAGGTCCGCCCCCACACCCAGAAACCGCGCTATGAGTACCTTCTGCTTCTGACCACCCGAAAGGTCCGAAAATCTCTGCTTTGTATCCGTCAGACCGAACCTCTCAAGGAATCTCCTGACCGTATCCCTGTCTCTTACCCCCATGTAGGCCACATCCCCAACGCTGAAGGGGATGTAGGGGTTGAAGTTCTTCTCCTGAGGCAGGTAGGCTATTCGCCCGTTCACGGTTATCTTCCCCCTGTAGGGGATGAGTCCGGCTATCGCCTTCAGGAGGGTGGTCTTACCGGCACCGTTTGGGCCGAGGACGGAGACCACCTGCCCACGCCTTACGGTGAGGTTGACGTTCTCTAAAACCATCTTACCCTCTATCTCCACGTACAATCCCTCAACCTTAAGAAGTTCCACGTGAAAGATTCTACGGCCGTGTTAGAATTACCCCTTGCGGATCTGCGTACTTTCGTACTTCTTCCCGCCCAACAACTCCTCCGGCGCCCAGAGGTGGAGCAAACTCGTTAAGTGTCTCCATCGCTCCGGCCATGAGGTGTGCGTAATATCGGCCGTCGGAGACGAATTCGGTGGCGAGGACGTGGACAGGGGCCTTGAGATGGGGAGGTACGCGAGGGTTTACAGGTTCTTTTATCGGGTACCCCACAGACCCCCGGCCATGGCCGAAAGCCCCATAAAGGAGCTCCTGAAGTTCTTCGTAATTCCCGACTCAAGGCTACCCTTCTTCCTCAAGCACCTCGGCAGGATGGAGAGGGTAGTACGGATGGAACGGCCCGACGTCCTCGTGGCAACGGCTCCTCCCTTTTCTGCCCTCGTGGCGGGAAGGTACCTCTCAATCAGGTTTAATCTACCGTTCGTCGTGGATCTCAGGGACCCGTGGCTGAACGACCCCCAGCGCCCCAACCGGTGGGCAAAGTACGCCTTAGAGAGGTGGGTACTGAGCGGAGCCGACGCCGTTATAGTGGTGAACGACAGGGAGATATACGACGAGGCCGTACGTTTCAATCGCAACGTGTACCTTCTGGAGCATCCCTACGATCCGGAGGACTACCCACAGGAGGGAGAGCCACATCCGGGAGAAGTCCGGGTCTCGTACGTGGGTTCCCTTTTCTCCTCAATCCAGAGGGATCTTATTCGCGGTATATCGGAAAGGCTCCCGCAGGGTTTCGTTCTGAGGGTGTTCGGTCCGGGAACGGGGAGGGTACTCGGCCGCAAGGAGGCTTTCAGGGAGATGGTATCTGCGGATGTACTACTCGTCCTTGATCTTGCAAAGAGAAAGAGGAAGCTCGGTTCCTCCATCAAGTTCTACGACTACGTTGGTGCCGATAGACCGGTGGTGGTAGTCTCCGAAAACCCCTTCCTCCTCAAACGGGCGGAGGACCTCGGTCTTACAACCGCACGGCAGGAGGTGAAGGATATAGTGCGGTCTATAGTCTCAGCCTACGAGAGGGGAACTGGCCCCAACAGGAGGAGAAGGGAACTCCGCCTTGACGTGGCCTGCTGCAGGCTGAACCGTATACTTTACCGGGCGATCAGCACTCGCAACTCCTGAGGACCATGAGATCCACGTCCTTGGGAACGATGGAGGTGTCTGCCCCGGTACATACGACGATTATTCTCGTGAGTATACGGACACCCTCAACGTCAAACTTCTTCGTATGCCTCTCAAGGGCCTCCAGATGCTCCTGCGTCACCTTGCAGTCGGGAACCACCTCAACGACCACTTTATCAACGTGGGTTTTTTTCCGGCGTTCCACTATAAAGTCCGGGTTATCCGTCCTCTCCTTGTCCAGTTTGCGAATTATCCACCCGTCTTCGTAGGGAAACCTCTTGCGGAGGTTTGCCTTGACGTAGGGGTACATATCAACGGCTCTCATAAAGGCGGGTATTATACGGGAGAGCGGAAGACGAAAACATCCCCTTAGATCCCGATCGGAAAGTACGTTTCTATGCCAGTACGGGATAAAATACAAACATATATACTCAATCGCATTTCAGGTATAGAATAAGTTGCTATGAAGTCATGGATAAACGAGTTTAAAGAGTTCGTTCAACGCGGAAACGTCGTTGACATGGCCGTCGGTATAGTCGTGGGTGCGGCCTTCGGTACGGTGGTGAAGTCCTTCGTACAGAACGTACTTATGCCTCCTATAGGTCTGCTCCTTGGAGGTACGGATTTCTCCAACTTCTTCATTCTCCTGAAGGAGGGGACGAAGCCCGGCCCATATCAGACGCTCAAAGCAGCACAGGAGGCCGGGGCTACGGTTCTGGCTTACGGTCAGTGGATAAACGACATCGTGAACTTCCTTATCATAGCCTTCGCCATTTTCCTGGTGATAAAGGGCATGAACGCTCTGAACCGGAAGAAGGAGGCCGAGGCCCCTGCCGCTCCCCCGGAGCCTCCGGAGGAGATAAAGCTCCTGCGGGAGATAAGGGACGCCCTGAAGGGCAGGTGATCAGAAGGTCGCCCCTATCTGGAAGTGGGGGACCCATCGGTGGGAGGGGTCGTCAAATCCGTATCCGAGGTCTATCCCCATTATGCCGAGCATGGGTATCTGGGCGCGGAAACCCACTCCCGCACTCTTTTTCAGATCCCTTAAGTTGACGGTCCTCGGCTCCCACCAGGCGTTTCCGGCCTCAGCAAAGGCGAGGATGTAGAAGCTCTCGCTCGGTCTGATCCTGAACTCGTAAGTTAATACGGTGAACACTTTACCCCCTATGACGCTTCCTCCAACGCTCGTACCCACACTCCTGAGGTTGTAGCCCCTGAGACCGTAAAAGCCGACATCTCCGAGGAGGAAGTACTCAAAGAAGGGTATGTCCTTGTCAGTCGTCAGGCCCGTTAAAAGGCCACCCCTCGCCCTGAAGGCGTTTATGAGTTTGTCCCCACCGAAGAAGGGGAGAGGTTTGAAGAGCTGAACCTCGGGAAAATGTCTGGTAAAACTTACGTCCCCACCCATGGGACCACCCACCAGGTCCAGCTCGTAGGACACCCTGTAGCCGTTCATGGCGTTGAATATACGGTCCCTTGAGTCGTAGTAAACGGTCCCGGAGATCGTACTCATGTAAAGACCGCCTTTCTTTTCCTGCCAGTAGTCGTAGAAGGGCTGGCCAGCGTACTTGGGGTTGATGTCGTAAAGCCTTATCCTCTCAAACTTGTAAAATCCGTTAACTCCCCAGTAGGTTCCGAATATACGCCTTCCGGCGTTCACCTGAAGACCGATGTTGTTCTGCCAGTAGTCAAAGTAGTATCCAGTAAGGTAGTACACGCTCGCACCAACGCTCGTCGGTTCCCCCCCGAACCACGGCTCCGTGAAGGAGAGGCGGAAGTTCTTCCTCCAGCTCCCGTACTCCACCACCACGGCTATGGACTGTCCCTTCCCAAGGAAGTTGGGCTGCTGGAAGGAAAGGTTTCCGAAGAGGCCTTCAAGCTGACTGTAACTGACACCGGCGCTTATCTGGCCGGTAGGTCTCTCCACAACCCTCACGTTCAGGTCTATCCACAGGGAGTCTTCGGGAACGGGAGAAAAATCCGGCTGCACAGCCTCAAAGTAGTTCAGGAAGTACAGGTTCCGCACGCTCCGCATCAGCTTGGCCCTTGAGAAGTACTCCCCCGGAAACATCCAGAACTCCCTCCGTATGACCCTGTCATAGGTACGGGTATTGCCGTAGATGTTAACGAGACGGACCTTCACCCTCCAGTTCTCGGTTATGTTGAACCTGTAGTCTATACGGCCGTCGGTACGTTTCGCCTCGTCCTCTATGCGGGTGTATATGTACCCGGAGTCGGCATAGAGTCCCATTATCTCCTGCTTTATCAGGGAATACTTCTTTGCGGAGTAAAGGGAAGGGTCCAGAGCGTGGGGAGCCTGAAGCCAGAAGCGGTACTTCAGCCACTCAAGGGGGTTAAACTTTTTTTTTACCCTCTCAACTACCGAAGTCAGGACGGTGTCGCTAAATACTTTGTTTCCCTCAAACTCAAACTTCCCAAAGCGGTACTTTTTGCCTTCGCTCAGGAAAACCACCAGCCCCATAAAACCCTTCTCCATCCTGTAGGTACGGAAGGAGTCAACCCGTGCGTCCGGAAAACCGTGGTTGTGATAGAACTCCTCTATCCTCTTGAGGTCCTCCTCCCACCGATCCTCATCAAATATGTACCAGCTGGTAAACCTCATCCACCACCGGTAAGGTTTCGTGTGTATTATCCGGCTCAGGGTACGGTCGGAGTAGGTCTCGTTCCCCTTGAAACGTATGAACCCCACCTTGAACTTCTCCCCCTCCTTAACCTTGAACTTTATCTCCACCTGCCCTTTTTTGTCGGGCTTACTAATCTCGTACTCCACCTGTACCTGCAGGTAGCCTTTCTGGTGGTATATCCTCTCTATCAGGCGTTTCATCTTGAAGAGGTTTCTCTCCGTAGCCGCCCTGTTCTTGAAGAGCTTTTTCAGGGTGTCCGTGAAGACCTTACCCTTAACTTTCTTCGCCCCCTCTATCTTGAACTTCTTTATACGGGGAGCCTCCTTGAGGTCAAAGAGGAGGTCAAGGGTATCCCCACGGAGCATCCCGAGGACCCTGACGTCGTCAAATATCCCGAGTTCCCATAGGCGGTTCAGGACGTCCTTAAAGTCCATCCCGGTGATCTTCTGGCCCTTTGAGAGCTTAACCGCATTCCGAAGTACCTGATGGTTTGTCCACTTCACGCCCATAAACTGGATCTCACCGAGGTAAACGGTCCTGGGGGTGGTGTCTATACCTGCCCCCTGCATCTGTCCAATCAACAACAGGATCATGGACGGCTATTCTACCCCCGTAAAAGGTGTTTTACCGGAGCCTGCAACAGGAAGGTATTTGGGACGTATTTGATGTGCGGGTTTTCAGTAGGTGGGTTCTACATATATGGAGGGACGGTCTGTATTGATTGGCAGGAAAACGACTTCTCCTACACCCTCCGGTTGATCCATTAGCATAAAACCTTAAAGAAAATTATCCAAATTTTTGGGAGCAGTCTGCGTTCGGAGTCACCGCCTTTCGGATGATCGCGTATACTTCAATACTACTACTTAACTTAACTGAATACAGTTTCTGTGTAAGCAATTTCTTCCGTACAGCGATGATAGTTGTCTTTTAACCTGGGTCTCAAGTCTCAAGGCAACTATCCCTTCTGTCAGGCTCCTTTATTCCGGAAACGGTCCCTATACCCTAACGAAGGGTATATTCTTTATCCTGAGCGAAGGGAAGCTTCAGCGCGTTGTAAGAAGGTAGCCAACCCACTTGCACTGAGGGGGTCGCATGCTTTAAAATAACGGCCAGTTATGGTATATACGTTTCTACTGGCGGCCGTCTCGTTCATGTTCAGATACGGCGGCAACAGTACCGATGAGGGTTACGCCGGGATGAATACGGCCGACGGTGGTTTTATCGCCGGAGGTATATGGGGAAGTTACGGGGCGAACGGCGACTTCGGAATAGTCAAGTTCAACTCCCTCGGAGTATTTACCTTCGGTAAGACCATAGGTACGTCGGACGAGGACAGGGCGTACGGGCTGGCAGAGATATCTTCAGGGTACGTTCTGGCTGGAAGGACCCTATCGTCCCTCGGAAGCGGAGGGTACGACGCCCTCATCGTCCTCCTTGATCCTTCTGGAAACTTCCAGTGGGCCCGGTTCGTAGGGACGTCGTACAACGAATACCCTTACTGGGTTACCGAGGACAGGGATGGGAACATACTCGCAGGAGGGTACGCCGTCTCCTTCGGAAACGGGGTATGGTTCGTCAAGATGGATCCCGCGGGCAACCTGGTGTGGTCAAGGTCTCTGGAGTATACGGACCCCTCCATAGCAAGGGAGATCAGGGTGGACGCCAACGGAAGGTACGTTTTCGTAGGACGTGTGGGCCCGGGATCCAACTACGACGGCCTTCTCGTAAGGGCAGACAGCTCCGGCCCCCCCCTCTGGTCCCTCAGGCTGGACTTCGGCGGTGAGGACCGTTTCTTCTCCGTTGCTCAGGCTCCCTCCGGGGACTACTGTGTGGCCGGGTACACCAACGCAGACGGCGACTACGACATCCTCGTCCTCCGGGTGGACACCCTCGGAAACGTCCTCTGGGTCAGGAAGATCGGAGGATCCTCGGACGATCAGGCCTTCGGCGTGGCAGCCTCGTCGGATGACGGTTGCGTGGCCGTAGGTTACACCTTCTCCTACTCCCACGACTGGCTGGGGTTTGAGGACGCCATAATAATGAAGTTTGACGCCTCCGGGAACCTCCAGTGGTCCCGCATATTCTGGAGCGAGAACTACGGAGACGTCGGGAACAGCGTTTACAGATCCTCCGACGACGGCTTCTTAGTCGTCGGCACCTCCTACAAACTTCAGGGGTTCTCAACCGTGGCCGACTGGTTCATCGTCAAGTTTCTGGCAGACGGTACGGTATGCTCAAGTCAGTACTCCACGGTTTCCCCTTCCGTTTCAACACCCACCTACACGTTAGACAACACGCTTCCCACGTTTAACGATAGGACGTCCCAGACGACGGTCTTAAACGCCCCCGTAACCGTGCAGGATCTCGTACCCGATACGGTAACCTTCTGTACACCCATAGGCCGGGACGACGACCTGAGCGTGGGCGAAGGCACGAGGTGCGGCACGGATGGTAGGATCCTCGGGATATACTCCTCCGACGGCCGTAAGGTCAACGACCTGAACGGAAGCGGTAGGGGCGTGTTCTTCATCAGGACGGAAAGGGGATGGAAGAAGTACATCAGGAGGTAGTACGGCATCTCAGCCACATCAGGAGGAGGGAAAACAGGACGATGTAAAGGACAACTGCTGCCCAGCCGGGGGTGAGATGGAGGGCGGGAAGGTTTAGAGAGTACGCTTTGAGGACTATCCACTCAAGGAGGTTGTAGAAGAAGGCCGCCGAATAGGTAAAGGGGTAGGGAAGGAGGAGGGCGAGGATCTGGGAGTACATGAAGGCCGTCATAAGCGGGATAACTATCAGGTTAAGTGGAACGTACAGTACGGCGAACCTGCCGAAGTACTTCAGGGCGAAGGGGATGGAGAAGAGGGAGGCCCCGAATAATGCCCCCACCTTTCCCCGTAGAGCGAAGAGACCGGCCACCGCCGAATACGAGAGCCACAGGGAGGGGGAAAACGCCCACAGAGGCTTTACCATGAGGGAAAGCAGGAGGGAGAGGGCGAGGACGTTGAGAGGTTTAACCGGCCTTGAGAGGAGCGAGGCCACCGAAAACGCGGTTAAGAGGGTCGCGGCCCTCACGACCGAGGGAAGAAAACCCACGAGATAGGCGTAAATCCACACGACGGCTGGGGCTACCACCGGGACGTAAACTCCGGGAATAACGAACCTCAGGATCACGACGAGGGCCAGAAAGATTATCCCCACGTGGAGGCCGGATATGGCGAGGATATGCCCCATCCCCGTACGGTAGAAGGCCTCCTTCACCTCCCACTTAAGTTCCCTGACACCGGTTACGACGGAGAGGGCGAAGACGTACTGCTCTTCGGAGAGGGTACGTTTGAGCAACAACTTACTGACGGCCTCGTAGAACCACTTTACCCCCTTCTTCACATAGGCCTCGTAGACCCGGAGGGTGTCGTTCCTTAAAGCGCCCCTGACCACGACCTCGTCCCTCGGAAACGCTGGCCTATCTCCGGCGAGGACGGTTATATCTCCACTCCGGGCCTTCACGAGATTCCCGTCCGTTATCCTGTAAACGATCCGCCCCTTTCCCCAGTCGTATACGCTGACGATGTACCATCCCTCCCCATCCCTGACCTCCTCACCCGTGCCGAGGACGGAGTACGTACGCATAAATCCGAAGAGGAAGAAGAGTAGAGGGGGAAGAGCGTAGAGGGGTTTGCGGAAAAACGGCACCGCTACCGGAATAAGGACGACCCACAGAAGAGGCTGGAAGAAGGAGAAGATACCCGCAAGAAAGGCGAGCGATACGACTACGGGGTAGTAGATAAACGCATTCTAAGGGTGCAGGCGTCTACCCGTAGTGCGACCGTAGAATTCCCCCGGCTTGAAGAGGATACATCTCGTAGCGATGATCGTGTTAGGAGTACTCTGGGGGTGCAGGTGGCCCTATCCACCGGAAGGGAGGGTAGGCACCTTCGTGTGGTCCACGGAGATGTGGGCGGATACCCTTGACTCCTGCGTCTCCTACATAGATTCGGTTTACAAGGGTACGGACAAGTTGGGGCCGGGTGTTAAGAGCGGCGTGGTCTGGCTCGTGGAGAACGACGTGAGCGACACCGCCTGCAACCGCTTTGGGGAGGACCCCGAGATACACTACTTCAAGAGGGACGACAGGGTGGACTACCAGCACAGACGACTGTTCTTCAACTACGATACGGCCACAGGTGAGCCAATAGTCGCCCCCGGAGATAGGTACTCCCTGTGCGCAGCCATAATAATAAACGGCGAGTTCCTGCACCGATGGGGACTCAAACTGGTTATGCCCAACCCACCCGACAGTTCCTTCCTTGACTCCATACCGGACGAGGTGGTACTCGGCCAGCCCTACACGATAAGGTGGTCCCCCGATACCCTCGCCAACTCCTACATGATCCGCTTTATCGGGTACGACGACTTCAGTTACTACTGCTACGTTGAGGAGATAGTGGACACCCCCGTGGTCACCTTCGTCCTTTACGAGGCCATACCGGGAGCGTGCGTCCTAATAGACCCCGAAACCGGAGGGTTGAGGGACAGTCTGCGTATTGACATAGTCAACCTTTACCGCCTCACCTACGACTACGGCGACATGTTCGGTGAGACCCGGAGTATGGGGAGGTTGACGAAGTGGGTAAAGTTAAGGGCGCCCTCCTCCTCCCGCTGATCCTTCTCCTCTCCTGCATAGAGAGGTTTGAGGTGGTTGAGAACTCCCCTCCGGCCATTCCGGAAGCTAAAGGGGGTGTGTGGGTACTTACGACCCTCTCACCGGAGCTGTGGTACGTTGGGGATTCGGCCGTCAGGGTACTCTTCGCCGGGATGTGGGCCAACGACCTCACCCTATACGGGGATACCCTATTTATAACGAACTCCGGGGACAACAACGTTCTGATCTACGATCTATCCACCGGTTCCGTGGATACGTTGAGCGTGGGTACCGGAAGGAATCCGTGGTCCACGGCCTACGATCCGAGGACGGATAGGCTCTTCGTCTCCAACTTCCTGACCCACACCGTATCCGTGTTTGAGGGCGATGCCCGGGTGGCCGAAATAGACGTCGGACCCAACCCGGAGGGCCTGGCCGTGGTAGGGGACAGGCTGTACGTGGCCTGCACCGGGTACTCAGACGGTTACCGCAGTCGCCTTTACGTCGTCTCTACGGATGATCTGAGGGCTATTGATTCCCTATTCTTCGGAACCAACGTTCAGGTGGTGGTGGCCGATCCTGAGGGGGACGTTTACGCCGTGGCCACCGGGGATTACTCCTCCCGCGAGGGATGGCTCTTCAGGATAAGGGACGGACAGGTAAAAGACAGCGTATTCGTCGGCGGATCTCCGGGGGATGCCTGTATGGGTAAAGACGGCAGGTTGTACCTCGCGGGATGGTCGGGTAGGATAACCGTATACGACTGGGCGTCGGAGAGTGTTATAACGCACCACGATACGGGTCTTAACCTTATGGGATGCGGATTTAAGGGGGATACCCTGACCGTCGCAGACTTCGGGAACGACAGGGTGGTCCTTATCAGCGAATCCGGCGAGGTCGCCGGCGCTTACGCCGTGGGGGACGGCCCCATAGACGTGGTGCCGGACGTGAGGTGAACTATTCGGCTACTTCGGAAGGAAGATGTCCAGAACGCCCCGCTTTATGGCTATCTCCGGTATGGCCTTGACGTAGATCCGGACGTCGTAGGTTGAGTACCCTCCGAACCAGGACCACCTCGCCTCCAGTTTCCAGCAGTGGAGGTCCCTCGCAACGCTCAGGCTCTGGTCAAGGTACTTCCTGTTCGTAAGATCGTACGTGAAGGAGTAGTCCACGTACCAGTAGGGAGTCGGACTGCCCGATATACCGAAGCGTACCGTACTTAGCGGAGGCTGACCGTAAACGGGGAGAGAGTAGGAGTAAGAGAGGCCGAAGGTCCACGGTGAGGGGGTGGGTCTGTTGGCCTCAAGAACCTCCTCCTCGGTTAAAGTCGTATCTTTCGCCGTGGTATCGGACTTGAGGGTATCAACCGTATCCTTCGCCGCCACTCTGCCCTTTATTAGTTCGTTCAGGTTGAAACGACCGAGGTTCACGATGACCTGACCTGAGCCGAGGCGGCCGTTTACGTGGTCGTAGGTTCCGGTTGCGACTATTCCCATCCATCTGGCCGGATTGGTCCGGGCCGTGAAGGAAACCGGTGTAAACCTCTCCTTAAGGGGTCTGTTCTGCAGGGTATCGGAGAATACGTAGCTCGTTGATGCGGACCACTGGAGGAGGGTCTTCACCTCCTTTACCGTATCCCTCCTTATCCTGTACTCGTGGGTGTTGTCCACGGAGAAGGTGAGGCCCTTACTCTCTCCCGGTATTCCCATTATGGAGTCCGCGACTCTCCGATAGTAGTAAGAGACCGTGGGCTTGAAGATGTGCCGGAACTTCTCCACTGGCCCGAGACCGAAGAGGGAGACGCCGTAGAGGGTTGTGGAAAGGGGTATGGAAAAACCGTACCCCTTCCCGAAGACGAACCGACCGCCGGCCGTATCCTCTCCGAGGGTGTTCAGGTACACGTTTGGAGAAAGGGTGAGGTGAAACAGGGTGTACGTCGTACTCAGAGAATGGGAGGTACTTAAGCGATTTCGCAGGCTCTTTACACCGGAGGAGTCGGTTTCCTCCCTCCTGAAGGACAGGTTGTTGGACAGGGAAACGCCGAGGTAGGTTACGGGCAGGAAGGAAAAGGAAAGCTCCGGGAGGGTCCTGCGGGTTATATCCCTTATGGGATCGTAGCGGTTGTAGAGGTTCATGGAGAGGAGGCCAAGTTTGAAAGTGCGGCGCAAGGAAAGGTAGGATACCAGTTCGCTCTGCACCCACTGATCCGGGACCTCGGCGTAATCCTGAAAGTATCGGGAGTCGGATACAAAGTCGGCGTGGGCGTTCATGTCAAAGCCCATTACCTGCTGCGAGTGATCCCCCTTGAGGCTCCACCTCCTCACGTTCCCCCCTTCGGCGAGGTCGTAGGCGTACGTCCCCGTGAACCCACCCTTCAGGAGTTTGTAAACGTTGTACCGGTAGTCTGCCCCGAACCTTACCCCCCGCTTCTCTATGATGTCGGCGAAGAGGGTTATGTCCTGAAAGTTGTTTACGGCCAGATAGAATGCCAGATTACGGATGTAGAGGCCGTCCCTCGTACTGTTCCCCACGGAGGGGGGTAGAAAGCCGGAGGAACGCTCCTTGCCCGCGGGCATAAACCAGAATGGGGCGTAGAGGAGCGGTATATCCCGTATGTAGAGTATCAGGGGTTTGACCACCGCCAGATCCCCCTTGAGGACCCTCATGGTGCGGGAGACAAAACGGTAGTGCGGCTTCGGAAGTTCGCATGTCGTGAAGTACCCGTTGTAGGTAAATATGGAGTTCTCGGACACCTTGTATACGGTGTCCCCCACTATCCAACCCTTCTCAACGAACGTACGGCTCCTGCTGGCTATACCCGTCTGGCGCTTAAGGTTGTACTTCAGGTACTGTCCGGTTATCCTGGTCTCCGTGGTCTTCAGGACGAAACCCCCGGACGCCTCCACCACGTCGGCGTATCGCCAGTACTTTATGGTGTCCGCCCACAGTTCCGTCCCCTCGGAGGTCTTCACGTAGGCGCTGTCGTACAGTACGACCAGACCGCTGTCGGGGAAGTACTCAAGGTAGCCCCCCCTGAAGAGGACCTCCGCGAGCAGGATGGGGATCATACGCCGAACTTGATGTAATAACGCACCCCGAGGTATAGAACGGGGTAAGAGGACTTCTCAACCTTCTCCTCCCCCGTCATCATGTCCACCCTGTTCAACTCCGTATTCAGGATATTGACCCCCATAAAGACGTCAAAGTCCACCATTCGGAAGGCGGACTCAAAGTTTATGAGATAGCCTCCCACCTTGTACGAACCGTCCTCCTCCCGCACCCTCCACTCCGTGCTTGCACTGTCAAAGACACCGACCCTGCGGTCGTACCTGTAGAGGGTATAGTTACCGCCACCTCCCACGGAGACCATCAGGGAGATCCCCTCAGCCAGATAGAAGTTCATAACGAGGTTCAGGGAGGCGGGGAATACGCTGGTCTGGGTGGTCTGCTTCACCCACACTCCACCTATGGAGTCAGCGTGCCTCCTCTGAAAGTGGTAGTAGCCACCTGCCGAAATGCCTACACCAAAGATGTCCGTGAAGAAGAACCTGAAACCCACATCTCCCCCGATCCCGTACCCCGCGTACTTTGAGTAATCCTCAAGTGGCACCCTCAATCCCGTACCGAAGGAGACGTCCATGAGAGAAACTATCCAGAGCATAGGGAAGATTTTACGGTCGGTATGCGGTTCAATGGCGAGGCTGAACACCGGGAATTATTACGGGGCTGTCCAGCCTCCGGGACGTGTCGGCGGCGTAGGGTATAAGGCCCGGCTCCCTCGCCCTCCTGTAGTACTGCTCAACGTCGTAAAGGGCCCCCCTGTAGACGTACTCAACCGACAGGACGAACTTACCCCTCTCTTTGAGATTCCGAACCGGTGTCAGGTCCCCGGCCGATGAGTACAGCACGTCTTCCAGTGACCACCCGTGGACGTGGTCGTAGAGGGAGGGATCGTATAGGAGAAGATCAACACCGTTCTGGGGAACCACTATGCACGTACCACCTGCCCACGCCCTGCAGGAGTCGGCGATCTCCTTAATGAGAGAGGACATCCTTCGGGCGGCCTCAGCGGTGCCGAGGGAATCGGCCCAGTACTCGTACGCGTCCACCTTGTCAACGTACACCCCTGAAAATCCGGCCTCCACTATCCTCCTGAGGTACTCCAACACGATCCGTTTCCAATCTTCGTGCCAGTACTTCACCGCGTAGTTCCCTTCCCATTCGGGATTCTCCTCTCCCAGCCATTCGGGTGGGTCGGAGTACCAGCCCTCATCCCAGTAAAAACGGTAATCTTCGGATTCCCCTATGCTCATATAAGCCAGAACAACTTTGTCCGTCAACGTGATCCTGCGTATCTCCCGCTTAGTGTACTCCCCCCTCTCCGTACCGTCTCTTGAGTAGTCCATAACCACAAGGGCAAAGGGCAGCGAGGAGAGTATATCGGGATCCGCCCCCTGCAACCAGTAAACCCACGACTCAGGGTAAGGAGGTGCCACTTCCTCCCCGCATCCCGCGGCCATCATAAGGAGCAGAAGAAGGATCCTTCTCAACCACCACTCCTCAGTATGTCCCTCTCTATCTCGTCGGCTATGTCGTAGGGTGTCCTCTCCTCTTCAAGTCCCCTACGAACTCTCTCCTTAAGGTCGTGGCGCTCGTGTATAGCCCTGAGGAACCTCCGGGTCAGTATATTCTCAACCTGATCCATCACCCTCCTGCGTCTGACCTCGTCCATGTGTGACAGTCTGTACTCTCTATGTTTCAATATGGCATCCACCAGTTCCCCTATGCCCTTGCCTCTCAGGGCCACGGTCTTTATGACGGGCGGTTTCCAGTCCTGTGGCGATAGTGAGATTATGGCTTCCAGTTCCCTTACGAAGCGGTCCACCCCCTCCCTATCGGCCTTATTGACCACAAATACGTGGGCTATCTCCATGAGACCGGCCTTCATAGCCTGAACGGCGTCCCCCGACTCCGGAACCAGCACCACGACCACGGTGTCAGCCGTCCTGACTATATCCACCTCGGACTGTCCCACCCCTACCGTCTCTATCAGGATCATATCGTAGCCAAAGGCGTCAAGGAGGTCGGCAACGGCCCCCGTACTTTCGGCTATCCCTCCGAGGCTCCCCCGGGACGCCATACTTCGGATGTATATGCCATTCTCCATCGCCTTCGTCATACGGAGACGATCCCCGAGGACGGCTCCACCCGTGAAGGGTGAGGAGGGATCAACGGCTATTATCGCGGGCTTGAAGCCTGCCTCCTTCAGGGCGACGGATAGACGATCAACGAGGGTACTCTTGCCGGCTCCCGGCGGCCCGGTTATGCCTACCCTGTACGCCTTTCCGGTAAACCTGTATATCTCCCGAAAGATCTTATCCGTATACCAGTCGTTCTCTATGTAGGTTATGAGTCGGGCGAGCGCCCTGACGTCCCCCTCTCTAAAACGCCTTATCAGGTCTTCCAATTCCATCAGAGTACCACAAGGCGCCCTATAGGCCTTATCCCGCGCTTCCGGAAGGCGTTCCGGCTGTCAACGATTATAGAGGCCTCTTCGGCTATCAGGTTCCAGTCTATATCGTCGTGATCCGTCACTACCACCACAGTATCCGTCCACCTTAGGGCTTCCCGTAGCCTCTCGCTCTTCATCCCCATAAACTGAGGAACGTGGGGGTCGTGGTACCTGACCCTGGCCCCTTTAGAGCGGAGGATCTCAACTATGCGGTAGGCGGGACTCTCCCTCGTGTCGGATATGTTCTTCTTGTACGCTACCCCTACCAACAGGACCTTTTCGTCCTTTATATCCCTCCCTTCGCTCCTCAGGGCTTCCTCAAGGAGGGAGACGACGAAGGCGGGCATGCCCTTGTTCACCTTATCGGCGAGGGCTATGAACTCGGCGTCTATACCGAGCTTTCGCACCTTCCAGAGGAGGTAGAGGGGGTCTATGGGGATGCAGTGGCCACCCACACCCGGCCCCGGATAGAACTTCATGAAGCCGAAGGGCTTGGTTCCGGCTGCCTCTATCACCTCCCAGATATCCACGTTTAACCTGTGGGAGATTATGGCGAACTCGTTCACCAAGGCTATGTTCACGGCCCGGAAGGTGTTCTCAAGGAGCTTGGTCAACTCGGCCGCCCTCGCCGTGCTGACGGGTACTACCCTCTCAACGGCTATGGAGTAGAACCGTACCATCAGTTCCGTTGACAGTTTGTCCAGCCCTCCGACAACTTTGGGGGTGTTGTGGAACTTCCATACGGGATCACCGGGGTTTATCCTCTCCGGGGAGTGGCCCATGAAGAAGTCCCTCCCCACCTTCAGACCCGTCTCCTCAAGGATCTCGGCCATCTCGTCCGTCGTACCGGGGTAGGTGGTACTCTCAAGGGATATTAGTATACCGGGGTGGAGGTAATCCCTCACAGCCTCAACGGCCGCCCTCACATAGGAGAGGTCGGGGTTCCCTTCGGCATCAAGGGGGGTGGGGACGGTTATGACGACCACGTCGGCCCCCCTGTGGACGTTCCTGTCCGTCGTGGCCGAGAGTTTCCCGGACTCAACTAAGGGTTTCAGCTCTCCGGAAGGTATGTCCTCTATGTAACTCTCTCCGCGGTTAAGCATATCAACCTTCCGGCCGTCCACCTCAAGGACGGTGGTGTTGACACCCCTTTTTGCGAACTCCACGGCCACGGGGAGACCCACGTATCCCCCACCCACTACAACCAGATTTATAGCCCTATCCTCTATCTTTTTCAGGAGCCTTTTGAAGTGTTCCATATCAGGATAGCATTATGAGCATCGCCTTTATGGTGTGGAGGCGGTTTTCGGCCTGTTCAAACACGAGGGAACGGTCGCTCTCTATGACCTCGTCGGTTATCTCCTCTCCCCTGTGGGCAGGAAGGCAGTGCATGATCTTGGCGTGCTGGGGGGCGAACCGCAGAAGGTCGGAGTTCACCTGATAGGGGGCGAATATCCTCCTTCTCTTTTCCGCTTCCTCCTCCTGACCCATGGATGCCCAGACGTCCGTGTATATGAAGTCGGCGTGGGCGACGGCCTCCTTCGGATCGTGAACCACGTTGATACGGGCGCCGGTCTTCTTAGCCAGTTCAAGGGCCTTCTCAACTATCTCCTTCGGAGGCTCGTACCCTTCGGGCGTGGCTATGGTGAAGTCGGAACCGAGGAGGGCAGACATGAGCATAAGGGAGTTGGCGACGTTGTTCCCGTCCCCGATGAATACCAGATGGAAACCGAGGTCCCCGCTCTCCTCTATCATGGTCTGGAAGTCGGCGAGGGCCTGCATGGGATGTTCTAAGTCGGAGAGGGCGTTTATTACTGAGAGGGAGGGGGCGTACTCCCGGAAAATTTTGAAGACGTTGTGATCGTAGACGCGGGCGAAGACGCCGTCCACCCAGCGGGCGAGGTTCCTAACGACGTCCTTGACGGGTTCCCTCTTTCCGAGTCCCACCTCCTGCGGGCCGAGGAAGAAGGTGTGGCCGCCCAGTTCCCTTATGCCGACCTCAAAGGTCGCCCTCGTCCTTAGGGAGGGCTTCTCAAAGAGCATCACCCACGTCCTCCCCCGGAGGATATCGCTGGTGCGCACCCCCGCCTTACGCTCAAGTTTAAGGTGCTGGGCGACCTGAAGAACCTCAAGGGTCTCATCCCTGCTCAGGTCAAGTACACTTATGTACTGCCTTCCTCTCATATTACTTATCCTTCTTCTTCTCAAGGGCCATGGCCTTCTTGAGGTCCCTTAGCGCACTCCTCCTCTTACCCATCGCCTTGTAAATGGCCGCCCTTATGCGGTAGAGCGTCGGATCGTCCCCCTTGAGTTTTATGGCCTCGTTTATGTACTTCAGGGCCTGTTTGTAGTCCTTCTTCTCGTAGAGCACTTCCGCCAGAGCCTGAGGTATGCGGTAGTCGTCTTTCTTTACCTCGTAGGCCTTCTTCAGGTAGGTTACGGCGTTGTCGTAATCTTTTTTGGCCGCATAAACGTTGCCGAGGTTGGCCAGGACCTCGTAGTCGTCCTTCTTTATCTCGTAGGCCTTCTGGAAGTACTTTATGGCCTCGTCGTACTCCTTCTTCTCAAACTTGAGTACGGCGTACTCCTTGTAGGCCTCCAGTTTAATCTGCTCGTCGGCGGCGGTATCGCTTTCCACGGCAGTGATCACCTCCTTCAGGAGCTTCTCGGCCTCGTCCTTGTTGCCCTCGTAAGAGTAGAGGACGGCGAGCTGGAGTTTGGCACGGTAGTTGTTAGGATCCCTCTTCACGGCCTCCACGAGGTACTCCCTGGCCTTCTTCTCGTCTCCTTTAGCGTTGTACACCGTATGGATGAGTAGGTAGGTGTTGGCGTTGTTGGGATCAAGTTTCAGTGAGTACTCAAGGTAGGTCAGGGCCTCGTCGTACTTCTTTTCGTTTATGAGTTTAACGGCGGCGTTGTTGAAGACGGCGGGGACGGCCCTGTAGGGCATAAGGGGCTGACCGGCTATGGCTACCGTCCCTTCAAACTTCTTCTCATCCATGTAGGTGGAGTCCAGAGTAAAGGCTTTTTTAAAGTCGTTTGCAGCGGCCACGTAATCGTACTTACGGGTGTAAATGACACCCCGCCATATGTAGGCTTTGGGGTTAGCAGAGTCCTCGGCTACCCATTTGTTTACGTTCTCCAGAGCCTTCTCAAGGTTGTCCTGCTGGATGTAGATCTTCGTGCTGGAGGCGTAAGGGGATTCAAGGGATGAACATCCCACAAAAGCACTCAGAAGTACGAGTAAAATTCCCTTTCTCATAGGCGGGTATTATACTGGTGTACTCCCGCCCACCTCCGGGTTCGGAAGAAATTAGCGTACGTATTTTGCCCGTATGCTCTGACCCTCGTACTCCACGACCTTCAGTCCCTTTATCCCCCGTATATCGTCTAAAACCTCCTGAGGGCTGGTGTCCGTAGAGATCTCAAAGAGGACGTACCTCCCGTAGTTCTCCCTCTCGTATATCCCCTTAACTCCCCGTACGTTCCTGTAAAGCGCCTCCTTCAGATCGTTCACCTTAGCAGGTCTTATACCTTCCACCTTGAGGTGAACCACGACCACTCCCTCCTTCCAGCGGGACAGGATGGCGTCGGTGAGGCGGTCTACGGCTTCGTCAACTGCAGCCCTCTTTGCCTCCGTCTCGTCAAAGGGGAGTTTCCTGTTCACGAAGACGCTCGCCAGAAGCTCACCCGTGGCCGTTTCAACCGCTTTAAGGCGCAGGTTCACCCTGTAAACTTTTTTACCCCTGTACCTGCCCTCCTCCGTGTCCACACCGCCCACGACGTAGACTTCGGCTCCGTTCCTCATGGCGACCTTGCGGGCGAGTTTACGGTTCCCCTTCAGGGCGGCATCAAGGACGTCCCTTTCGGTATTTCTGGCCACCACCTCGTAGTCCACTACCGGGAACTTCATGGACAGGAGTTTCTCTTCAATCATGGAGCGTACGTCGGGATCGTCAACGAGAACCATCATCCTCGGCCTCCCCCTCCTCTCAATCAGTATCCCTATGGCCTGAAGGTCCCTCTTTATATCACCGAGCTTGACCTTCGCCCTTACCAGTACCCTGTAAAGTCCGTCCTCCACCTTCTCCCTCAGTACCCTGTACTCGCTGACGTACCCGTCGGCTCTGGAGTATATCCTGTCCTTCAGTACCTCGTAGTTCTCAACCACGGTTTCGGAAGATATGAAGGTGCCGACACCCTGCTCAACGGCCTTCCTGAGGGCATCCTTTATAGCCCTATCGCGGGCCACGTCTTTTCTCCCCTTCTCGTAGGAGGCCACTCCCTCAACCAACACCTCCTTCACCTGTGCGGTATCCCCTCCGGAGAGAACGATCCACAACAACATAGACGTGATTTTAAAGGCGGATCAGTCTCCGCATATCTCCTCATCGCATATCCGGTAGGCCGGCACACCCGTTATGTACTCACCGAGTATGAGGGTATGGACCTCGTAGGTACCCTCGTAAGTTTCAACGGCTTCCATGTTGGCCATGTGCCTCATAGAGTGGTACTCGGTAGTTATACCGTTGGCTCCAAGGATGCCTCTCGCCTTCTCCGCCATACGTTTCGCCGTACGTACAGCCTCCCTCTTGGCCAGAGAGACGTGGCGGAAGTTGGCCCGGCCTGAGTCCATGAGGTCGGCCAGGCGGTAAACCATGAGCTGTATCTTGGTGAGATCGGCGAGCATATCGGCGAATTTCTCCTGAGTTATCTGGTAATGGGTCAGAGGTTTGCCGAAAACGATCCTCTCCTTCGCGTAGGATATGGCCTCGTCCAGAACGGCCATACCTACACCCACACCTCCCCACGCTATTCCGTATCTGGCCTGCGTCAGGCACATCAGGGGAGATTTCAGGCCCCTCGCGTTGGGAAGGACGTTCTCCTCCGGTACGAATACGTCTTCAAAGATGAGCTCGGACGTCACGGAAGCCCTTAAGGAGATCTTCGTCTTTATGTCCTGCGTACTGAAACCTTTAAAGTCCCTCTCAACGATGAACCCCCTTATAACACCTTCGTCGTCCTTCGCCCAGACTACGGCTATGTCTGCTATGGAGCCGTTGGTTATCCACATCTTGGATCCGTTTAAGACGTACCCGCCCTGTACCTTTCTGGCCCTCGTCTTCATGGAGCCGGGATCGGATCCGGCGTCGGCCTCCGTTAATCCGAAACATCCTACCAGTTCCCCCGTGGCCAGTTTGGGAAGGTACTTCCTCCTCTGCTCCTCACTCCCGAAGGTCAGGATGGGGTACATCACCAGAGAATTCTGGACGGAGACGAAACTCCTTATCCCGGAGTCCCCGTACTCCAGCTCCCTCGCCACTATACCGTATATCCTCTTACTCAAACCGAGACCACCGTACTCCTCTGGCGTGGTTATGCCAAGCAGTCCCATCTCACCGAAAACCTTTATAAGGTGCGTGGGGAACTCCCCCTTCAGCCACCACTCCCCGATGTTGGGCAGGATCTCCTTCCTGACGAACTCCCTGACAACGTCCCGTATCTGTCTCTCCTCCGGCGTTAGTTCCTCATCTAATAGGTAAAAGTCGTACATAGGCCGGTATTATACCGGTGCTTTAAGCGGCCAGACCCTCAACTTTTCTGAGACTCTCCGTCTTACCTATGACCAGAAGGACGTCCCCTTCCTGAAGCGGGAGGTCCGGATCGGGCGGCAGTATTACCTGCTCTCCCCGGAGAATGGCTATGACGTAAACACCGTACTTCCTTGACAGGGCGAGCTCTTTCAGGCTCTTACCCACGAAGGGGGAGTCCGGACCCAGAACGATCTCCTCTATCCTCATCTGGTAAACGTCTAAGAAGTCGCTCACGACGGGCTGCACCAGAAAGCGTCCTATCCTTATACCCGCCCACTCAAAGGGAAGTATTACCCTGTCGGCCCCCGCCTTCTTTATGAGTTTCCCCCCTTTCTCCGTAAGGGCGGAGGACACGATCAGCATATCGGGGTTCAGGCTCCTCGCGTTCAGGACAACGTAAAGGTTGGCGTGATCGGAGTCCAGCAGGGAAGCCAGTCCCTTCGCCCTCTCAATCCCCGCCTTCTTCAGGACCTCCTCCTCCGTAGCGTCCCCCTCTATGGCGAGGTATCCCATATCTATGGCATCCTGTACCCTCTCCCCCTTGATGTCTATTATCACGAAGGCTCTCCCGCTCTTTGACAGGAAATCCGCCGCCTTCCTGCCCATACGTCCGAACCCGCATACTATGAAATGGTCCTTCAGGTTTTTCATTCTTCTCCTCCTCATACGAAAAATCTGGGTAAACTCCCTCTCCACCACCACCCCGAAGATACGGGTGATCAGGACGCTTATCATACCCCATCCGAACAGGATGACGAGTATCGTCCATAGCCTGCCGGCGTCGCTCAGGGGTTTGACCTCACCGAACCCCACAGTGGATATGGTTATTACGGTCATGTAGAGGGCGTCAAACGGGCGCATATCCTCTATGAAAACGTACCCGGCCGTACCCACCCCTATCACGAACACCATGAAAAGAAGAGGGTAGATTACTCTGCTCAGCTGTCCCATCACCTCACGTTCAAAAGTGGCGTCAGTTTCTGATCATAAGGGGCCACGATTATGGTGTTGTTCTCGCTCTCGGCGAACCTCTTAAGAACCTCAAGGTACTTCCATGTAAGGTACTGATTGGTTAACTGGCGGGCTATTATCTTCTGGGCTTCTGCTATACCCTGAGCCTCTATCTTCTTCCTCTCGGCCTCTAACTTCTCCTTCTCAAGGACGTACCTCATCCTTTCGGCCTCCTGCTGGGCAATTTGCTTTTTCTCTATGGCCTCAAGGAACTTTTCGGGGAACTTTATCTTCCGTATGTAAACGTCCTTCACGTCTATACGGCCCTCCGTACTCAGCGCCTTTATAAGGGCCTCCTTAAGCAGGGTGGAGAAGTTCTCCCGCATACTGTAGATCTCGCTCGTCTTGTACCGGGATACGGCGTCCCTTATCTCCGATCGTACCGTGGGTATTACCAGTTTCCTCTCAACCGTCAGGGGTAGCGGGCGGCCGTAGTCTATCATGAGTTCGGCCACCTGATCTGGTACGAGGGCGTACCTGACCGTGGCTTCAATTATCACCGGCAGACCGTCCTTTGAAAGGGCATCTATGGGATCCAGACCCTCCTTCCGGCTCTCCTCCGATACGAAGTCTATGGTCAGGTCGTAGACGGGTACAACGTATATACTCTGCACTCCCGGCATGAAGAAGTGTATACCGGGGGGAAGTTCGTTCTTATCTATCACGCCGAAGGTACTTTTTACCCCCATCTCGCCGGACTCAATCTGGGCACACGAGGTAGAAAGAACGGCCAACACTCCAATAAAAAACAGTTTTCGCATAGAAGAGTCTATTCTAAGGGGATTTATCGCCCACATCAACCCTATAATACATCCTCTCATGTTGACGCTCCTCTTCCTGTCGGCATCTCCCGCAGATACCGCTTACTGGTATAACCTTGCCAGAAAACTGGCCAGGAGGATATACGAGGACAGTAAAGGCGATTACTACGACGTTAAACTTTACAGGGACTCCAGCGGGGTGTATCTCCTTTACCATAAGAGGTGGTACGTCGTAATGCCTTCCGGTTATAAGGCGTGGTACAGGACACCTATAGCACTGAAGTTGCCGGATAATACCCCGGATTACTTTGAGGAGGCCGTTCTCAGGGAGCTGGATCGTCAGAGTAACTGGAAGGCACGCCTCGGTGAGGTTGTGGCATCCGCCAGCGGATGTGGTCTGGCGGTCATCGGTGGGCTTATAGCCGTAATGGTGTCCCTCCAACAATGAGTTACCGTCTGTTAGTCGTTACTCCGTGGGTGGAGGACTGGGAGGGAAGGGTAAAACGTTTCCCGGAGGTCCGATTCCTGAAAAAGAAAATTGAAGGTTTCTTCCAGTACGACGTCATAGACGTGGGCGAAAGGCCACCGAAGGGGGAGTACGACGTCGTTTTCGCTCAGTCGGAGAGGGCATATCCCCACGCCAGAAAACTCCTTAAAAAGGTCGGTGCCAGAAAGTTCGTAGTGGCGATATACGGCGTCTTTGAGTACTTCCCCCTCCGGAAGGTTTTCATGCCCCTCCACCGCTGGAGGTACCGGGCCGTGGACAGGGCGTTTAAAGGCGGAGCAGACCTCTATCTCATAACGGACGACGGATCAGGGGGAGAGTTGATAGCCCAGAGGTACGACAGGCCCTACCTCCTCCTGCCCGTACCACGACCGCCGTGGGACCGCGTTAACAAAGTAGAGGCGAGGAAGGAGCTCGGCCTTCCGTTGAACGGCCCCATTGGAGGTTTTGCGGGCGCTCTTAACAAACTCAAAGGGGCGCACTTCCTTCCGGAGATTTATCGCCTATCCCGGGGGACGTACCGCCTCGCCGTAATAGGGGATGGGCCCCTCCTCCCGTCCATCCGGGATCTGGCCGAAAGGGATCCGGGCAGGGTGTTTATCCTGGACCCTCTACCCTACGATAAGATGAACCTCTTTTACTCTGCCGTTGACTTCGTCCTCGCCCCCTACCTCTACGGGAACAAGACGGCCGTGGTCGTGGAGTCCCTATCTATGGGTGTGCCGGTGGTGGCCTTCAAAGCCCATACGACGGACGAGATCGTAAGGGGCGGATGGAACGGCTTCATAGCCGGGAACTTTGACCTCCGGGAGTTCGCCCACTACACCGTAAGGCTGGCGACGGACCCCATCCTCCGGGAGTCCATGTCAGAATCCGCCCGCATCTCTGCCGAAGGCTTTCCAACGTGGGACCACAGGGCCTCCGTGATAGCCCAGTCCCTCGTACCCCTGTAGCAGGGTACGTTTCGGCTATATAATATACACCTCAGGCGGGAGTAGCTCAGTGGTAGAGCACCTGCTTGCCATGCAGGGGGTCGCGGGTTCGAATCCCGTCTCCCGCTCTTTTTTTGAAGGTGAAGATGAGGAAGGTGGTGGTAGGTCTCTCGGGTGGGGTGGACAGCTCCGTATCCGCCCTTCTACTAAAGGAAGCCGGGTACGAGGTGGTGGGTGTGAGTGTACTCCTCAATCCGGAGAGTGAAAATCCCAACTCCTGCTGCAGCATATCCGCCATTCATATAGCGAGGAGGGTGGCCGTAAAGCTCGGCATACCTTTCCACACTGTTGACTACTCCGAAGGTTTCAGGAGGGACATCATAGGCTACTTCGTCCGCGAGTACTCCCGTGGGCGCACACCTAACCCCTGTCTCTTCTGTAACAGAGACTACAAGTTGAAGGCCCTGTTTGACTTCGCCGACGATATAGGGGCGGACTTCGTGGCCACGGGCCATTACGTGCGTAAGGCTGTTGTAGAGGGCGTTGAACTCCTGAGGAGGGGGCCGGATTTCCGCAAGGATCAGTCCTACTTCCTCTTCCGGATCCCCGCCGACTGGATAACCCGCTTCCTGTTCCCCGTTGGGGGCATGAGTAAGGAGGAGGTGAGGGATCTGGCCCTGAGGCACGGGCTACCCACGGCGAAGCGGCCGGAGTCTCAGGACCTGTGCTTCGTACACGGTGATTACAGGGACTTCCTTAAGAGGGCGGGTGTCAGGGGTAGGCCGGGTCGGTTCATATACAGGGGAGAGGTCGTAGGGTACCATACGGGCGCCCACAACTTCACCGTTGGCCAGAGAAAGGGCCTCGGTATATCCCTCGGCAAGAGGGTCTACGTGAAGGCCATAGTAGGGAACGACGTCATCCTCGGTGACTACGAAGAGGTGTTTGTACGTCGTATACGGGTGGTAGACGTGAACTGGCATCACCTCCCCGGCGAGGAGTTTGATGCGGAGGTACAGGTCAGGGCTATGGCGAAACCGAGGAGGGCGAGGGTGGTGGTTGTCGGGGATGTGGCGGAGGTAGAGTTCTACGAGCCGGTATTTGCCCCCGCACCCGGTCAGGGGGCAGCCTTCTACCTCGGGGATGTCCTAATAGGGGGTGGCACGATAGAGATGGTCCCCGTCTCCGGATCCGAAACGGTGCGGGTGGAGGTTTCCTCTACGGTCTAATACCGTATTACCTTCCTTACCCTTCCCCTCCCGTCCACTACGAAGTAGATTCCTCTGCGGGAGATGGAGGGTACCTTCCGCCCCTGTACGTCGTAGACAGCCACTATCCTTGTAGTGGATTCAGTTGCTGCCTCTTCAATGGACACGTTCACCATAAAGACGGAGTCCAGTTCCTTCACGTACGGGGTGTCGGTGGACGTGGGGTAGGTTCCGGGTACGCCATCCAGTTTGAAGAACAGGGTGTCTCTCAGACTGTCCACCTGCGCGAGTATAACGTACAGGCTGTCAAATATCCTGTACCTCCAGTAACGGTGTACCCTCAGGCTGTCAAGGTCGGCGTTGAGGGGTGGGGCGTTGGGGTTGGTGAGGATGACGTTGGCGGAGAAGTTTATCCCGACCTCGTAAAGTTCTCCGGTGAAGGTCCGGGGTGAGCCGTTGACCGGAACCGTAAGGCTGGCAACCGTACGGGATAGAAGGTTGGCCGTCGCGTTGTATATTACCCCCGTATCGGATACTCCGTCACCGTCCACGTCCCCGAGGGGGGAACTTCGTGTTCAGGGGTACGGTACACGTGTCCCACGCCTGCCAGGTGTCTCCGACTGTCGCCCCCACCTTCAGGATCCGGTAAGGGTCCCTTCTCCAGTCCGTGTAGTAGGCGCCGTCAAAGTAGGTGATGGTGGTGTCCAGAGTATCCGAAGGTGGAGTCCTCTGAGTCTTCGTCAGGGAAACGAACTGCACCATCTCCACACCCGAAACGGTACATCTCCCGATAGATCCGGAGTAGGAAATCACAAGGGCAACCGAGTCCTTTGTAAAGCCCGTACCCAGTTCCCCGCCCACCGACGTATCCGGCCCAACGCGGAACCGGTACAAATTCCCCTCCGCAAGGCCGAAGGTCCCGGAAAGGGAGAAAGGAGAAACGGCGTACCGCTCACCGCCCCTCAAGTGGACGGCCGGCCCTCCCTTCATCAGGAAGACGCCCACATCAATAAAACCGACCATCCAGATCATAACACCTGTATTTTAAAGTTAAACGGAAAGTCGTTGCCGCGCTTTTGTAGGCCTCAGGCCTTGAGGATGTCGTCGTACTGCCCCTCCTCGTCGTCCTTCCCGATCATCTTTATCTTGAACAGCAGGTTCCCCAGTATCTTCCGGAGCTTGAGATCCGTGCGCTTCAACCTCTCGCCTAAGTTTAGCGGATCCGCTTTTGAGCGGTTGAACCTGAGGGTGGCGTATTGGAGGAACTTCACGTACAGGTTCATTACGGCGGTGTTTATGGCTTCATCCTCCAGAGCCTTCTCCATCCAGTCAAACAGGGTATTCGCCCTTTCAACCCATTCCACCTCTTCCTCTAACACCTTACCCGCCCTCATCTCGTACAGGAGGCGCGTAATGACCGTCTCCATTAACTCGTTTATCCTTTCAAAGTAAAAGGCGGCGTCTTCCTCGTCGGCCTCCCGTACCGTCAGGGCGTACTCAACCGTATAGGCGAAGGCCCGATCGGAGGAAAGGTCGGCCGATAGGTATGCGAGACCTTCAAGGAGGGTGGCCATCAGGTGCATATCGTCAACTTCGTCCAGATAAGCGTCTATCTCCTCCAACAACCTCTTCGTATTCCTGTTGAGCCTGTAGAGAACGGCCGATTGTAACGCGAGGGTTAACACGTAAGGCTCCACGTACTCCATGCTCAGGGCCATGCGGCGCGCCTTTTTCAGCACCTTCAGGACCTCCTCCCAATACCCTTCTCGCACGTAGGTTACACCTATTAGGATGAGAGTAAGGATGTGCCATATCGTCACCACCTCTCTCTTCTCCTTATCCTCAAGCGACCTGAGAATACGCCGCAGTCGCCTTTCGTACTTGAGGAGCTCCATCATCATATCCCTCCACTTGCGCTTCCTGAAGGAGAGTCCGTGGGTCTCAAGTATGCCCTTCAGGGTATCCCTCACCTCATCCTCCTCAATCAGGTCAGGATTAAAGGTATGGAACAAAAAGTACACGTACGAAGCTACAAAAACGTCGTAAGTTTCCATCTGGCTACAATTTTACGGTCGTACGTAGAATTTAAACATGCGAAAGAGCATTCTCGTAACCGGAGGTACAAAGGGGATAGGTTACGCCATAGCAAAGAGGTTCGCGAGGGAGGGCTTTGAGGTCTTCATAACCGGGCGCAGGGAAAGCTTCCCGGAGTTCAACTACGTGAAGGCCGACGTCCGCGATTACGACGCCCTTGAGAGGGCGGTTAACTTAGTGGTTGAAAGGGCGGGGGGTATTGATGTCTTAGTTGCTAACGCCGGTCTGGCCTACGTGGCACCGGTTAAGGATACGCCCTTAGAGAAGTGGAGAGAGGTCGTTGACGTGAACCTTACGGGAGTCTTCCATACCGTAAAGGCGGCCCTTCCCCACATGAGGGAGGGGGGACACATCTTCGTTATGGGGTCAATAGCCTCGGTCAGGGCGTTCCCGGGCTGGGCGCTCTACTGTGCCACCAAGTTCGGCGTCTACGGTTTTGCTCAGGCTCTGGGTGAGGAGGTCAAGGGCAGGTTAAAGGTGACGACGATAATGCCCGGAGCCGTGGATACTGACCTGTGGGAGGGTCTGGCCTACGTTCCTCAAAAAGAGAAGATGATGAAACCGGAGGACGTGGCAGAGGCCGTGTGGAACGCTTACAGCAACAGGGCGTGGGTCAGGGACCTCCTGATACTTCCACCGGAAGGGATAGTTTAACCCCTTTTCAGCCGGCGTATAATTCCCGCTCATGAGTACCAGAAAGGCTTTGGATATTTTGAAGACCATAACGATAGGTGAGAAGGATATCGTGAGCGCCGGGTTTCTCGGCAGCATATCTGTGGAGGGGGATAAGGCGGAGGTGGTACTCCTCCTTCCGGATAGTTTTAAGGGACAGGCCGATTCCCTGAGGACGGCCGTGGAGAAGCGGCTCATAGAGGCCGGATTCAAGCCTGACGTCAGGTACCGGATAAGGGAGAGTAAACCGTCTCTCCGGGTAAACGTCGGACCCGTGGGCCAGATGAAGAAGAAGATACCAGGCGTTAAGAGGGTTCTGGCCGTGGCCAGTGGAAAGGGGGGAGTGGGTAAGTCAACCGTCGCCGTAAACCTCGCCGTGGCTCTCGCAAAGAGAGGCCTCAAGAGCGGTCTGTTTGATGCGGACGTATACGGACCCTCGGTCTCCGTACTCATGGGGCTGGACGGTGAGAGGGTTTACGTGACCCCCGAAAAGCGTTTCAAACCCATAGAGAAGTACGGTATAGAGGTCATGACCTTCGGCGTTCTCGTCAAGGAAGATACGCCCATCCTCTGGAGGGGGGCCATGCTCCATAAGGCCTACGAGGAACTACTGATGCAGACGGCCTGGGGTGACCTTGACGTCCTCGTCGTGGATCTCCCTCCGGGTACCGGGGACTCCCACCTGTCCCTCGCACAGGGTTATCAGGTGGACGGTGCTGTGGTGGTTACAACGCCCCAGATCGTGGCCGTAGCGGACGTACTCCGGGCGGTAAAGGGGTTCAACAAGCTGGAGGTTCCCGTTCTGGGGATAGTGGAGAATATGGCTTACTTCGTATGTCCCGAGAGTGGTAAGCGGTACTATATCTTCGGTGAGGGTGGAACGGAAAGGCTGTCCAGACTCACGGGTCTGCCCGTACTGGTAAGGGTGCCGATAGACGAGTACGTCTCCACCAGCGGTGACTCTGGAGTACCGGTTACTCACGCCTATCCGGAATCGCCGAGTGCGAAGGCCTTCTTTGAGCTGGCAGAAACCTTAAAACGAAGTTTATTTTCCGCTCTATAATATCAAGTATGCCCCGCCCTTTAAAGCTGGGAATTATATTTGTACTTATGACCGGGTGCGTCCCTCAGGGTGGACCTGGCGAACTGGTTAACATACCTGAACCATCCGAGTACATGAGAGGATACTTTCCCCTCAAGGTCGTCTTTGACAACAAACGCCCCAACGAGATGGTCGTTCTGCTCTCCAGCGGCAGAACGAGACAGGTAAGGCTACTCGCCATTTCAATGCCGGTGGGTCAGAAGCTGTGGGAATATTCCCTCAGCAATCAGGTGATCAGGGACATATATCCGGATCCGGAGGGTGGGGTATGGGCGTTCGTTGAGCAGTTCAGGGTTAAGGGCAGAAGGAGGTGGAGGGATTTCCGACTCGTGAAGGTAAAGAACGGTGAGGAGGTTACGGCTGTGGATCTTCCGGATACGGTGTACACGGACTGGTATACCTTCGTCGTAAATAACAACAGGAAGTTCATAGGTAAACCTACGGCTCCTCCCATAAGGTTTACGGTCTGTAGCAGGACCGGAGATATAGAAAAGGCCTTCCCCACGTTCTCCAGCTTCAAGGAGTTCTACGACGCCTTTAGAAAGATGGCCTCCAAACCCAACTTCAAAAAGTACATTCTGATCGTTAACGGGAAGGTGGTGGTGGTTTCCGAGGCCCTTGATTCCATGTGGATATACGACTTCCAGAGTGGTGACCTCCTTAAAGGTATACGGCTTGGAGATCCCCAGATCATCCCGCGGGGAGGCAGAAGAGCCGTGATTATGAACAGGGTAGTATCCGTCGGAGTTAAGGGAAAAGATACCGTTTGGGTTCTGACCCTTAAGGACATAAGGTACTTCAAAGACGGCACGCCCATATACCGGGTGGACTTCGGAGACAAGAGGTTCCTGACGGGGACGATAAAGAACGACACCTTCTACTGGATAACCTACGATAAGTCCGTGCGTGTTGCTCCCGTAAGAAAGTACACGGTGGTTGAGGTAAACGAAACGGGTGAGTAAAGAGGACCTCTTCTGGATGTCCCTCGCCCTATGTGAGGCACGGAAGGCACTCAGGATGGGAGAGATACCGGTTGGTGCGGTCGTAGTTAAAGGGGGAAAACTCCTCTCAAAGGCCCACAACCGTACAGGTGAACATCCTCTGTACCATGCCGAACTGCTCGCCATGATGGACGTTCCTCCCGGGGACCTTGAAGGGGCTACCCTGTACGTGACTATGGAACCCTGCGTTATGTGCAGCGGGGCGGCCGTACTATCCCGGTTGAAAGAGATCGTTTTCGCCGTTGAGAATCCACGGTTCGGCGGTACGTACTCCCTCTACCAGATACCTCTGGATACCCGAATGGTCCACAGAGTTACGGTCAGGAAACTTGAGATGCGAGAGGATACGGTTTCTCTGCTAAGGGAGTTCTTCGGAAGATGAGGATTGAATGGCTTGGAACCGTACCCTACGGTGAAGCGTGGGACCTTCAGAAAAAGATACACAGAGAAGTAGTTGAAGGGGGAGAGGATAGGGTTCTACTTCTGGAACATCCACCGGTTATTACGCTCGGTAAGTCGGCGAAGAGGGAGAACCTCCTCTTACCACCTGAAGCACTCAGAGAGCGGGGAGTGGAGGTCTTTGAAGTGGACCGGGGAGGGGATGCGACCTTTCACGGGCCGGGGCAACTGGTGGGCTACTTTATAGTCCGAACGGATAGCGCCCGGAAACTCGTCGGCAGGATAGAGGAGGTTATAAAACGCTCCCTGTTGAAGGTCGCGAATCTTGAATTCACGGGAGGACCGCATGCCGGGGTGTGGGTAAAGGGAAAGAAGATAGCCTCAATAGGTCTCGCCCTTAAGCGGGGGGTGAGTATGCACGGTTTCGCCCTGAACCTTACAGTTGACCTCTCCTACTTCTCCCTTATAAACCCCTGCGGCCTACCGTCGTCGGTTATGACCTCCCTTGAGGTGGAAACCGGCCTCCACGTACCTCCCGGTGACTTCTATCCGAACGTGGTATCAGCCTTAAGAGAAGTGTGGGGAATGACCCGTTAGCGTACAACCTTAAAATTCAACCATGGCTGATCGGAAACCGTGGTATAATGAGGAGAAAGTATCCGAAGTAGTGCTTGCTCTCCTTTATATCAACCAGAGGATCCGCGTACAAAAGCCAAGAGTGTTGTGTTTACACCTGAGGGGTTACAGAAGGCTCGTGAATCTTTTCTCCGCCTTTTTGCCCTACCGGATACGGACTTACCTGAAGATGAGTGTCTGGAAGCCCATCTTTATGGTGTTCCACCTGAAAGGCGTTCGGAAAAGGTCCTTGAAATTTTAAAAACCCACGCTATGCATAAATCTAAAAAGAAACGCCGTTAAATGTTGGAAACGGTAAGTTTCCCCACTCACAGCCACATAGTGTCCTACCCCGGGAAGTCTAATCCACCTCCAGCATCCCGAATCCGTCCGCCGTACGGGACCCCATGCCGTACTCGTAGAGGAAGTTCAGCGTTGCCTTATCTGCTCTCACCTTTATGCGTCCCACGAACCCCTTAACCTTACCCCGGAGAGAGGGTACCTCGGCCTCAGCGTACTCATCAACCTTAACCGTCAGGTATGAGGGTTTACTTCCCGTCAACACTCCCATACGGCGTCTAACGGACTCCTCCAGAGCCAGCGAGAAGTCGGGGTCGTCGGGCATGAGGAACCTCCCTTCACGCTCAACGACCACAGGGGAGAGCGTTACGAAAGATCCCTTTATCCTCACGGGAGGGTCCACGGTTATATCGCCCACACGGAAGTTCCCGCTCCCGACCCTTATCCCCTCCCACCTGTCCTTAAGCCTCACTACGGCGTCTATAACGGCGTTGAATACGTCGTCCTCCCCACTGGAGAACCTCATGAGTATAAACCTGACACCTTCAAAGGTCCCTTCCGCGTACCTGACGCCCGGACTCAACCTCAGAGAGAAGGTGTAAGGCTCACCCTCAAGGTCAAAACCCCTCAGGATATCTCCGATAAAGTGCGAAAATACGGAGTAAAAGTCCTCCGGCACCGTTGCCGGCTCTTCGGCCACGAACATCGTCCTGAATCTCACGAAGGTATTATACGTCATCTCAGGAATACGAGCGTAACGACGATAAAGATGGGGATGAGGATGGGGATGGAGTACTTGATCATATAGGAGAAGAAGTCGGGCGTCTTATATCCCCACTCGTCTGCTATGCTCTTTACGAGGAAGTTGGGAGCATTACCTATGTACGTGTTGGCTCCCATAAAGACCGCCCCGATGGATATGGCCACAAGGAGATTCTCAGGTACTCCGATATGGGCGAGTTCTGCGGGTATATGGTAGGCGTGAGGCATCTGCTCGGCAACGCCCTGAGCGAGGGAGAAGAAGGTAAGGTACGTGGGGGCGTTGTCAAGGAAGGAGGAGAGTACACCCGTCGCCCAGAAGAACTGCCACGGCTCGGTAAGACCGAGTGCTGGCCCCTTCGCCCTGAGTATCTCAAGGGCAGGTACCATCGCTATGAATATACCTATGAACAGAAAGGCCACCTCTTTTATAGGCTCAAACGTGAAGTTGTTCTCCCTGCGGGTCTCGGAACTCAGAGGAGAGGTCACAAAGGAGAGGGCAGTAAAGAACAGCATGACGTACTCCCTCAGGAACTTCAGAGGGCCGTGCATGAGTCCCCACTCCTCAAGACGGTTCGGCGTTATGAATATCACGGCAGCCAGTACACCTAACAGCCACAGGAAGTTTATCATTCCCTTCAACTTCAGGGGCCTGAACGTCCTCTCCTCAAGAGCCTTTATGTACCTCTCCTCCCTCTTATACGCCCTGCTGTCCCAGATGTAGAAGATCAAAAGGAGCAGTCCGACAGTAAACGCCCACTCCGGTATAAGCCTCAGCGTCCAGAAGAAAGGTACTCCCCTCAGATAACCCAGAAACAGCGGAGGATCACCTATTGGTAGCAAACTCCCACCTATGTTGCTCACGATGAAGATGAAGAATATCGGTATGTGGTGCGTTATCGCCCTCTCCGAGTTCGTCCTCAGAAGTGGCCTTATCAGGATCATGCTCGCCCCAGCAGTCCCGAAGAAGTTGGCTATTACCGCCCCTATCGCGAGGAAGGTGGTATTCACTATGGGTGTGGCCTTCAGATCCCCCTCAAGGTATATGCCCCCGGAGATGGCAAAGAGGGCGAAGATCAGTACTATGAAGGCGAAGTACTCCTCAAGGCTGTGCAGGATCGGTTTCCACTCCCCAAGGTAAGCAAACAGGATCAGCACCGGTATCGCCCACAGCGTCGCTATCGCTAACTTGTAGTTGTTGTTCTCCCATATGTGCGCCAGCCTGTTGTGGGGATAGTTGGCGGCTATGAAGGACATCACCCCGATCGTGAGCAGTAGCCCTACAAACGGTATCACCGTCCACAGAGGCAGTGGTATCGCCCCATGCCCGTTGGCTGCAGAGAGCAAAAAGTTCAGAACCATGACCGGGATTATAGAAGGGAAGTGTTCGTTTTTCCATACGGACAGATCTTCGGATATAAACACAAAACGGGGGTAGAATCCTGCCTATGCGCATAGGTATCATAGGAGGCTCAGGTATCTACAATCTGGATGGTTACGACATCCTTGACAGAAGGCACATACTTAAAACACCGTGGGGAGAGCCTTCCGCAGACTACATTATCGCCGGCAAGGACGGCCTTGAGTTCGTCTTCCTCGCCCGCCATGGCAAAAACCACGATATTCCCCCCCACCGCATACCCTACAGGGCCAACATGTGGGGCTTCAGACTCCTTGAGGTGGACCGCATATTCGCCATATCTGCCGTAGGGGCCGTAAACCCTGACCTTGAGGTGGGGGACGTCGTCATACCGGACCAGCTCCTTGACATGACCCGCACCCGTGGCCAGATAACCTACTACGAGGGAAAGTTCACCCCCGACGGGGAGTTTGAGCATCCGGGTAAGGGTAAGGACAGGGTGTACCACGCCTTAAAGGAAAAGAAGGTGGTACATATAGACGTCACTTATCCCTTTGACCCTCAGGGTAGGGAAGTGGCCTTTCAGGTCCTCTCCGAAGGGGGCCTGAAGGTTGTACCCAAGGGTACGTACGCTGCCATGGAGGGGCCGAGGCTGGAGACGGCAGCAGAGATAAAAGCGCTCCGTATATTGGGGGCGGATTTGGTGGGTATGACGGCCGTACCGGAGGCCTTTCTGGCAAGGGAGCTGGAGATGTGTTATACTCTCATAACTGTGGTTACCAACATGGCAGCCGGCATATCCCCCACGAAGCTGACGACGGAGGAGGTCCTTCAGGTCTCATCAAGCAGGAAGCAGAAGATAATTGACCTGATATACGAGATAGCGAAGAGGTTACCCGAAGACCCGCCTCCGGAGTGTGGGGAGGCTTTGAAGGGGACGATGATGTAGGTGCTCCCCCCCGTCGCTCTTAGAATTAACGGGCGATGCTCTTCCTCCTTACTGCTCTGGACTACCAGAGTCTGAAAAAGGCCTACGAGAAGTCCTACATGTACGAGGCCAAGGGCCGCTACGCCGACGCCATAAAGGCCTTCATGCCCGTATACGAGGCCTACCCCAACGCGTACACCCCCAACCTCCGCCTCGGA
>JALWYV010000025.1 GCA_027003075.1 Caldifarciminota bacterium | reverse complement strand
CCACCCTCCCCTTCCAGCTCCCCCTACCGCTTGAGGGTTTCTTCCGCAGTCTGGGGGCGATAGTGTTCTCGCCCTACGTGATCAGCGGGGCCGTCATCTTCGTCTCCCTCCTCGCCGTCTCTCGCATCTTCGCCCTTCTGGCTGTCCTCGGCTACACCGTTGGCGTCGTAACCCAGGCCCTCCTCGTCGGCTCGCTCTACCAGGCCGTGGGGGACCTCTCCGCCTTCAACTACATCCTCATCGCCATGGCCGTAGGTGGGGTCTTCCTGATACCGTCCCCCCGCAGCTACGCCTTCGCCCTCCTCTCCGTAGCCCTCTCCGTCCCCATCGTTGAGGGGGTAAAGACCTTCTGGGAGGCCTACGGCCTGCCCGCCTTCGCCCTCCCCTTCAACCTAACCGTCCTGCTGCTCCTGTACGTCCTCCTCGTAGCCGGCTACGGCTACGTCACCCTCTGGTACAGGGGGACACCGGAGAGGACGCTTGACGGCTACCTGACCTACACCCGCCGCTTCCCCTACACCGGCCGGGAGATAGCCCTCCCCTTCGCCGGGGAGTGGACGGTGTGGCAGGCCTTTGACGGGGAGTGGACCCACAGGGGGCCTTGGAGATACGCCTACGATTTCGTGATAACCGACCCGGAGGGACGGACCTTCCGGGGGGACGGCTCCCGCCTGACCGACTACTACGCCTTCGGTAAGCCCGTACTCTCCCCCGTAGACGGGGTCGTGGTTGAGGTCGCAGACGGCTTGGAGGACAACCCACCCGGTCAGGCCGACAGGGAGAACAACTACGGCAACTACGTCCTACTGTGGGATTACAGGGGGTTCTACGTCCTCGTAGCCCACCTCAAGAAGGGGAGCGTCAGGGTCAAGGCGGGGGACAGGGTACTGCGGGGGAGCCTCCTCGGTCAGTGCGGCAACTCCGGGTACTCCCCCCAACCCCACATCCACATCCACGTCCAGGCCTCACCCAAGGTGGGATCCCCCACCCTCCCCTTCAAGTTCGTATCCTACGTCTCCTCCGGCAGATTCTTGGACGTTGGACTCCCGGAGGTGTCCGAGAGGGTGGAGCCGGTATATCCGAGCAAGGCCCTCTTAAACCGCTTCAACCTCCTGATAGACCAGCGTATGCTCTTCAAGGTGAGGGAGAAGGGGAGGGAGTACGACCTCGCCTGTACGGTGAAGATGGACTCCTACGGGTATTTTTACCTTACGGACGGCAGGGCCCGCCTCTACTTTGGCATAAACAACTCCACCTTCTACTTCTACAACCTGACGGGGGACACCTCCTCTCCCCTCCGCTACCTCCTCCTCGCCGTCCCCAAGTTACCCCTGATAGACAGGCCCGGCCTCTCGTGGGGCGACGCCCTGCCCCTCCTATCCCTACCGCCCTTTTTGAGGGCCTTCTACCTCCTCCTCTCCTCCTTCAAGCACGACCTCCTCTCCGTAAGGACCTCCCTCCGCCTGACCCCGGAGGGAAAGGTGAAGGGGGAAGCGGCCCTCCCCGGAGGCCCAATAGAGGTTAAGGCCAGCGTGGCCCCCGACCTCTTCTACGACCTCGTACGGTTCGGGGACGTCGTCCTGGAGAGGAAAGAGCTGGGCTGGGAGGGGTTCTAGCTAATCCTTAACTTTCGGCGGTAGAATTGCATCTCATGAGGAAGATACTACCTTTAGCGGGTGTGGCCATACTCGGTGTAGTGGTTGGCGTAGTCCTTACTGCCAAGTCCAACCTTATGAACCGCCTGAACGCGAAGAACACCAAAACCGAATCCGTCGCAAGCGTACAGAAGACGGATAAGGGTACATTCATAACCATACCGTCCTTCGCTGACATAGCCGAACAGGTACTCCCGGCTGTGGTGAGTATAGAGGCCGAAGGTAAAGCGGTCGTTAACCTTCCGGTTGACCCCTTCTTTGAGTTCTTTTTTGGTCCTCGTAAGAGGGTAATGGAACGCAGGAGCCTCGGTTCCGGCTTTATCTTTAAACGTAAGGGGGACACCTACTACGTTATGACGAACAACCACGTGATCCGCGGTATGGATAAGATAACCGTTAAGATGAGCGATGGAACGGTTTTTGAGGACGTTGAGGTGGTGGGTACGGACTCTGCTACGGACATAGCCGTACTGAAGTTCAAGAGCAAGGATGACCTTCCCATGGTCAAACTCGGAAACTCCGACGCTCTTCGCGTGGGCGACTGGGTCATGGCCGTGGGTTCTCCCTTCGGTTTCTCCTCAACCGTAACGGTCGGGGTTGTAAGTGCAAAACACAGGGCGCTCGGAGGTTTGCCGGAAGCCCCCAGCATTCAGGACTTCCTCCAGACGGACGCCGCCATAAACCCCGGAAACTCCGGTGGCCCTCTCGTAAACGTTAAGGGGGAGGTCGTGGGCGTTAACACGGCCATCATAAGCCCTACAGGTACGTACTCCGGCGTGGGCTTTGCCGTTCCTATAAACATAGCGAAGAAAGTTGCGGAACAGCTCATAAAGAAGGGTAAGGTCTCCCGCGGATACCTCGGCATAATCATGCAGAACGTGGACGAGAACATCGCCAAGGCCCTCGGACTCAAGAAGCCCGAAGGTGTGATAATATCCGAGGTCGTTAAGGGTTCTCCCGCCGACAGGGCCGGCCTCAAGGAGGGTGACGTAATAGTTGAGGTTGACGGCAGGAAGGTAAAGAACGCCTTCACCCTGAGGTCAATCATCCAGAGCAAGCTCCCCGGCGAGAAGGTGAAGATAAAGGTCTTCCGTAAGGGCAAGTACGTTACCATAACCGTGAAGCTCGGCTCCCTTGACAGCCGTACGGCCTTCATAAGCGGGGGTAAGACCCTCGTGGATGAGAAGGTGGGCATAGTTGCGGTCTACGAGGACGGGAAGGTGGTCGTGAAGGAGGTCAAGCCCGACTCTCCCGCCGGGAGGATAGGACAGATACAGCCCGGAGACGTCATCCTCAAGGTGAACGACCGGCCCATACGTAATCTGAGGGACCTCAAGGAGGCCTTTGACATGGCAAAGAAGAAGGGTTCCGTTCTCATGCTCCTGCAGAGCAAGGAGGGCTTCAAGAAGTGGATCGGCTTCAACCTGTAACGTACAGGCCGGATAGGGAATCCATACTGAAGGCTCTGAAGGGGAAGGACGTCGTAATCCTTGCGGGGGGGCCATCAAGAGAGAGGGAGGTCAGTTTTCGCTCCGCCCTGAACGTTCAGAAGGCTCTTTTGAACCTCGGTATAAACGCCCCTATCATAGACTTTACGCCGGAGAACGTCCGTCACATCGTCCAGAATCCACCGGACGTGGCCGTTATCATGATGCACGGGAGACCGGGGGAGGACGGCGTAGTCCAGGGGTTCCTTGAGGCCATAGGGGTACGTTACACGGGGGCGAGGCTGACGGGGAGCGTCCTCGGCATAGACAAGTACGCCTTTAAACGGTTCGTCTCCTCCCTCGGTATAAGGGTCCCTCCGTTTTTCCTCGTTAAGAGCGAAGGGGATATAGACGGTGCCATAGATTTCGCCGAAAGGGCGGGATATCCCCTGATAATAAAACCGAGGTCGGAAGGTTCCTCCGTGGGTACGTACGTCGTGGAAGGGCCGGGAGAACTGGAGGTTAAGCTAAGGGAGAACCTCAGGGACTTCGGCCACACCATAGTTGAGAGGTTCATCAGGGGAAGGGAGGTGACCGTCGGCGTCCTCGGCACTGGCGAGAGGGCCTTCCCCCTCCCCGTCCTTGAGCTAAGGGTGAAAAGGCGGAGGTTCTACGACTACGTTGCCAAATACACGGAGGGGGAGACGGAGTTCGTCCTGCCTGCCGAGCTGCCTGAGGGGACCTACAGGGAGGTTCAGGAGATAGCCCGAAGGGTACATATAGAGACGGAGTGCCGGGGGTTCTCAAGGACGGACTTCATAGTCTCGGAGGACGGCACTCCCTACGCCCTTGAGGTGAACACCGTACCGGGGATGACGGAGCTTTCCGACCTCCCTGCAGAGGCCCGGCATATCGGCCTTACGTACGAAGACGTCGTCCTGTACGTCCTTGAATCCGCGCTGATATAAAAAGGGGCGGGATATTCCCGCCCCCCGATGAGGTTTGTAGAAGCCTTCAGAACTTCACCACCTTCCTGACATCCCCGCCCTGGCGTACGAAGAAGACACCCCTGTCGGGTTCCCTATCCAGTCTCCTGCCGCTCACGTCGTAATAGGTTATCTCTCCATCGTCTGAAAGTACACGAGTTTCAGCGATGGAAACCGGAACCGGTACGAGAGTTATGGAGGATGGAGATACGCTCAGGGTTTTGGTATCCACTATATCTCTGGTTCCCCTGTCAAATACGAGGAGGTTTCCGGGGGAGGTGTAGTCTTCGGCAGCCGGTACAAAGACGTGGTTTCCGTACACCACGGCCGAGGAGAAGCCCACGTGACTTCCGTAGTTGAAGGGAAGGAAGGTCTTAGAGGAGAGGACGAAGTACCCAACGTAACCGTACCCGGCAACCAGGGCCGTATCGTTGGCCACCCGCATTACGAAGGAGAGGTTGGTCGGGGCGGCCGCGGAGTCCACGACGGAAAAGCCCGTACCCGTGGAGTAGGTCAGGACGTAAACCCTGTGGGTTGAGGTATCTCCCCACGCACCGCCCACGACGAGGATGGTGTCGCCGTTCCACGGGGTGGCCCAGAACATGTTCGTACCCACCCTTACGCTGTCCACTATGGAGCCGTTAGACGTGTCCAGAACGTACACCGTGGAGGGTCCCGGAGAGTAGGAGGTCATATCGTAACCGGTGGAGACTACGAGAAGGTACTCACCGTAAAGGCCGACGTACGTGGGAGAGAGGTTGACGTTCGTGTACCAGAGGCGGGAGTGGGAGTTCAGATCGTAGGCGGCTATCCTGTTCAGGAGATATTCCGCCACGAACCCCCTGCCGTCCTCCGTGTAGTCTCCACTCCAGAGGTTGGAGCCGCTGTCAACCGGTACACTGTCCAGAGGAACGAGGGAGGTGTCGTGGATATAAACGTAGTCCATCTGGGAAGCAACGGAGTAGAGTTTCCCGCCGACGTACTTCACGTGGTTGACCAGCCTGCCGTAGGCGTCGGACGAATCTATAAAGGAGAAGGGGGACGTAGCCTCAAAGGAGTAGAGAGGGCCGGATGATCCGTAAGGCCCATGGGAGACCACTACCTTCTGTGCAAAGGCGGGTACTACCCATAGTGCCACCGTTGTAAACAAAATTGCACGTCTCATCATAGCCATGGCTATGGGAACTGTCGCATCTGGACCCCCGAACCCCGGCGGGGGCCCGCGACCTCCTCCGGGCAGGTCTTCCGGCTCGCGGGCGACCTACTCCCCCGGCCTTCCCATCCCGCTTCGGCGGGACAGTGGCCTGTTTGGGGTTTCGTTCCCGCTCACGGCCGCCGGGACGGCTCCCGATTCTCACGGGATTCCCTCAACCCGGAGACGGGCTATTATACGCCCGTAGCCCTACGGCAGGAACATAACGTGCGGGTTCAGGATGCCGTCCGGGTCAAAGAGGGCCTTTACGTCCTTCAGGAGGGTATAGACGAACGGGGGCAGTTCCCTCCTCATCAGCTCCCTCTTGAGGATACCCACCC
>JALWYV010000024.1 GCA_027003075.1 Caldifarciminota bacterium | reverse complement strand
ATCTTCTTCTCCTCCTCCGTCAGCTCACGGGCGTACCCACCTTCACCCTCCGCCCACACGGGGGACTCAAGGAACTTCGCCCCCACGCTCTCGGCGTCCTTCTTGGCGGCGGGGCGGATATCGTAGGCGTATATGCGGGCGCCTAAGCGCTTGGCCGTGGCGAGGGCCTGAAGGCCGGCCACCCCCACACCGATAACCAGAACGCGGGCCGGCTTAACCGTTCCGGCGGCCGTTGTCATCATGGGGAAGAGGCGGGGAGCCAGATCCGCGGCCAGAAGCGCAACCTTGTACCCGGCTATGGTAGCCTGCGAGGAGAGGACGTCCACGAACTGCGCCTTGGTCGTACGGGGTACCCTCTCAAGGGCTATAACGGTGGCCTTACGTTTGGCGAGGGCCTTTATCCTGTCCTTGTTCTTCCACCAGAACATAAGGCTTACGAACACGGATCCTTCGCGGAGGGCTGAGATGTCGGTATCGTCGGGCGGTTGCACCTTTACGACTATGTCCGCCCGTGAAAGCACGTCTTTCCTGTCAGTCAGGGTGGCACCCGCCTCCGAGTACTCCTCGTCGCTTATGTAGGCTCCGGCACCGGCCCCTTTCTCCACCAGCACCTGAAAGCCCTTCTTTACCAGTTTCTTAACCTCAAGCGGGACGAGGGCCACCCTCCTTTCGTTTTCCCACGTCTCCTTGAGAAGACCTACAACAGTGGCCATACTTTTTCCTCCTATTAGGCGGCAATTGTACGGTGGGGAGGGGGGTAACCGGATTAAAAATCGGCACCCGGTTACACGTTACGGGGAATTATGGGCGTTTTTTCTGTTAACCTTTACTTTCCAGCCACCTGTCCACGGCTTGCATGAAGAGGTCGTTTTCCTCCGGGAGGCCCACCGTCACCCTCAGATGGTTGGACAGTCCCGGAAGACCCGAAACGTCCCTTATACGGACACCGGAATCGGCGAGAAACTCATAAAGCTCCCTGTGTCCCTCCGTTTTGAACATTACGAAGTTGGCACGGGACGGGAACGGGTTAAGTCCCCTATCACGCAGGAACTCCGTTATCCTCTCCCTCTCCCGTATGACCGTTTCTGCCCCACGGTTGAGGTGGGGTTTTATTACACCGTACTCGTTGAATAGAACGAGGTGGACGTGGGTAAGGTTGTAGGGGGCGAAGTTCATGTGATCCACGGCGTTTATTACCTTTTCGGAGGAGAGGACGTACCCCATACGCATACCCGCCAGCATGGACTTACTGAGGGACCTGCCCACCATGAGGTTGGGGTAATCCTTAAACCTATCCCAGACGGAGGTGCGGGCAAAGGGGTAGTAGGCCTCGTCCACGAAGACCAGAGCGCCGGTCTCCAGGGCCGCCTTCACCACGTCTTCGTCCACCAGGTTCCCCGTAGGGTTGTTGGGAGATACGAAGGTTACGATGTGGTACCCCTTGCCGAGGAAATGCTCCGGGGAGGGTCTGTAGCCCTCACCTAAGACTACGACGTCAGCGTCCGTACCCGTGGCCACGGCGTAGTGCCGGAACATGGGGTACGTCGGTTCAAATATAATGGCCTTCCTTCCGGGTCCTCCGGCTATCAGGAACGCGGAGAGGATAGTCTGATCCCCCCCGAACGTCAGGGCCACTCTCTCAGGTTCCACACCGATTTCGGCCGCGAACCTCTCCTTAACGTTAGAGTAGGTCAGGGGCTGGGGATACCTGTTCCATGCCACCTCCCTCACCCTTTCAAGGAGGTACGCCTTGGTATCGTCCGGGAGGTCGTACGGACTCTCGTTCTGATCCAGTTTGGCCTTAAAGGGCTTCTGACTCACCGTAAAGGAGGATTTGAACTCTATATCTTCCCTGAGCATAGCCTACCTCGTCCAGGAACGTTCAATACCGAACATTATCCTCAGGCTGAAGGCCACACCACCGAACATGAGGCCCAGTATCATTCCCCTCTTGGCGGCGTTCTGAGGTACGTTCAGTATCCAGTCCGTCAGGCCGTATATGCTTCCCCCTATAAATTTGAATACCACAGGGTAGAAGACCACTATCGCCCCAACCACCATTATGCCGGCGAGGGATAACCTGACAGCCTTCTCTCCGCCGTACATCCTCCTGCTGCTCTTCCAGAGCCATGCCGCCATAAGCAGAAGGAATATGGACAGGGCTATGGGAAAGATGATCTGGGCGTACAGGACCCTACCTATCATCACGACGGTTGCGGAGACCAGAAGGAGGAAGGAGTTGAAGTTACGGGCGCGGAAGGCCCTGTAAGCGGCGGATGCTATATAGAAGGCGAGAATGGAGAACATCGTGGCATCTAAGGGCAGGTAGACGTTACGGAAGAGCCACATGAACGAAGCCTGCGGGTTAAAGGGAGACCCGAACCTGTACCAGTCAACTATTCCCCATATAACGGTTATGAAGAACACCGTCAGAAGCGTGGCACTGTAGAACACCCTCTCCCCCTGCTGGACCCTCCTCATGTGGAAGAGGATGAGGCTGTCCATACCTATCAGCATGGCGAAACCCGATATGACTATGGCCATTATAAACAGGTAGGTCTGAACTTCCTCGGCCTGAGGAAGGAAGAAAAGTGCGACCGTAAGGATGGACGTTACCATTACGGTTATGATGGGTCCATGTCTCTGCATGGCTTACCTCCCCATTGAAAAGAGTCTTTCGTACGCTTCAAGCACGCCCTTAAACTCGGGATTTATCTGGGATAGGGTGGCGAGAATCACCCCCACGATGATGAGAGCAACGCTGAGGGCCTTGAACCAGTCACTGGCCTTTACGCCGGCCACCTCAAGGGGGTTTCTGGATATGTACGCCGATGCGGCGTAGAGCTCGTCCCCTATGATGGTATAGTCACAGGCGGCTATGAAGAAAGGCAACTGATCTATGGACGTGGTACCCGCAACGGATATGGCACCGCTCACGTAGGCGTTCTCCGCGAGTATGAGGGACTCGGCAGCGAACAGACCCATCAGGAACACGGCACCGGGTCTGAGACGGTTCATCATACCGCTCATTCCGGAGGCGAAGCCGAACTGGGACGTGGTCAGGAAGAAGACGTCGTTCTCGTTGTAGAGGTCGGGTCTCCCCATCTCGGTGTAGGCCTCCTTTACCGCCTCGCGGGCCGCCGCCAGAACGAGGGGGTAACTGTTGGGTACCAGCACTTTAACCTCGTATAACGCGGCCCTCTTCGCCACCTGCTTCAGTACCGTCAGACCGGCAAGAACGGCTAGAGCGTCTATATCTCCTATACCCGTTGTGAACATTATGGGCTTTCCCATCTCGGCGGACCTTCCCACGGCGTCGTCCACGACGTCAAGGCCGGCTATCCTCCTTATGAAGATGTTGGGGTCCTTCCTCGCCCTATCAAGTAGGTAGAAGAAAATTGCCATGAAAAAGAGTATGGCTATCAGTATGTTGAGCTTCTTCGTATCAAAAAACATCGCCTTCTTCCCTTGTGGCTTCTCCGTTACCTCCTTCGTGGGTTCGGGAGGTGGAGGAGATCTCCTTTCGGGGGCTATACCTATAGACTGTCCAACACCTATCCAGTCGGTGTCACTACTGTCCTTACCCACGAACGTTCTGAGGATATACTCCGCCTTTCCCCCGAGCGTATCTATAAATGCGGTATCCTCCGGCGATAGCACGCCGAGAAGTAGGGGAGACTCCTTGGGGTGCATGGTGTCCGCCCGAAATACCTTAACGGAGTCCACCTTCACGTCGGAGTAAGCCCACATTACCACATTACTACCGTTGAGAGTATCAACCGACACCCTTGCTATTCCTATGTAGGCAAGAAGGAACATGGGAAGGTATTATACCCCAGAAGGTATAACCGTACGGTAGTTCTCCACGATCGGGTCTGACGTAAAAGTCGCATACCGCCCATGTAAGTTCGCGTAGTAATAATATTGCCGTTTCCGGTTGACATCGCATACTATCTGCCTTAGAATGTAGATATACCATGATGTTCAACGAAGTGATGGAAAGGCTTGAAGCCGAGGCAAGGGCCCTCAAAGAGGGAAAGAAGTCAAGAGTGGACTGGAGGATCCTCACGATCCTCTATTGTATAAAAGTGGGCAACTACGAGAACCTTCTCCTTTTACTCCTTGATCTATCCCGCAGGTTAAGTAAAGGTGGTACGTTTTCCAGAAGGCTCCTGGACGAACTGGCGTCGGATCTGCCCAGATACCTCAAAAACCTTACTGTAGGAGAACTGGCCTTCCTGAAGAGGGAGATGGAGACCCTATCAAACGCGATAATCCCCTACGACCACTGGTGGTGGGATGAGCTCACCAGCGTACTGGCCTGAGAATAGAGGGTTATGCCACTGTGGATTAACCTGTTCATGGGTGTATCCTCGTACTCGTATTCGGGTGTCCTCTACCGCTACGGAGGGGAATCTTACACTCTCAGCGGAAACGAATCCTGGGGAAGAGGAGCATTCTACCCGGTGGGTGTCCATATCGCCGTAAGGAGGGGGTGGATCCTCGTTCTGGACTACCGAAGGGGGAAGGTCGTGAGGGTGTGGCGGACGGGACAGGGGATATACGCCGATACGGGAAACTCAATGTGGACGGTTGACGTGGCTCTGGGCAGGAGGTGGAGGTTTCCCATGAACCGGTGGTTCATATCCCACGTTTCGCTCTCTCTGGCCTTCAGGATTTCCGGGTTTTACGACCCCCCCGACTTCGTGGGCGATGAGGCCGAGAGGATGAGGGGGTACGGGGCGGTTGTAAAGGGTCTCGGAGGGATATACTACCGTTTCTATAAAGGACTGGGAATAGGAGGCAACCTGCTAATAGAGTTCTCCCCCCTCACCCTCTACCGGGGCAGTGACTACCTCTGGTCCCCCCTCATGGGGCAGACCCTCGGAGGGACGGTCTCTGTAGTGTGGGACGGTAGTCTTCCGTAGAATACACCCGTGTTGTTCCTGCCCTTCTGTAATCCCGTACATCCCGTATTTGGTGCCTCCGCCTGTGAGACCTACTCCTACTCCTTTTACAACGACGCCGCCTACCTCCTGACTGAGAGCTTCGTGGATCTACCCGCCTTTACGGGAAGGGTCAGGACGGACGTTTACACTTACAAACTCTTCCCCATCACTACGGATCGCCAGTACCAGAAGGTGGGGGTAAGGTTCTCGGCTCCCAACCTCGTGGGGGAGGCCTTTACCCGTCGGAACGGCCTTACAGAGGACTACGCCTTCGGCGTTTACGGGAGGTGGAAGGGACTCGGAGCGTACGTTTACAGGGGAAGCGAGTATCCCTTCTCCGGATCCGGCACCTTCCTGTCTATGGCATGGAGATCCCTGTATCTGACGGGGGGATGGGCCGAGGGGGGACCTTCGGCCGGGGTACAGATAGGGGACAGGTACTACCTGAGAGGTCTGGCCTACACAGGGATAGACACCCTGTTAGGTGGAGGAGCCGGAGTAACGGGGAAAGACTACGACCTCTTCTTCGTCGCCGGTGACGGTATACTGACAAGGGGAGTTTACTCCGGCCGTATAAGCTTACTTGCCGAGTACACCAAAAGCCGGAAGTTGAACGTGGGAAGGCTTGCCCTGTGGTTTCCCTCCGTCGGTGTGGGGGTGGTGGCCGGTGAGTGGCTGGGGTACTCCGGATACGAGGTCCAGACCTTCTTAAACCTCAACTGGCGTCTCCTGAAACTCAAGGGAGCCTTCAGCGTGAGAAGCGATACCTCGTACACCTACCGGGTGGAAATCGTACCCCTCCCCCTCCTCATCGGGGACGTGGTTCTTCTGGAACCGAAGGTTATTGCGTACGAGACGCAATTTAACGGGTGGTACTCCGCCGGCCTGTCCCTGACTTTTTACAACGACCTGACCCTCTCGCTATTTTACGACATCGGCACCTACGACAACGGCGTCAGGGCCTCGGTCCTCTGGACCCTGTGGGATTGAACCGTCCACCGTACAATTTCCGTTCATGCCCTTTAAGTACGTCATAGTTCCCCCTCTCCCCGGAGAACACGACCACGAGGAGAGAAAACTCACGCGTCCTTTCAAACAGTTCCTCTACAACAGGGTAAGATCCGGCCTTGATCTAAACGCACTGAACCTGAAAAAGGGGTACGACCCTACACTCATGGCCGGAATGAGGGAGGCGGTTGAGAGGTTGAGCAGGGCGATCGTGAACGGTGAGCGGATACTCATTCATGGAGATTACGACGCCGACGGCCTTACGGCTCTGGCACTCATGTACTACGCACTGAGATGGGCGGGGGCTGACGTTATCCCCTTCGTTCCTGACCGTTTCAACGACGGCTACGGCCTATCCGAGAGGGGGGTACGGTACGCAAAAGACGCAGGGGCAAGCCTGATACTGACTGTGGACTGTGGCGTTTCTTCCCACAGGGAGGTAGACGTTGCCCGGAAGATGGGCGTAGACGTGATAATAACGGATCATCACCAACTTCCGGAGGATCTTCCGGATGCTGTAGTCGTCCACCCTCAGGTGGGGGATTATCCGGACCACGGGCTTACGGGTGTGGGGGTCGCCCTGAAGCTGGCCCTCGCCCTTTACGACAGGTTGAACTTAAAGCGGGAAGCACTTTACCACCTGTTGGATCTGGTGGCCGTGGGAACGGTGGCGGACGTGGGGAGCATGCTCGGAGAAAACCGCCTTCTGGTAAAACACGGGTTGAGGGTACTCAACAGCAACTGGGAGGGGAACGTGAGGGCGGCCGCCAACCCCGGACTTAAGGCCATAGCCGAGAGCGCCCGTGCCGGGGTCCCGATAGGTGCGTGGCAGATAGGCTGGCTCATAGCACCGAGAATAAACGCCGCGGGGAGGATGGGCAGGGTAAACCTCGCCATGGAGCTGCTCATATCAAAGAACCCGCGCCGTATATCCTCCCTCGTGAGGGAACTGGAAAACCTCAACAGGCAGAGGCAGAACAAGCAGAGCCGTCTGATGAGGATCATCAGAGATAGGGTGGATCCGTCCGAACCGATAGTCTTCGTAGTTAGCGAGGAGGTTGACGAGGGGGTGGCCGGCATACTCGCCAGCAAGCTCATGGAGGAGTTCGGCCGTCCCGCTGTAGTCGTGTCCCTGTCCGAGGGGATGGCCAGAGGATCCATAAGGGGTATTGAACCCTTCAACGTTTACGAGGCCCTTTTAAACGCCGGGGATCTGTTCAGCGAGGACGAGAATTTCGGAGGGCATACGCTCGCGGGGGGGTTCTCCATAAGGAAGGAGAAACTGGACGTCTTGAGAAGGAAGTTCGTCTCCTACGCCCACAGGGTCTCGGTTGACGGGGAGTTCACCCGCACCGTGATAGTTGACGCCGAACTGTCCCCGGAAGATATAGGACCGGACTTCTGGATGGATATGAGGCACTTCCAGCCCTACGGTCACGGGTTCAACCCTCCGGTCTTCGTCCTGCGTTTGAAGGGAAAACCCGTACTCACGTCTAACGGGTACGCTACCTATCTTGAACATTACGAGAGGCGACACCGCTTCAGGCTAAGGCTGGTTAACCCCCATACCGACCTGAGCGGGGATATCGTGGTCACGTCCCTCCGTATCAAGGACGGGGTCATACACGGGGACGTTCTGGGTAGCCTCTGATTCCCCCTTAAATTTGCATCCATGGTCTGGACGGCTCTGGTCACCCCTTACAGGGAGGACGGAAGTATAAACTACGACGAGTACGCCCGTCTCCTTGAGGACCAGCACAGGGCGGGTGTGGACGGTGTCCTCGTCCTCGGTACTACCGGGGAGGCCCCTTCCCTCAGCGATGAGGAGAAGATGGCTCTGTACGAGTTCGCCGTAAGGAACGCGCCGAAAGGCCTGAAGCTCATGGCAGGCACCGGAACGAACAACCTGAAAAAGACCGTGTACTGGACCCGGAAGGTGATGGAGATGGGCTACGAGTACGCCCTGGTGGTCGTACCCTACTACCTGAAGACCTCTCAGGAGGGCCTTTACAGGTACTTCAAGAGGGTAGCGGAGGAGACGGATGCGAGGATAGTCCTCTACAACGTCCCCGGCCGTACGGGTACCAACATGGCACCGGATACGGTAATCCGCCTTTCTCATGTACCGAACATCGTGGGGATAAAGGAGGCATCCGGGAGCGACGACGCCGTCTCCGAGATCGTGGGCGGTACTCCCGACGATTTCATCGTCCTATCCGGGGACGACTCAAAGACCCTCCCTTTCCTCTCCATCGGTGCTGTGGGGGTCGTATCCGTTGCCAGCAACGTCTTCCCCCACCTCGTCGTCAGGATGGTCCGGGAGAGGAGCAGAGAGCTGCACCATCTCCTGTACCCCCTCTTCAAGGTACTCTTCGTTGAGCCGAACCCCATACCCGTGAGGTACGCCATGGAACTCCTCGGGTACCGTATGGGTCCGTACAGGCTCCCCCTCGTGGAGCCATCGGAGAGGACAAAAGAGGCCGTTAAAAGGGTTATTGAGGACATACGGGGAAGGGCATAGGTACCGTTAGTGTTAGCTCGCCCTTATACCCTCAATCTCAAGTAATCTCCTTTTTACGCCCTTGCCCAGAGGGTAAAATCCCATGAGCGTCCCTTTCTTTGTGAGAAGCCTATGACACGGTATCAGGATCTGAAACGGATTCCTGAGAAGAACGGTCAGGAGGACGGGGAAGGGTACACTGCTCTCCTTCGCTATCTCCCCGTAGGTTTTCGTCTTTCCCCTCGGTATCCGCAGTACGGCCTCGTATACTTCCCTATTCCTGTACGGAAATTCGGGTAGGATAAACCGCTTTCCCTCAAGGACAACCGCTTTCAGTTCACCCTCCAGCCATTTTAAAAGGTCACCGTCTTCCACTACATCTCCGGTTATTTCGTGGTACTCCGTTATTTTACGAAGGTGTATGAGGGCCTTATCTCTGCTGTAGTGCCATGCGTAAGCAACAGGTTGATTACCCGATATGGCGAAGATGACTTCAACGTGAAAACCAAAGAGATTCAGCCTCATTATAACCCAAACACTTCCCGCCATACGGATACCGTCATCATCTCGTAAGCGTGGAGGTACTTAAAGCCCCTACCGTTAAGGTTCTCGTTAACCGTTTCCCGTATCACCTCCCCGGGCAGGATCTCACGGAGCAGGGGATCCCGCAGGGTATCGTGCAGGTAGGGTCTTAGAGGTCCCGCCATCCATCCCTTAACGGGCGCACCGAAACCCGCCTTCTTTCTGTACAGGATCCTCCGGGGAAGTACGTCCTCAAGGCTCCTTTTCAGGATCAACTTCCCACCCGTAAGGCCAACCTTCAACTTTGAGGGCGTACGCAGGGCGAGTCTGAGGAGATCGTTGGATAGGAAGGGTACCCTTATCTCAAGGCCGTGGGCCATGGAAGTCTTATCCGTGTACAGCAGGTTATGTTCCGGGAGGAAGTACAGGATATCAAAGAGCATGGCCGAGTCCAGCCAGTCGGATAAAACCGGAAATCTCTCCACCATCTCCCCGTAGACGTCGGGGAGGTCGTGGTACCCCATCCATCTCAGGTACCTCAGGGGGAAAGGCAGGGAAGCCGCCTCCCTGAACTTCCTTACGTCCCTCGCCAGCCTTCCGAGACGGCCTGACGAGAAGGGGAGGTCCGGGAGGAACCTCAGGAAGGGGAACCTGCGGGATAAAAGGAGCGCCCTGTATCTCGGATACCCTCCCCAGAGCTCGTCCCCACCCGTACCGGCGAGGGCCACCTTTAACCCTGCCTTTCTGGCCCCTTCCGACAGGAGGAAGTTGGAAACGGCCGCACCGTCCCCTATCGGTTCCTCAAGGTGCCAGACCACCCTCCGGAAGACCTCCGGGTTAAAGGACACCTCAACGGTTATGAGGTCGTGGCCGTGGAGTCGGGCCACCTCACGGGCGTACTCCTCCTCACCCGAAAATATCTCCGCCCTCATGTCCTCATCCCTGAAACGTAGGGTGAAGGCTCTGAGGCTCCTTCCGGTCAGGGCGGCTATCGCCGAGGAGTCCACCCCACCGCTCAGGAATATACCCACCTCAACGTCTGCCACCATCTGGGCGTGTACGCTCCTCCTGAGAGTTTCCAGAACCTCCTCAGGGTGTACGTCCCCTACTCCGTAGTCTTTGTGGGGGTCGTAGTACCTCTTTATACGGACTTCACCGTTCTCCCATACGAGGAGGTGGCCGGGTGGAAGTTTGTGTATACCCTCAAAGGCCGTATACGGGTAGGGGGACCACAGGAAGGCGAGGTGATACCGCAGGGTCTTCAGGTTCGGCCTCTTCGGGACCCATCCGAGGGAGAGGAGGGCCTTTATCTCGGAGGAGAAGGCGAAACGGTTCCCCTTTCGGGTCCAGTATAAGGGCTTCACACCGAAGCGGTCGCGCGCGAGGATAAGGCGACGCCCATCCCAGTAACCGAAGGCGAACATACCGTCCAACATCCTCACACCCTCTTCACCGTACGTCTCCAGAACTTTAAAAAGAACCTCCGTATCCGACCTGCTCCTGAACTTAACTCCCTTCCCCTCAAGCTCCCGCCTCAGTTCCCGGAAGTTGTATATCTCACCGTTGAAGGTGAGGGCGCTCCCCCCCTCAACCCACGGCTGCTTTCCCCCCTCAAGATCTATCACGGCGAGCCGGCAGTGGCCAAACACCACGTTCCCATCCCTCCACACCCCAGAACCGTCCGGCCCTCTGTGGGATATAACCCCTATCGGAACGGTCTCATCTTCTCCTCCTATCTCTCCGAATATTCCGCACATCCTATCCCCTTATGGTCGCTATTATACCCATGAGGGTTGAGGCCAGAGTCCAGAAGAAGATGCTGATACCCGGCGAGGCTCCACCGATAAAGAAGGCATCTCCCATAAGGAAGGAAACGATGACTATTGAACCTATGGCCCACTTCTTCGCTATTTCACTCCCCCACAGGAGGAACAGGTTGTATATAACTATGAAGACCATGAACACGTCAAGAAGGATGAAGATGATGTAAGGGGACAGACTCAAAAAGATACGGACCACGTTGGGTATGAACAGGGTAAGGACGGTGAAGGCCAGAGTTGAGAAGAGGACGATGAGCGCACGGGTGAGGTTCAATCTGTAACCGAGGGATTGGAAGTAGACGATGTACCTTAGATTTGAAACGAAGAAGAAGAACCTCGCAAGGATGTACGTTATTATGCCTCCCAGAGAGAGGGTTATTACGTTACCTACGTTCGTAAGAGCGAATCCTATACCCTGAAATACGAAGGCCACCGCCATTATGACGTAGAACTGACCTCTTACGTTGTCTATGCCGAGCTCGTTGAAAGCCTTATATGTCCATAGAGCCGCGACAAGGAACAGTAGAGCAGCAAGTACGTACGGGGTAATGTACGGCACCTTAAACCACACCACAGCCACCGCGAGCGCAACGACTATCAGGGCAATTCTCCCTATTTTCTGAATCATAGGTTTCTTATTATAAAGGTGTTTCCGCCCGAAATGCCAGGTGATTTGAACATGCGAGTTAAACTGCCCCCCAAGTGCCACAATTTTGCGTCTGGAGTCGGCCATAAAGGAACGATCGGGGATCTCACCCTCCACACCTTCAGGGCGTTCAACGGCATAATACCTTTCCCTTGAACCGGACCCTCTTAGGCCTCCTGAAGCTGCATAAACTCGGATCGCTCCTTTCCTTTGTGGACTCCGTGGAGGAGAGTCAAAACGGTATAGTTCTCAGGTGCAGGAACGAGCTTCTGGCCCGGATGCTTCAGGAGAGGTTCGCGGAGCAGATAAACGACGTCAGAGAGAGACTCGGTATAGAGGTGCAGTTCGTCTATCCGAAGGCTAAGGAGGTGGTTTTCAGGGAGAGCTTTGATAACTTCTTTTACGGCAAAGAGAACGAGTTCACCGTCGCCGCCTTAAGGAGCGTGGCGATAGGAGGGGGTTTCCTGTCCGCTGTCTTCCTCGTAGCCGAAGCCGGAATGGGTAAGACCCACCTCCTGAAGGCCACGGCTAACCTCGCCAGTTTTACCGGAAGAAAGGCCGTTTACCTGACGGCCGGTAAGATAATGGAAAAGCTCGTGGGATCCTACCGCAACGGGGGAACTCCCGACTTCTCCAGCCTTAAGGATGCCGAAGTTGTACTGATAGACGACGTCCACACCCTTAAGGGGCGCACCTTCGCCCTTGAGTTTCTGGCACGCCTTATGGACAGGGCCTCCTCAACGGGCAGGGTGGTCGTGATGGCCTCCGAGATGGGACCAAGGAGCTTCAGGAAGCCGAAAGCCTTCCGCAACCGCCTAATGTCCAACCTCGTTCTGCGCATCCATCCGTACCCCAAACTTATCCGGAAACGTATACTCCACTCCCGCCTTAGACTTCAGGGCATAAACCTGCCTCCAGAGTACGAGGACTACGTCGTGGATAAGGTGCACAACCCGCGGGCCCTCATAGGCGTGGCCGTAAGGGTGAGGGCCCATATTGACGTGTACGGTTCCCTACCCGACTTCGGCACCTTTAAGGACCTGATAGCCGACCTCGTAAACGACGATGGGGTGGATATACTGTCCCTCTTCGGAGTCAGGGATACCCGCAGGAAGGGTACGAACCTCTACCTCGCGGTCTACGCCATGAGATTGGTGGGCTTCGGTGTTATGGAGATTGCAGAGAGGGTGGGATGCTCCCGCGCCAGCGTTTACAACTACATAAAGCGGGCGAAGGAGATCCTGAAGAACGACCCCGACAGGGCGTCGGAGTTCAACGGTAAGCTGAAACTGATCCGTAAGGACCTCCTGTAGAATCGCCCCTTGAAGAGGATAACCGCGGAGGAACTCCTGTCTTACGACGCCTTCGTCTGCGATATGGACGGTGTGATCTACAGGGGAAAGCGTACCATACGACGGAACGTTGAACCCCTGATCTACCTCCAGAGGATGGGCAAGGTTATCCGGTTCCTGACGAACAACTCCACCCGCACACCTGAGAGGTACACCGGGAAGTTGAGAGGTATGGGTTTTGATGTGTCTCCCGAGGACGTGATAACGAGCAGTGTGGCCACGGGCATGTACCTTAAGGGGAGAGGGATAAGAAGGGCCTACGTTGTAGGTTCTCCGGACCTGCGGGAGGTTCTCAGGAGGTACGGTGTCAGGTTCTCCCCGGAGAAGGCGGAGGTGGTGGTCGTGGGTATGGATCCCCGGTTTACGTACGGGAAACTACGGAGGGCGGCGTCTCTCGTTTACAGGGGGAAGGGGTTCGTCGCCACCAACCCGGATACCTCCCTTCCCGTTGAGGACGGGGTACTCCCCGGAGCCGGTTCCATGATAGCCGCCATATCCGCCGCCGCCGGAAGGGACCCGGACGTCGTCGTGGGCAAACCCAACCCCACCATCTTCCGTATGGCCACGTCAGGCATAAAGGGAAAGGTACTCTTCATCGGGGACCGCCTGAATACGGACATCCTCGGAGGGAACCGGGCCGGACTGGACACCCTCCTCGTCCTCACCGGTGTCCATGGCCTTGAGGACGTAAAGCGGCTATCTATAGAACCCACGTACTACGCCGAAGATCTCGCCTCCGTGTTACCTGTACCCGTTCTGGAGCATGGGGCCTAAGATCCTCAGTACCCTGTCGTAAACGGCCGTGGTGGCCCAGACGTCGTAAAAGTTGTAGGTTGCTATATCGTCGTACCTCCCATTATGGAAGTACTTCTCCACTTCGCTCCCGTCCATGCTCACCTTGGGGGTAGGTATCCTCAGTCTCTTGCATACGAAGTCAAGGGATGAGAACCTACCGAGGCCGTGGAAGGAGAGGACGTCCATAACGTCAATATGGCCGGTATAGTCAAAACGGTTCCCCAGATGGTACTTACTTATGGGCAGGTCAAGTACGAGGGAACGGAGCATCAGGAAAGGGAGGTCAAACCTCCTGCCGTTGTAGGTTACTAACCTTCCCCGTACCTTCGTCAGGGTGTACCAGACTTCCCTTATTATCTCCCTTTCTGCCCCCTCAATACCGCCGGAGAGGTCGTACCTCACGAACTGGACGGTATAATCCTCACCGTTAAGGGGTACGGTTTCCGTCCTCTCCCCGTTCCCGTCGGCGAGGTACATCACCTTGACCTTGGCGAGGGAGGCACCGTCCTCCTTCCGGGCTACCACTCCCATGGCCACACTGACAACGTGACCGGTAAGACCCCACAGGGCCACCTGCTTTTTAACCTTATTCCTGTAAAACTCCCTCTCTCCCTCTGGAAACTCCTTCTCCCTTCTGATCAGGTACTCCCACTCCTCGTCGGAGAGATCCGCCCCCACGGTCTCAATGTCAATGACGAGATCGTAAACTACCCTTTCGTTCACCGAGGAAATTCTAAACCCGTAGGCGGGGATAGAATACCGTGCATGGTAAAAGCCCTCGTTCTCGGTGGTGGAGGGGCCAAGGGGATGGCCCATATAGGTGTACTCAGGGCCTTCCACGAGGCCGGCGTGGAGTTTGATATGGTAGTGGGGTGTAGCATAGGCGCGATAATCGGTGGGTTCTACGCCGCCGGGTACTCCGTTCCTTTGATAGAGAGGATCGGAAGGGAGATTGCAGCCGCCCCCACGAGGGAGTTTCTCGCCCCTTCGTTCACACCTGTGGAGATCCTGAACTCAGAAAAGTTGGAGAACTTTTTGCGCAGGTACGTGGGAGACCTGAAGATAGAGGAACTTCCCATAAGGTACGTTGCGAACGCCTACGATATCCTGACCCACAGGGAGGTTATAGTATCCTCCGGCAGTCTCATGGCCGCCATGAGGGCGTCGGCCAGCCTTCCCGGCATATTTGAGGCCATAACCTTCAGGTCTGTGGGTATGACCCTCGTGGACGGAGGCGTGGTTGACCCCGTCCCGGTAAGGGTGGCAAGAAAGTTAGGGGCGGACTTCGTCGTAGCCGTAAACCTGCTTGAGAGGTTTCCGAAGGGAGAGGTTGAAGTCAAACTCCCATATTTCAGACGAAAGAAAGGCATAATATCGGGTATCTCCCGCCTCCTATCAATACGCAGGAAAAACGCTCTCAGGGTCATGGCAGAATCCTTTACGGCCTACCAGGGGGCGCTCGTTGAGTACCTCCTTGAGGCCAACCCTCCGGACGTTCTGATTGAACCCTACACCGGGGACGTGGGCCTTCTGGACTTTGACCTTAAGAATTACGAGAATCTGAGGGAGAGGGGGTACAGGGCTGCCATGGACGTCCTTAACCGTAAGGTGCTTTGAACCTCTGGGGAACCTGCAGTTGTAGAAGGCCCCGCTCTCGTGGGATGAATCGTTGAGGGACGATTTTCCACACTCCAAATCCCTCCCCAGCATGTTGGGAGAACGGGGACACTCTCCATTTTACAGTAAGGATAATTTTAAAAGGTGCAGGATCTAACCTTTCACCGGTGTGGATTTGAGAACCTCCCTCAGAACGTCCCCAACGGCTATACCCTCGGCCTCGGCTCTGAAATGGAGGATCACCCTGTGTTTCAAAATGTCGTAAAAGAGCTCCTTAACCTCCTCCGTCGTGGGAACGGCCTTATCTCTGATGTAGGCCAGTGACCTCGCCGCCCATACGAGAAACTGGGAGGCCCGCGGACCCGCCCCGTACCTCACGAACTCCTTCACTATCTTCGGCGCACTCTCCTCCTGCGGACGGGTGTTCCTCACCAGCCTTACGGCGTACTCCACGACGTGATCCGGCACGGGGATACGGGATGCCTCCTCCTGAAAACGGACTATATCTTCCTTTCCGACCACCTGAGAGACGTTCTCAAGAGCAGAAAATCCCTTCAGAAGGGCTATCCTGACCTCGTCCTCGTACGACGGGTAGGTTACGTCTATCTCCATGATAAAACGGTCAAGCTGGGCCTCGGGGAGGGGGTAGGTACCCTCCTGCTCTATGGGGTTCTGGGTCGCAAGGACGAAGAAGGGCGTCGGCACCTTGTAGGTATTACCACCGTAGGACACCCTCTTCTCCTGCATAACCTCAAGGAGGGCGGCCTGAGTCTTTGGCGGTGCCCTGTTTATCTCGTCCGCCAGCACGACGTTGGCGAAGACCGGCCCCTTCATGAACACGAAACCGTCACCGCGGAATATCTCCGTCCCCGTTATATCGGCGGGCATGAGATCCGGTGTGAACTGGATACGGTTAAAGGAGAGGCCGAGGGCCCGGGCGAAGGCCCTGACGACGAGGGTCTTGGCCAGACCCGGAACCCCCACGATGAGGACGTGGCCGTCCGTGACTATGGCAACACTTAACTTCTCTATGACCTTATCAAAGCCTACGACGGCCCGACCGACCTCTCTCCTCAGGGCCTCAAACTCTTTCCTCAACGTACTCCACCTCTTTCCGGAACTCCTCTAAGAGGGACTGGTAGGCCCTGTCCAGCCTTATGGAGAGGTCGTTGTTCAGGATGAAGTTCCTCTCCTCGTCCCTGACCACGACCCCAGCCCAGACGGTGTCGTCGGGTACCACGTTCCACTCCGCCACGTTTACGTCCCACATGTGGACGTCCTTCGGTGGCTTGAGTACCCACTCCTGAGGGAGCTCCTTCAAAACCTCCCTGACCAGCCCCTCGTCCCTCGGGTTCACGTAAACCGTGGCCCTCTTCCCCACGTACTCAAGACTCTCCTCTATGAGCCTTTTCAGAATGTCCCTGTAGCGTTTACGGTCCTCAACTATGGAGGACAGTTCCTCCAGAGCCCGTTTTCTGGCACCGTTCAGGATCCGGATCTGGGCGGACAGGATTTCGGCCCTGGCACGGTTGTAGTACTCGGAGAGGTAGGAGTGGAAACTCTGGGTATATACGCTGTCGGCCAGGGGACGGTACTCCCTGAGGATATCGTCGGCCTCTATTTCCGCCTTATGAAGGATGCGGGAGGCCCGCTCGTAAGCCTCCTGAAGTATCTTCTCGGCTGCTCTGCGGACCTCCCTCTCTATGAGTTCTTTCAAAGCCACGCCTTAGAAAATCAGGATAAGGAACGCTATAACGAACCCGAGAATCACGATCGTTTCGGGAAGGGCCAGAAGGATCAGGATGGGGGTCTGGAGGGTCTTATCCTCGGCGAGAGCGCCAGCACCCGCGGCACCTATCTTGGCCTGTGCGTACCCGGTAGCGAGAGCGGAAAGCCCCATGGCCAGACCGGAACCTATGTAGACTGCCCAGCCCTTACCGGCACCGGCCTCAGCGGCCATAAGGAAGCCGACGCTGAACATCAGCAAAAGCGTTACGCTGAAGAAAGTTGCAAGGATCCTCTTCATATTCTACCTCCTTTTCTTATCGGGTTAAATATCCTGCTCGCAGGCAGGAAGAACTTCGTAAAAGCCTCAACAAACTGTAAACGCATTCCCTGAATGGTGGGATCCACTATGCCAAGGATAAAGGCGAGTATATGGAAGGCCACCACCACGGTTATAGCAAATATGGGAATGGGCACTATATCGGCAAAGTGGTTGGCTATCTCGGCGAGAATGGCCGATGCCAGACCTACCGCCGCAAGTCGGGCGTAGGAGAGTACGTTACCGAAGGCGGAGAATATCTCTATCTGCCCCACTATACCCTTTATGACTCCTCCCGACTTCATTTCACCGATGAAGACCAGCACCGCACCTATAAGGAAGGAGATGGCACCTGCGGGGGTAAGTACGCCAGAGAGGGAAGAAATGGCCGAAAGCCACGGCCTGTCTATGCCTATGGCCTTCAGGTTGGGTACGATCATAAGGAGGATTCCAAGGATGGCGAAGAACCTGCCCAACTCAAACAGGGCGTGTTCCCTGTGTTTGAGGACGAGGTTGTTCCAGACGCCGAGGAGCATACTCAGGAGTACCTGCAGGAAGCCGAACCCTATGGCGATAAAGAGCAGGTCCATACCGTTGTGAGTCCTGTGGAACAGGGGTTCTATGAGTCCCATCTTTATGCCCCAGTCCCCGAATATCTCCCCAAAGAGGAGGCCGAAGATCACGGCCATGAAGGAGTTTATGAAGTAAACCATAGAGAGGTTGTGGGCGGCACCGCCGGGCTTCGTTATCTGGGCGAGCATCCAGAATAGGAACATGCCCACTATACCGTACCCGGCGTCTCCGAGCATGAAACCGTAGTACAGGGGGAAGAAGATGGCTATCATTACCGTTGGATCAAAGGTCTTATAGACGGGAGGGGCGTAGATGTCAAGGAGACTCTGGAACCACGAGAGGGGAGGGGAGTTCCTGAGGGCTACCGGTACCCTCTCGTACTCTTCAACTTTCGGCTCCTCAACCTTAACGACGGCGTCCCTGTCCACCGCGTGGAGCAGGGTTTTCAATTCCCCCAGCCTCTCTTCCGGAATCCATCCCTTCAGGAAGGCGAGGAACTTTGAAGCAGAGAAGCTCTTCTCCTTCAACCGGAGAACCTTGATGATATCTCTGGCGACGAACTTCTGGGCCTTAAGGAATCCGAGGTACTTCTCTTTGATCTCGTTGAGTTTCCGTGTGAGCTCGGCTATCTTCTGGGGTATCCCGGATGTCAGGGCGCGGCTTACCTCCTCAAGTGAAGCGTACCCTTTTGGAGGTTTGAGTACCGTGAACCCCCTCTTTTGAACCTTTTCGGTGAACTCCTCAACCCTGTCCTTCGGAACGAGAACTACCACCAGCGTCCTATCTCCCACGACCACCTCGTGGTGGGTCAGTCCCTCCTTCTCTATGAGGTTTATAAGCAGGGCCTTTGAACCTATCTCACTACGGGAAAGCACTATCCCCAGAGGGGTTTCCCCTTCCGAAGCGTACCCTTTGATCGCCTCCGAGAGGGCCATGTAATCGGAAAGTCTCTTCTGCTCCTCACGGAGCTTTACAAGTTCCCTCCCGATCTCCACCACTTCGTCCCTTATCCTCTTTACACCATCGTAATCAAGGTCTACGTCCACCGGAGACTCCTCTATGGCACCCAGAAGGTTCTCCACTTCGGATATCATACTCAAAACCCTCCGGGCCGTTTTGCGCTCCTCCTCCTCTTCAGGTGTTAGGGGAAACCTGTGTTCCCCATCGTACTCCTCAACGTGAAAGTTGCCCCAGTACGTCAGGGAATCCAGAAGTTCTCTCCACTTTCCCTTCGGAACGGCTATCTCTACCTTTGCTATGGGGACGTGCATGAAGTGGGTATTATAGGGTGGTGCATTGGATAATTTAGAGTAGCACAGGCAGGCTACCCCTCAGGAGTACGACCTCTCCCCCCTCCGCGAGGGCGAGTTTCACGGCCACCATTCTGCCTTCAAATCTGGACAGCAGTTCGGGTATCTCCGGATCAAGGCTGCAGGGACGGAAACTCTCGGCCAGAGGATGTGCGGCAACGAATATCAGGATACCTTTCCTCTTCCCCAGTTCCTCTATGTGCCTTCGGCCCCGGAGGGTGACGGTGTCGGGGTATCTGGCACTCCTGTCCTCCGGGAAGTAGAATACGGCACTCTTTATCTCAGCAAAGACGTCCCCTTTGGGACCCCGGAGCAAAAGGTCAAACTTTGATCCCCCTGCGTCCACGTGTTTTCCAACCACGCGGTACCCTTTCAGGCTCTCTATGGCCCCCATCTCTATCGCCCGGACAACCGCCTTCTCCTGAAGGGACGTGTCTATGAGCGTGTAAAGTTTACTCCCCTCAACCGCCGTACCGACTATCCTGTGGGACAACTTTTTCCCCTCTATGGGTGTGCAGAGGACCTCCCTTCCCTCAATAAGGAGGTCAAGGAGTCTGCCCGTATTGTTCGTATGAACCTTTATTATCTCCCCTTCGGATAGGACTTCGGAGACGAACCTGTTGAGCCTCCTTAAGAATACGCAGGGTTTTACGGGTACCTCAAGCAGTACCGTATAGCCCGAACTTTCTGGCGAGGTTCTCAACTACCACTCCCTCCCTTTCCCTTTCAACCGCAATACAGACCTTGGTGTCAGAAGATCCCATCATGAAGATATGTTCCCATCCGACCACCGAGAATATCGTATCCATTATCTCCGGGGCGCTCACACCCCATCCTATGACGCACACCATGGCCAGATCCTCCCTCAGGGCGAACCTTACCCCCAGTTCCGAGAGGGTCTCCAACGCCCTTTCCCTCTCCTCCACAGGTACGAAGAGGACGAGGTGTCTGCCCGTGGCATCGTGGGAGAAGTTTAAAACTCTTACGGCCTCAACCATTCTTGCCAGCAGGGGGATCCCCTCCCTTCCCTCAACGTCAAACATTACCACGGGCATGGTGGTTATGGCCTTAACGCCGGGACTTTCAAGATGTTCCCTCTTTTCCACCAGTGTACCTCCCTTTTCCGGTTCGTAGGATGAGAGTATAAGGAAGGGAAGGTCGTACTTTGCCGCCAGATTTAGGGCCCGTGAGTGCATGACCTTTGCCCCGGATGAGGCCATCTCGGACAGAACGATGTAGTCCATCCTCTCGTACCGTCTGGCTGCGGGGAACTTCCTCGGATCAAGGGCGAAGACTCCGGGGACGTCCGTGTATATCTCACAGGGTACCTTGCCGAGGGAGATGGCCAGAGCCACGGCCGTGAGGTCGCTCCCACCCCTTCCGAGGGTGGTTATCTCCTTGCTTACGCTGACCCCCTGAAAGCCGGCGACGACGGGGATCTTACCCTCCTTCAGGGCGTCCGTTATGCGGTAGAGTTTTATCTCAAGCACCCTCGCCCTGTTGAACCTGTTTTCCGTTATTATTCCCACCTGAGACCCCGTAAAGGATACGGCCTTCAGGCCGAGGTCGTGTAGGGCCATGGACAGAAGGGCCATGGAAATGCGCTCCCCGACCGTTAGAAGCATGTCCAATTCACGAGGAGGAGGGTTCTTTGATACGCTGTAGGCGAGGTTTAGGAGTTCGTCCGTGGTCTTTCCCATGGCTGAGACGACAACGACAGGGTGGCAGACTTCGGCCTTGCGCTTGATCAACTCGGCCACCGCCCGGATCCGCTCCGGCGTAGCCACGGAGGAGCCACCGAACTTAAGGACGCAGGGGGTCATGATATTACAGTAAGGCTGAGAGCCTCAAGCATCTCGCCGTAGGTATGATCGTGTCGTTTATCCAGATCCCTGAATTCGTATAGGACAACGGCCACACCTTCGTGAGTCTTTGGGAATCTCCTCCCCAGTCCGGATCCGACCAACCCCCCACCTATGGCATCTCCGCTCAGCCGCTCAACGTAGTGGAGTACCTGTTCCAGGTCCCTGCCGGTAAGGTTCCCCCTCTTAACCTCAAAGGGTACGGCCTCAACAGAACCCACAGGATCCTTGAGCTTGACGAAGATATCAACGTACCCCTCCATCAGGGCTTTCTCGGAGAGCACCTCGTATTCCTCGGGTTTCCTTCCGGATCCAAGTGCCTTCAGCACGTCCCCAAGGACATAGTTAAGACGGCGTTTTATCATGGCCTGCAGTATTACCTCCGTAAAGGGATAGACGTACGGAGGGTTTGCACGATCCTTCTTGAACGTTATGAGGGGTGTAAATCTTTCAGCGGAGAAGTTTTCGTCAGAAGGGGGTACGACCTCAGGTCTCCCACGCTGGGAGACGATGTTAAGGCTCAACCTATCGCTCTGAAAGTGGGTTTTCCAGTACCCTCCCCGGAGTAGCAGGTTCTCGGCTACGTAGAAGAACTCCGGCCTGATCATGGGTTCGTTAACCTCTCTGAGTTTTCTCAACTTGAGTCTGAAGGGGAAATAATAAGTTTTCCTGCTCTCCTTAAACCTTATGACCGACCATGGAGGTAGATTTTCGGCGTTCCTGTATGCCACCTTCTCAACAACCTCGTACAGATTGATTATCCTCGCCCCGTACAGGAAAGAAACGTAATCTCCCACCTCTATATCAACGTACGCCCAGAAACCCCTCGTACTATTGGTAAAACCCGCCCATCCGTAGTTGATGCACGTCTGGAGGTAGTCCCATCTGGAGACAGCTAACAGGTAGTACCTTTGCTCCCCCATCTCATATCACGTGTAGCCAGTTGTGGAGCAGGAAGTATATCCTTCCGAGGAGGAGCGATATTCGTCCCATCACCGTATATCCGAAGGACGCCCCAAAGGCCACCATTATGAAGACTATACCGATATTCACGATCGGCTTCATTATACCCTTCTGTTCGGTGGAGAAGAAGAAGTAGAGAATGGAGGTGATGACACCGATAAGGAAAACCCAGTTGGAAAAGGTAACGAAGGCGTCGTTCGTCCACAGGGGCAGGAAGGAGGCCTTAATCTGGGGGAAGATGAAACCCTGAAACGTGGCCGTGAGACCTATACCGGTGTAAATACCAATGGTAACGGCGAGAGGATAGAGGGAAAGCCACCTGAGGTTGGGGGCTATGTAGCCGAATATCTCCAGTTTGGTGAGCATCATGATACCGAGGATAGCCCCTATAAGCACGACGAGCTGACCGAGGGTGAGGAAGGGAACCTCCTGACCAAAGAAGTTGAAGGTGCCGAGTTTGAAGATAACGTACTTGCTATCCCGTATACCCTGAGCGATCTGGGGCCAGATAGCCTGGTTAAAGGCGTTCATTATGCCGTATCCGGCGGATACCCCCACGAATATATGCTCCGCGAACCTGTATACCGGGTTCTCCTTTATTACGAGTGAAAGGATTGCGAGTGTAAGAAAGGCCGCCAGCCATACTCCGAAGATCTCCAGCATGGTTACCTCTTCCTCTTTTTAGACCTCTTTAACTTCTCAACCTCCTTAAGAAGGATCCGGTAGTTCTCCTCCAGAGCCTTGACCATCCCCGCCGAGGAAGACACCTCTCCCTTCGCCTCCAATACCTCGGTTCTAAGGCGGTTTACCTCCTTCTCAAGCCTCGTCAAACGCTTCTCAAACTTCCTGGCATCCCTTGCCGTCATACATCCCGTGAACAACAGAGATAACCCTATAAAAACGGGGAAGATGATACGTTTCATTGGCTGATATTATAGACCTGAAACGGGAGCAGGGTGGGTATAAAACGAACGGGATGGAGATACACCGGAAAGGCAGGCAAATGGCGACCACCATAACGACGTCCACGGTTTGCAGAACCACCGGCAAAGGGATCGTACCTTCTGGATTATCCCCCTTAGACTTGCCGTGATGAAGAACATCACCATACCGCAGGATGATATAGAGAAAAACAAACTGCTCGCTGCACTCAGCTATCTGTGGATACTGTTTATCCTTTACTGGATAGTGGACAGCCCCTTTGTGAAGTTCCACGCTAAGCAGTCTCTGGTTATATTCCTCTCGGATCTCGTCCTCTGGATCGTCGGCCGTCTTGCCGGCGACCTGATACCCATGTGGGGATTCATTTCGTTTGTCCTGTTCATTCTCCTCTTCGTTCTGAAGATCATGGGGTTTATAAACGCCATAACCGGAAAGGTGACAAAACTTCCCGTGGTCGGGGATATAGCGGACAGTCTGGGGCTATAACTTCAACTTCAGGAACGCGCACCGGGAACGGTACGCTCTGAAGGGAGAGATGGGAAGACGGCCTTAGAATAGGAGCCATGAGGAATCTGTGGTTTTGGCTGTTTGTATTTTTCGCCTCCCTTGTGGGCATACTGCTCGTTATCCGTCTGATAGTTAAGAGTCAGGGTTTCACCATGGGGAACGTCCTCTACGTTGAAATTGATGGCAACATTGACGACAAAAAGATTCCCGAGATAACCGAGTGGGCGTACAAAAAGTTAAAAGACGATAAACTCAACCGTATCAAAGGGGTTTTCGTTTATATAAACAGCCCCGGAGGTAGTGCGGCAAGCAGCGAGGAGATGTATCAGGTTCTGCGATTTGCCCATAAGAAAGGCAAAAAGGTCGTAGCCTATATACACTCTATAGGGGCATCCGGAGGTTATTACATAGCGTCCGGGGCCGATAAGATCGTGGCCAATCCGGCCGCCCTCACCGGGTCCATAGGAGCCATAATAATCCTGCCGGAGGTTACGGAGTTGTCCAGGAAACTCGGTGTATCGTGGGATATTTACAAGTCCGGGAAGAACAAGGACCTGACCCAGCCCTTCCGTAAGAGGACACCGGAAGATAGCGTGCTTTTGACAGAACTGGCCAGGGACATCTGGAAAGTTTTCCTTAAGCGGGTGGCGGAGAGCAGAGGGAAAAAGCCTGAGGATCTGCTTCCCATAGCCGACGGGCGCGTTTTGACCGCTCTTCAGGCCCTTGAATGGGGACTTGTGGATACCCTCGGCACCCGATACGATGCCGTGGAGATCCTGAAAAAGATGGCCGGTATAAAGAAGGTACGCTTCATAAAGAGACCGAAGAAGCAGAACCTCCTCAAGCAGATACTTGAAAACTCGTCCTCCCTCGGTGAGATGCTGGAGGACTGGCTCATACCCAAAGCCTACTTCTGATGGAGATCGTCCTCAGGGCAGCCGTTCCCGACGATGTGGGGCATATAGGCCGTTTTATACTGGCATCCACCCCTTACCTTAGGTATATCTTCGGAAATAGAGTGGAACCTGTACTTACTGCCCTTATCAGATCCCGGTGGAGCGTATTCTCGTGGAAGTACGTGAGACTGGCCGAGGTGGGTAGTAAGGTGGTCGGCATGCTTCTGGGGTACGCGTGGAAGGAACGTTCTTTATTTGAGGACGTGGCAAGCGGAATGCGTATGTTCCTGCACGGGAGGGGGCATTTTGTCAGGAGCCTGCCTTATCTGTGGAAACTTAGAGACGTGACAGGGTACGTGAATAGAGGTGAGTACTACGTAAGTAACGTGGCCGTAGCCCCGGAGTACAGGGGGATGGGTATAGGTAAAAAGTTGATGGAAACGGCCTTTGCTCTCGCCCGGAGGAAGGGAACCAGAGCCGTGGCGTTGGACGTTGAGGAGGATAATACCTCTGCCCTTAATCTATACAGGAGGATGGGTTTTGTTAATGTGGGCGTGAGGGAAACTGTATTGAAAGGACGCCGGTTGAAGTTCCTGAGGATGGTCAGGTATCTGTAAAAGATCCCACTTTGGCACGTATTTCCGCAACAATTACGGTCCAGGATAACGTTTTCCCCCGTTGGTGTGATGTACCGGATCTACGGATGCTCGCGAGGTTGAGCCTTTGATCGGTTTAACGGCGATCGTAAATCGGCAACCTTAAACGGTACATCCTTCATATCACATCCCGGTATCCCCCTAATGCCATCTTTGAATGTTGAATAGAGGTTCATCCCATACAGCCACATAGTGTCCACCCACAGTAAGTCTATTTGACGAATTTTTATTACAATGCCTGATTGCACCGTGTATCCGGTTAAAGATAGGGACGGAAAGAGTACTATCACCCCTCTATCTGTAATATCGGGGACGTTATCAATTAAACTTCGTCCTTAAAATCGCCGGCCGTGAAAAAGAAGAAGGAATGGCCGGTTTACATGCCGTACGACGGCGAGACCTGGCCCGACGGCTACCCCATGCGCTACCGCCCCTACGTGAAAAAGGTCGTCCTCTTAGGTAAAAGGAACGGACTTAACTTTGAGGTCAGGTACTTTGAGATACAGCCCGGATACGCCTCATCCCTTGAGAAGCACGAGCATCAGCACGCAGTTATGATATTGAAGGGTGAGGGTTCGGTCTTCGTAAAGGACAGGGTGTACGACGTCAAGCCCTACGATGTCGTGTGGATTCCCTCCTGGACCCCCCACCAGTTAATAGCCGACAAGGGCCAACCCCTCGGGTTCCTGTGTATAGTGGACGTTGAAAGGGACAGACCCACTCCCCTATCCGAGGACGAGATAAGGGCGATTAAGGAAGATCCCGTACTTTCAAAAAGGGTAAAACTACCGTAGAATAAAAGACTCCGTGGGCGCCCATCTATTTTTAATACGGAAGTACATCTTCACCAGCGGTAGCAGGATAGTTTCCGTCTTTGCCCTCCTCAGTGTCCTCTCCATAGCCCTCGGTGTATCTATCCTGATAATCGTGACCGGGATAATGAACGGTTTCCAGTCGGAACTCAAACGTCGCATACTCATACTTCAGCCCCATCTCCACATAACCCACCCTCTCGGCGTACCGTTCCGTAACGTTGAAGACGTGATGAAGGAGTTGAGGAGTCTGGGTATAGATCCCTCTCCAGCCATCCTGACGAAGGTCATAGTCAGGGAGGGGAACTCTCTGGACGGCGTGGTCCTCCGGGCGCAGGACGTAAAACACATAAAACGTGAACTTAAGGATTATATGGTCCTTGGAGAGATAGGGGACGGGGTACTTATCGGGACGAGCCTCGCCTCCCGACTCGGCGTTGATCCGGGGATGGACGTGGAGATCGTAAGTCTCCGCCAGACCCCTTTCGGCCCCCAGATGGTACCCCGTAAGGTAAAGGTTTCCGGGATATTTGAGACCGGATTAATGATGCACGACGACCAGACCGTAATAATGGACATAAAAGAGGCGCGTAAGATCGTGGGCCTGAAGGACGACGAGACCCCTCTCGTATTCGGCTACGTCCCCAACCCCTACGATGCGGGAAAGTACTGCAAGAAGGTCGTGAAACTTAACTACGGTTGCACGTCGTGGCAGACTATAAACCGGACCCTCTTCGCCGCCCTCAAAATGGAGAGACTGGCCATAAGCCTGTCCTTCGCCCTCATCCTCCTGATATCGGCTATAAACGTGGTGGTGAGCATAACCATGCTGACCCTTGAGAAGAGGTGGGAGATAGGCCTCATGAAGGCTCTCGGTTTCACCCGGTGGGATATAACCTCGGTCTTTACGGGGGTCGGGGGCATACTCGGTGTCCTCGGTGCCGCCATCGGTTCCGTTTTCGGATGGGGGATCTCCTACGTAGCCGATACGTACAAACTCGTTAAGATCCCCGCGGACGTGTACATGATAGATTACGTCCCCATTAAACCGCAACTACTGGACTGGGTTATAATACTTCTTCTCACCCTCGTCATATCCCTCGTGGCTGCCTATGTGCCTTCCACCATGGCGGCCCGTCTCAAAACGGTGGACGCTCTGCGTAAGGTGATATAAAACGGCCTTAAAATCTCCCTGTGGTAAGGGTACTTTTAAAGTGGGCGCTTTCGCGGGTGAAGGGTTTAAGGGACGTGTGGTGGATACTTGAGGCGACGGAGGAGAGATTAAGAAAAGGGGAAGGTCCGAAGGGGATGATCTCCGATCTCCTCCTCGCCGTTGAGATGTTGAGGGAGGCCCTGAGGGGGAGGTACAGACTGAAAAACAAAACCGTCCTTACCCTCGCCGCGGCCCTGTTGTACTTCCTTATACCCACGGACGCCCTGTTTGATGCTGTGCCATTTCTCGGATATGTGGACGATGCTGCTGTCCTAACCTACGTCCTACAGACGATAGCCGATGAGGTGGGGCGGTTTAAAGGGGAGTACGTGAAAGGCAATAGCCTTAAGTAAGGTTACCCATTCGTCAAAGACCCGTTGTTTTCAACGTCGTATGCAACGAATTGAAGTGAAGGCTGATAACACTGAGCCCGTCAATCCGGAGGGTGGGTAGATTTTTAATATAATTCAGCTATACGATTTTCATCCTATGATCATCTTAATTAGCGTTATAGACTCTCTGAACGCCACATTCGTGGGGGCGCACGCCTACGGTATAGCCCCTGTATCTCCCTATACCCAGTTTGTAGCACCGGACAGGAGGCTCGCCTTCGTCCCCTTCGGCGGGGCAGTTGAGGTGATGGACATCTCCAACCCTTACGAGCCGGCCAAATTCTCTACGATACACACCCGCGGTACGGTCCTTTCGGCCAAACTCTACGGCTACAGGCTATACGTCGCCACGGGCAGGTTCGGATATGAGGTCTGGGACGTCTCCGACCCCCTCCACCCTACGAGGGTCTCCCTCTGGAATTCCCCATGTGGCATAGCCAGGGACATCGCCCTCCACAGGGGGTACGTCCTCCTCTCCACCACCTGCGGCCTTACGGTCTTTGACAGCTCCCTCTCCCCGGTATTCACCTACCCATCGCCCATAAGCACGGTGCATCTCTACGGGGATACGGCTGTAGCCATAACCGACGTAACCTCTGGAGGTGATACCCTTATAGCCCTTGACCTCTCCGACCCCTCCTCCCCTACGGTTCTGGCCAGAGTATTTGTACAGGACATTATATCCTCCGCCTCCTACGGGAGATACCTCTACCTCTCGTATTCCTACGGCGGGCTTGAGGCCTACGATATAGGCACCTTAAGTCGGACCTACGGCGTACTCCTTACACCTTACAGCAGCATGAAGGCGGGGAACGGCCTGTTGGTGGGAGCCTACCGGTACGACGGGAACCTGGACTTCATAGACCTGTCCGATCCGGCCGTTCCCTCCCTTGACTCTACGGTGGCCTTTGATACTACGGTCGTAGGGATGGGCTTTGCGGTGGACCTCTTGGGTGATACGGTCTTCCTCTTTGGGATAGTGGACTCGGTGAGGAGGCTGGCCATCCTCAAGGGCAGCATTAGGCTGGCGACCTACAACCCGGCGATCCCCATGTCCTCCATAACCTTCAGCGGGAGCCACCTCTACTACGTGGGCTACCCGGACAGCCTCTGCATCTTGGACGTAAGCGACCCCCACATCATAAGGCGGGAGAGGTGCATAGCCGGTTTCAGGACGGGCCTTCCGGGGAACTTAATGGCCCTGGACACCCTACTGTTCCTCCCCGGCGATACGCTGAAGATTTACTCCATAGCCGACCCCCTGAACCCCACCCTCCTGTCTTCCCTACCCATAGGCGGTACGTGGCTCGCCGCCAAGGATACCCTCCTGCTACTCTCCTCCCCCTCCTCCGCCTACGTCATCTCCGTAGCCGATCCTTCCGCCCCCTACCTCCTCTCCACCCTCACCGCTGGCGGCCCGCTGTCAGTACGGGGGAACCTGTTGGTAGTCGGGGACGCCCTCTACGATATAACGGACCCTTCCGCCCCTACTTTCCTCTCCTCCCTCGGCCTCTCAAACGTCAGGGACGCGTACCTGTACGACACCCTCCTCTTCGTTGGGGTAGCCTCCGATATGGTTAAGGTCTACGATGTCTCCGACCCCTCATCCCCCGTACACGTTTCCGACATCTCCGGCACCTACGTAGACGGGGCGTACGACTACGTTTTCGTCCTCGGAAGCCCCGGAGGGTACGTCAGGGCTTACAGGGCCAGCACCCTTGACCTCCTCGGATACTACTCCTATCAGACGAACCTGAACGACTTCCTTGAGACGGCCGCAACCGACCCCATAAAACTCCACGACGGCCACATCTACGCCCTCTTCCGTATGGCTGGGGTCCACGCCTTCCGCTTCCGGCTACCCCTTAGTGTATCCTCAAGGCCGGTCGGAGGGCCGGGGGAATGTTCGTCGTACTACGACGTCTCCGGTCGCAGGGTGGAGCCGAGGGGTAGAGGGGCCTACTTCTGCGTCGGAAAGGGCAGGGTTGAAAAGGTCGTAATAGTCCGGTAGGCCGCCCGTAAAATCCCGCCTATGGCCGTTCCGAAAGAGGTGAAGGAGGAGGTTGAGCGACTGCGGGAGCTCATACGCAAGTACGACTACTACTACTACGTCCTGAACAATCCGCTGGTCTCCGATGCCGAGTACGACGAGCTGAAGCGTCGCCTGATGGAGTTGGAGCAGAGGTACCCGGAGTTGATAACGCCCGACTCGCCGACGCAGAGGGTGGGGGCGCCACCCCGGAGGGAGTTCCCCCAGGCGAGGCACAGTGTGCCGATGCTCTCCTTAGATGATGCCAGAAACGAGCAGGAGATAAGGGAGAGGCTCCGACGGATAAGGGAACTGGCCGGTGGGAAGGTGGAGTTCTGCGTTGAACCGAAGTTTGACGGCACATCCCTTGAGTTAGTGTATGAGAAGGGGGTACTGGTGAGGGCTATAACACGCGGAGACGGATACGTAGGGGAGGACGTCACTCCCAACGCCCGGACGATAAGGACGGTCCCCTTGAGGCTCTTTGAGGACGTCTCCATAGAGATCCGGGGCGAGGTGGTCATGCCGAAGAAGGCCTTTCAGGAGCTGAACAGGAGGCTGATAGAGGAGGGGCAGAGGCCCTTCGCCAACCCTCGGAACGCCGCCGCCGGCTCCCTGATGCAGCTGGACCCCCGCATAACCGCCCAGAGACCCCTTGACTTCATCGTCTGGGGCTTCGGGAAGAGCGAGATAGAGTTCAAGAAGCAGTCGGAGTTCCTCAAAAAGGCCAGAGAACTGGGCTTCAAGGCCCCGGACCCCTTCGTAACTAAGGACGATGAGGAGATAATCCGCCACTACAGGGAGTGGGAGGCGAAGAGGGACTCCTACGATTACGAGCTGGACGGCCTCGTTATAAAGGTGAATGAGATATCCCTCTGGGACAGGCTCGGATACACGGCGAGGGCGCCGAGGTGGGCCTTCGCCGCCAAGTTCAAACCGAGGGAGAAGACCACCCGGCTCCTGAACGTCGTATGGCAGGTGGGGAGGACGGGGATAATAACCCCCGTTGCGGAGCTGGAGCCGGTTGAGATAGGTGGAGTAATCGTCTCAAGGGCAACGCTCCATAACGTTGAGATACTGAAGAAGCTCGGCGTAATGATAGGAGACTGGGTGGTGGTCTCACGGGCCGGGGACGTGATACCGCAGATCATTAAGCCTATACCGGAGAGGAGGACAGGTAACGAAAAGCCCGTACCCATACCGGATAAGTGCCCGGTATGTGGAGGTGAGGTAGTTCAGGAGGGGCCCTATCTGAAGTGCGTTAACGCTTCCTGCCCCGCCAGACTGGTTGCGAGTATAAGGCACCTCGCCAGCAGGGACGCCTTTGACATTGAGGGACTCGGAGACAAGACCGCCCGCCTCCTTGTTGAGAGGGGACTGGTCAAAGATCTGGCCGACATCTTCAGGCTCACAAAGGAGGATCTCCTGAAGCTCCCCGGCTTCGCCGAGGTTTCGGCCGAGCAGCTCTATCTGGCCATACAGAGGGCCAAAAAGGTGCCTTACCACCGCTTCATCTACGCCCTCGGAATCCCATCGGTGGGACAGGCGACGGCCAAACTCCTCGCCCAGCACTTCCCTCGCCTTGAGGATCTGATGAAAGCCACAAAACTTGACCTTATGAAGATAAAGGGAATAGGCCCCGAGACGGCCAACGCCATAGTGAAGTACTTCCAGGACGAACATAACCGCCGTACCATTCAGAAGATGTTCCAGTACGGGGTAAAGATACTCTACGAGGACGAGAGTAAAGGACCTCTTGCCGGCAAGATATTCGTCTTCACGGGGGAGCTGGACTGCTGTCCGAGGAGCAGAGCAAAGAAGATGGTGGAGGAACTGGGTGGGAGCGTCGCCAACAGCGTATCCCGGAAGGTTTCCTATCTGGTTGTGGGTAAGAACCCCGGTTCCAAGCTCCAGAAGGCCCGGAGGTACGGGATCCCCACCCTGACCGAAGAGGAGTTCCTGAAGATGATAGAGGAAGCAAGGAAGCAGGTGGGGGAGTGAACGAGTAGATTAAACTTCTATCAAGTCCCCTACCTCGTACTCCGGTGTGTGAGACGCCACTACGACGGCCCCGTTGAGGCGAGGGTCGTAAAAGGCGACGGCTTTGACGGGGTGGTAGTACTCAAGGAGGTACCCGTAGAACCATATCGGCCCCCTGCCGGAGATTATGAGGAGGCGGTCTGCGAAGCCCATTTTGACGGGGTCGGGAGGGGTGGCCAACTTGAGGTCGTGGGGGACGAGAGGTCTCGCCAGCTCAAACTCCAAAATCGCCCGGTCTTCCTTGAGGTTTAAGGAGAACTTTATGGGGCTGTTCATGGCTACTCCTCCAGGGTTTCTTGGATGAGGTGGGTAATGTTGTAATCAACCCCGGATATTTTAATTCTGTCGCAGTATTCCAGCCTATAGGCACGCTTGAAAATACCCCTCAACAGGCCTATATGTGCTATGAAATTCCGTATAAACGCATCCTTACCTTCAGATCTCTCGCAATTACCCTCTAATCTACACTTTTTTAGTTCTTTTTCTCCATCTATCAATCCGTACTGAACGATAGCCTGAAGTCTATTGTTATTTTTATAAAGACTTGCCAACTTGTCCCTGCAATTTTTTATCCTGAAATCAAACGTTCCAATGCTTCCGAAGTATTCTTTCGTAATTTTTGCAATGAAATGAACCTGAATTACATTAGAAAACGTAAATCCGAATCTGTAAGGGAACGATAAAGTGGAACCGGAGATTTTTCCCCTTTTCTCGTAGGTTAAAAACGTCTTCTCAATCGCTTTGGTAAGTTTATCCATATCGGGGAAAAATTGATATAGACCTACAAGGAACCCGTTCTGTACGGAGGCGGAGAAGGCATCCAGTTCCGTTATACTTGGAAAGCCGAAGGCCTTCGCCGAGATCCCGTTATTGTCATCGTTCCTATCAACGAGGAACTTCGTATTACTGCCATCATCCCCAATATCTTTGGCAATCCTCCTTATCAGGAAGTAGGGCCTAAGACGGACGTCCGAAACGGTGTGAATGTGGCTCTCCTGCCCCTCGGCATGGAACGGTTCGCTGTTGAGGACGACGAGTCTGACGTCTTTCGTCAGTGAGAGGATGCTTCCGAGCTTACGTACGGCCCTATATACGAGGGTAGGCATGAAGTTGAGGCCGTGGGTGAGGTCAAGGTAAATTTCAACCTTATTCGAGCCTTTGGCGACATCCCAGATATGCTTCCCAAGTTCCCACAGGACGTGGGGGTAGAAGTCAGATAGGTCCCTATCAAAGGAGAAGGGTGCATTCCTGAACTTACCGACGGAGTAGGATATTACAACCTCCACCTTTTCGTTTGGAACCTGTGGGGCGTTCAGGCATAGAAAGTGCAGAATATCGGTTCTGGCGTTGTGTTTGATCTCCCCGTAGTTCTCCCCCTGCTTCGCCAGTGAATCAAGGGCTATTATCACTGCCCTATCAGGATTTATGACCTCGTAAAGCAGAGGGAGGGTGGTCTTTGAAAGGAGACTGTTCCCTTCGTAGGCGTACTCAACCGTCCTCCAACCCCACGGACTACCCCAAGGGAGGATGAGGATCTTACGCATCCCTAAACCTCCCGTATCCGAGCCTCGTCTTCGCCCCTATGCCAAGGTCTGTGAAGGCATCCTCTATAAGCGATTCTACGTCCTTTCTTGCCTCATCCAAGTTTTTCATGAGACCCGCGTACGGCTTTATAGCCTCGTCGCTTTGGAGTAGCCCGGCCCTCCACTCGTCGTAGAGGACTACCACCCTGAAGGGTACCCCCGGCTTCACCGTCAGGAACGGTATAGGAGTAGGATTGTACCAGTCGGCGGGAGGGTTTTCGGAGGGTTTCTGATAATATTTGGCATAATGAGGTGTCATAACGTCCATCTCAAGTACTTTGGCATCACCCTCTAACTTGGGATAAACGTCAAGGAAGGTCAGAAGTCCCTTGAACCCCGCAACTCCGAACAATAGCTGGTAGCGGGCGACGAGTTTTTGAGCCTCCTCCGGAAGTTCTTCTAAGATTTTGGGTTTCTTTTCGCTCCAGATGGGAGAGCCGTTGAAGGCGTCTTGTAGTTTTTCAAGGCGGCTTTTACCTTTGTATTCTGATAGTTCTTCGGTTATATGAGCGATGAAATCGTCTTCTCCGAAGGATTCTTTCCACTTCTCAACTATCCTCCAGAAGGCTACGGCCCGGACGGCGCCCTTGAAGGAGGAGCCGGGAATGTAGGGTATGCCGTAGGTGTGGTGGAGGGTTATGGAGGTCTCAAGGGCGTGAGCTGCACCGAGGCCGACGATGAGGCGGGAGGAGGTTCTGAAGATGGAATCAAGGAGATTCTTGTAGCCTTGGGACTCTAAGGAGGATATTATGGTGGAGGTGGTAGAATTAAGGCGTTTTTGTACCTCTGTGAAAGATCGTTGTATGTACCTATTTTTTGTGGCTCCTGATAAATATGGATGTTTCGTATCCTTAAACTCTTCACTTCGGGAACCAATCCTGTATCTAACAGGTGATATAAGGACGTACTTATTCAGAAGAAGAGAAGCGTTTGCTATTTCAAAATTTGATACTGATGCCTCAATTATTTCGGCTACGGCCTTTTCTATTTGGGAATGTTTTTCAACATCTTTATGGCCACCGCTCTGTAAATATTGCCCCAATCTTATAAAATCTACCATAATACGGAAAAATTTCCTCCTTCCCCTTCTCATCTCAATCCCTCCTTGTTTCTCAAGCGTCCCCACCCATCGGCGTTGGCTGGAACTGCGAGAGTGCGGAGGTTTAAGGCGTTTATATACGCCCCGTTCCTTGTGAATCTGATCTTTTTGCTCCCGTTGGTTCTCATCCTTCCACCTCCTTTTTTATTTTCCTGTACTTGTCTGCAAGGTCCTCGCCTACGACCCCAGAAAACTCTTCAAGCCACCGAAGGATATAGTCCTCATCCCTCTCCGGATTACGGAGGAGTATGGTCTTTACGTCCTCAATATCCCTGGGCCTTCCCGCTACCATCTTGAGGATTATGGTATCCTCCACGGAAGCGTATTTTACCCCGTTGATTTCAATCGCCCTTCGTATGGCCTGCCTCTCATAAGGCGTGTAGGAGAATATTATATCCACCCTAAAGCCGCTCTTCAGGTCTTTAAGGGGAAGTACAAGGGTCCTATGGGCAAAGGATTTCGGATCTTCGGGTAGAGGTAAAAGTTGAAATTCTTTCGCCACGTCCAAGATGTCCTCCAACCTTTCCAGACCCACCCCCACCGTAATATCCACATCCTTTGTAAATCTCGGCTCCCCGTGAACGGCGACGCTCTGGCCGCCGATTATCATATAGGGTACGTTAAGCGTCTCCATCATCTTCGCTATCCTCCAAAGGAGTTCCTTTAACCGCATTTAAAACCCTCGCTATCTTTATATCAACCTCTATGCCCTCAAGGGGGTCCTTCGGCGGGAAAACGCCAAGCTCCTTGGCCCACGCGAGCATGTGGTCGTACAGCTCCCAGACCTCCTCCGGGGTGAGTTTGCTGCGACGGATCATCTCCCTCTCAAAGCGGCGTAGGAGTTCAGGATTCTTGACCATCGCCCTCTTCGTCGCTAAGGTAGGCCTCGGATAGGCGTTTCAGCCAGTCTGCGAAGGCGAGCGCTTCGGTCGTGATGGCACGGAGCTTTGAGGCGTCCATACCTGCTACTTCATTTATGGCTTTGTACGGGTCATTTATAGTCTCGGGTTTATGAAGGAAGCCGGTTTTTACAAGCCACTCTACGAGAGTCTCATACACCGCCCTTGAGTCGTCCTTGGAAGCGAGGAAGGCGAGGGTCGGGAGGAGTCCGTTGGTTATAATGAGGGCGGGGAGTCTTTTGGCGTACGTGGCGAACTTCTTTTTGTCTGCTCTTTTTTCTTGGCCTTTTTTATTCTTGAATGTTAGCTTGCCGTCCTTAACGGCTTGGATCTTCTTTGAAGCGAACTTCGCCCGCTCCTGATTCAGGGTCTTGAAGCCTATCTTACTCATCTTTAACCTCCGCCGTTGTGCCGTTGCTCAGACCTTTATCCTCTCCGCCCGCACTCTTGGTTTCACTCGGAGGAGGATACGTTTTCACCTTTACGAAGCCAAGGCCTACGGTCTCGTCGCCGCCCACCTGAAGGACGCTGTCGTCCGGGAGGATCTCTTCTATGAACTCCATAGCCTTTTTGTCGTCGCAGGACGATCCGTTGTTAAGGCTCTTTGTAAAGACAAAGGAGTAGAATATGGCCTCGGCGGGGACCATCTCAAGGGAGAAGAGGGCTTTACCCTTCGCCGTTCCCGTAGTTTGATCTATCTGTATGCGGGTGCGTACTTCAACGGCGTACTTCACCATGTCCCGGAAGACGTTGTCCGAGACTATGGCGATCCGCTTGATGTCTTCGTCGGTGAGAAAAGCTTTGAACGGTTCAGATTTAAGAGCCGTGAAAACCCCTACGTTTCGTACGACATCAAAACGGAATTCCTCAAGAACAACGTGGCGATTGAATTCTAAGAGACTGTCATTCGGATGGATATGAATGCACTTATCGGAAACATCAGGTAGATCTCCCAAAATTTTGTTAAATCCCATGGCGGACCTCATATCCTCGGCGAACCTCCTTAGGACGTAGGGAGACGTGATCAGGGCGAAGACGCCTCGTAGGGATCTGACGGGATAGAAGAGGATCTTGGCATCCGTAAAAGCCGCGAGGGAGGCGTGAAGCTCTTTAGAACCGGGTTCTGGTCCGAAGACGTTCTCAACCGAGCAGGGGTTTCCTTCCTCCTCCCTTTTTGCAACGTCTCGGATTACGCCCTTTATACCGCTCCCCGGTATGACGGGGTAGTCGGTGTGCCTCTCCCTTGCGATAGGGAGGTCTATGTACGAGACGCTCGTTCCACTTCCCACGTGCAGGGGAGTAAGCGTCCTAAACGTCAAAAGTTTGGCCTTCATTTTCTACCTCCGTTTTTGTACCCCCATAGCAGAACCTGTCCCCCACCGATGTAGGGAACAAAACCGTTGTACTCCTTTACGACCTTAACGTCCCCATTATCTACGGTTAAGAACCCCGGATTACCCTCCACGGACGATAGTTTAACGCCGAAGAAGACGCTACCGCTGGGAATGGCGCGTTGGATGGTGTTCTTGAAATTTCCCATATACTTCAGGTTTATCCCAACGGGTACGTAGCCGGGGACAGCAGCCGCCTCAACCTCACCGAAGGGGTTCCATGTGCCGAAGACTCCGGGGGTTAGGAAGAGGACGTTGCAAACTGTGTCCTCTTTACACTCGGATATTCCGCCGAATACGGGGTGGGGGTCGCCTTCCTCGGCCTCAAACCTGACCATCCGCATCTCCCCGCCCAACTTCATCACTCCGGCCTTCGCGGTCTCCCGGAGGAGCTTCATAACCGCCTCGGAAGGGGCGAATCCATCTTTATCGCCGAATTTGAGCCAAACAACCAAACGGACGTTCTTCTTAAACCTACTGAACCATATGCGATAGAGGGCGTTCTCTTCCGTCGTGCCGCTTTCGGGTGATAGTTTTATGCCTACCCGTCCCTCGCTTAGGACGAAGTCGCCCAAAGTTTTGATCTTATCCTTCTCTTTTTCGTCGTCCTTGTTGAACTTGATTTTCCCATGCTGTATATACTCTTTCAGGGCTTCTAAGGATATAAACCCACGGAAGCCCTCAACCTTCTCCCTTCCGCGGTAGAAGAAGAGCTTTTTAACCCCCTCAACGTTCGTGTTTCCTATGTTCAGGAGTCTGAAGCCGCCTTCGGGGAAGCTTAGGAAGACTCCACCCTCGCCTTTGCGTCCCGTTAAAAGGTTGGCAGGGGCCGGGACGTAGATGGTCCCCTCGTACTCCAGAAACGGCCCGTATATGGCGGATATGAAGGGAATTTTAGCAAGGTTTTCATACACAAAGGCGCTTACGGCTCCGGCTACGGTGTGAGGCATCGGGAGGTAAAGACTCTTCGCCACATCCCCCATGTTGAAGGGTTTGCCAGAGCCAAAGAAGAGGACGTCGTAAGGCTCTACGGTGAGTTTGATCATGGGTATATCCTCCTTAGGTTCAAGCCTTCTTCAAAATTCGGAATAACTTTCTGAATAACTTTCTTCAAATCTACAATTTTACGATATTCGTTAATGTCCGCATCTATAGGAAGATCTGCAGGAAGCTCGACAATTTCTGCATCTGAAGGTAAAAATTCATACACTACAACTACAACCAGACCCACATACCTATTCCCCACTCTTAAGATTTTGAAAATCATCGGTGATGCCCGACGTGTTTTTTCCTGCCTACTATTTACCTGTATTTCCGGAACTATCCTTTTTGAATGGAGTACAAGAGGGAGGCCAAAAAAGATCCTATTCTTTATCTCCAAACCTCGCCTGAAATCCCGATATATTTTCCCAATATAGTTCATGGCTAATTCATAACTACCAAAACTACATACAAATGTAAATATTTTAAACTCTGGAGATTTTTCTTGATGTGTGATTTCTTGCTTAAGCATTTCATTAACCAATTTAATATTCTGCTTCACCCAACGGTCAATATCCTCTGGAGTCGTAGGTACCTTGAACTTCAATCCAAAGATGTTCTCTTTTACCTTACCCTCCTCATCTACCACACTCTCCACCCCGATAGACCCGAACCCTCTCCTCGCTCTCGCCCCGAAGTTCCCCAGATTGAGCGCCAACCACATCGCTGCAAGGAACTTCTTTTTGTCGTCTTCGCTGGCCAGAGGATGAAAGGATACTTTAAGGCGAAAATCAAATCCCTCTTTAATTCCGGTACGCTTCCCCATCCGTAAGGCAAAGGCGAGGTACCTTAAACCGGAACCTTTTATCCTTGAAGCTTTAAAGGTTTCATTTTCCGCCTCTCCTAATTTTTTCACTTTTATTATATTTCCCCTGTAAGCGTTATTTTTCTCTAGAATCAAATCCACCAGACCCCTACGCCCACTTGCATCGCTGGCGGAGCCGAAAATACGTTCCTCATCCTTCCTACTTCCCCCGGCGACCCGGAACCACCACCTGAACACACCGTTAAGGCTCTGGGTCCTTATCTCCGGCTCGTGATTCGCCCCGCCCATAAATAGGGGCGTTATAACCCGTAGGTTAAAGGTGTATTTATCTCTCATAGGCTACCCTCCTTTCGTTTATCTCAATTCCATGCGGTTGTATCTCTGCCCAGAATCTGTCTATGGGTCTAAAGTCCCCTCTTCTACGGGGCAGGAATTTCCCGTTCAGTCTCAAAACCATCCAGTGGAATCTATCGCCCACCTTAACAACCTTTATTATCACGGGCGAGGCTCTTCTACTTACTGGATCTCCCTGATTCCGCGAGGAAGAACCGGTGCATGTCCTAGAGTGCGGATGAGGAAGGCCAAAAATACAGTTCGCCCTATGATCCGTGCGCCTTCTAAAATTGTAAAAAATCTTCCCTATATCGTTCAAGGCCTCGTACCACTCCCTAAAACCTCGCTGGCTGATCACCACCCGAAGCGTTGAGATGTTGGAGTACTTATCCGTTCCCTCCGAACCGCTTAGAAGGTTGCGACAGACTCTAAAGTTCCGTTCAAGCCAATCCCGGAAACCCTGCACTCCAGAGCCGTTGAATACGAAGTCCAGACCATCTGGACGGTAGTTTTCTTCTTTTTCTTCTACCGGTAGGAAAGTCAAATTCCCCCCTCCCCTCCGGCTCCTCCTACCGAATCCCCCAAACCATACGGCGCACCAGAGGGACGCGAGGGCCTTGTCAAGTTTGTCCTTATACCTTGACCTTAGGACAAGGGAGAACTCCGTATTGGGAGGAACGTAGGGGATAGATCCTTTGAGCAACATAAGTTGGGGGTAGAGTAGGTAGGCTATGCCGTAATGTCGCCCATCCAATACCTTCCTTCGGCTCGTCCAGTTGAGGGATGCATCTCCTATTCTGGTAGTGTATTGGTGCTGTCGTAAATGTCTATCGTATTGTCTCCTTACCTCCAAAGGCTCGTTATTCACCCCGTAAGACGGCCGTACCTCTAACCGGACCTTGGAGGCCCCGCTATCCGCGAAGCCGAAAATTTCGCTCTCCTCTTTAAAGAGCCTCTCCATATCATCGTAAGCCTTTACCGCCCTCCACCACCATCGCATAACACCCTTTATGCTCGCTGCCCTTATCTCCGCCCTCTGGTCAGTCGCCCCGTACATAAATAGGGGGGTTATCGTTTTCAGCTTAATCACCGCTCTGTATTCAAGGAGTTTCAACTTTTCCCTCCTTCGGATTCGGTCGCTATCAGGCTCGCTATTATGAAGACGTTCGGTAGGTGGCGATGATGGGAGCGTTCCTCCTCGCATTCATTTTCGTGTTTATCCTTACATTCATCCTCATCCGACTTCGTATAGATATCCAGGAACCCCTTCGCCCTCTTGAGGACATCGGCATCTACCTTTTGCTTACGGCCGAGGAGTCTCCTGAACTCTCCCCTTATAACCTTCTTTAGCCCCTCATCCAGTTCCTTTTGGTCCTCATCTTTTTCCCTCTCCGTCAGGAAAAGCTCGTTGAAAAGCCGGCCCAACTCGTAGCCGAACCTCTTAGTTATCTTGTCATGAGCGTAGTCGCAAACCAACTTCTCAAACTCCTCAAGGTATCTCCACTTTATGCCCATCTCCCTGACCTCACCGGAACGTTTTATGAACTTGATGTATAGGCTCCCTCTGTTGTAGACCCGTTTGGCCTTCTTCTCGGCATCCCTAACCTCCTCAAGGGCGAGGCTAAGGGGGTACTTGTGATGGACGAAGACGAGTCCTCCGCTCATATCCGCCCTTCTGGACAGGGTATTCCTGTAGGCTTCCCTTAACTCCCGTGCGGTCTTCAGGGCCATCTTCGCCGGCAATAGGGCGAGGACGTCATCCCCTCCAGCGTATACGAGGGCGCCGTAGTTGTTTTCAACCTTATGTCGGACCTTGTACAAGGCGAACTCACCAAGGAGACGGGAGAAGGTGCCGTGGAGGGCGGGGGTCATAGGGTGGCGGGAGTGAAGGATGGAGGATAAAGCCATATCCTTCCGTAGTTTCTCCTTCAACGACTCGGAAAGGAAGTCTTCAACGTACCCCATATACTCACCCCCCAACCACCTCCCCATATTGTCCCCGTCCATCATAAGGATGGCGTAGTACGTGGGGGGAGAGCCGAGGTTTATACTCTTCAACTCTTTCTCAATATTCCTCCAAAGCTTATTTGCTTCCCCCTCGGTAATGTTCGAATCATATTCCCTATTAATGTACTCCGCCCGATAGCTCTCACGCATCAGCCATTGGCCATCTATGTTGCACAGGGGATTTGAAGCCCGCAGTTTGGGAACACACGTCGCCACTTCCGGAATGTAGCACCTCAAAAACTCCTTTATACGTCTGGCATTTTCATCCGGTATCCTCGCCTTGTACAGGGTGGCGGCCATCTCCGACGTTGAGGGGTATTTGATCTCCTCGCCCAGAACTTCCACACCCACGATAGTTTTAAAGGTTCTGGGAAAGAGCCTCTTGGTCATACACACACCGCACAACCTCTCCGTCCTCTGTCCATCGTGGGAGACCCAGCCCTTCGTGAGTTTTGCCCACCCATCGCCAAGGGGGAGGGGGTCGTACTCACCGCACAGGGAACACTTGTGTTTGGCCGAGCTAACTACGTCCTCAAAGTCCCTTACGGACTTCCGGGCCGCGAGGAACCTCTCCGTCGCCTCGTAGAGCAGGGGGTAAGCGTATCCGACGTTGGGGGTTTTCCTGATGTCTTTCAGGCGTTCTACAACCTCACGTATGGTTTCGTACGTACTTTTGCTATTTTTAGAGTTCTGATGGTTTTTATTAGAATTTTGACCATTTCCCCTTGTCTCTTCAGAATTTTGGCCGTTATCAGAAACACCCTCCACAAGCCTCTCGTAATCCTCCATAATGTCGTCAATATTCCCCTCGTCCCCATCCCCCCACCATGGCACAACGACCCAGAACGTCTGGAAGTGGTTCAGGAGGGCCTCCATCAACTTCTCCTGCACCTGACACCTGTCCCATACCGATTTGTCCCATCCCGGCTGTTCGGATAGTTTATCTTCTATCTGCCTCAAGGTCTCCCTGCCTATCCGCACTATCTCGTCCTTAACCCTCCTCTCCCACTCCCCTTTCTCCTTGTCGTCCGTAGCCTCCCCGTAAGGCACTATAGCAAACAGCCTGTTCGGCATATTGGCGATGGTGATCCTGTCAAGGCCGGTGTTTTCCTGCAGTATGTCCCTCGCCGTCTTATCGCCGACCTTTTCGCCTAAAAGGTCTCTTAGGGAGTTCTCCAGATAGAGGTCCATTAGGGGTTGGCGGAGGAGGTTGGGGAATACGACGTTCTCCGGCCCCCAGTTTTTTACGACGTACCGGATGGCCGTCCAAGTCAGGTAGGAGAGGAGGTAGCTCCCCGCCCAGAGGTCGGAGGTCTTTCGGGCGGTGCTTATGAACCGTTGGACGGGGCCGAGGGTGAAGAGTAGGAAGGCGGGCTTGTCCCCATCTTTAAGAATCTTCCCTATGGCCAAGGAGAGGAATAAGAGGTCGTAGAAGGAGTGGTTATACATAGGGACGACGGTGGCCCTAAGGACTTCGGGATAGGCTTCGGGCAGGAATCTCCAGACGAAGAGGGGATCTTTCCCGTACTTCTCTATGAAATTCTTAACGTCATCCGCATTAATGGATACACTTTTAGGCCTCTCCGTACTGCTGCCGCCTATATTGAAGGGATTGAGCCATTTACCGTCTCCCTCACTCTCCTCCTCTATTATGAAATCAAGGGCGAGGGCTATCTTTACGGAGCGATCAATTACATTTTCCGACGACAGTCCTAACTGTTTCAAGGCATACTTCACATCGTTTAGCATCGGCATGAAAGGGAATTATACGGAAGAAAGAAAGCGTTACCTATCCCCCTTTAAAATACACCCGTGGAAATAGTTAACCTTTCCGAATGGAACTCTCCGGGGGGATTTATGAGGGTAATTGAGGATATCCTGCGGGAGTTTGAGATAAATACGGAAGGTATAACCGTCGCCTTTGTAACCGGGGACTACATGGCCGAACTTAAAGAGAGGTTCTTCGGGGAGAGGCGGACCACGGACGTTCTGACCTTCGTCTACGACGACGTTAAGGAGGTCGTAATCTGTCCGTCACATCTCAACTACGACCCCCACGAGATAGCCCGAAGGGTATTCCACGGTATACTCCACGCCATCGGATACGATCACAAGGTCAAAAGTAAAGCCCCAAAGATGGAAAGGCTTGAAAGTGAACTCATGAAGGCATTTCGCGAGAGGTACGGTAACAGGTAGACGCACTTAGTCCTTAGAATACGCACTCTTGAAGGGTCCCCTCTTCTGGACGCTATCCTCCCGTGTGGGGATTCAGGTCTTCGCCCTATTGCGTACGGTTATCCTTGCCCGCATACTCACACCGTACGACTTCGGCGTCGCCACGTCGGCCTTCATAGCCTATCAGATGCTTGATATGATGACCTTTACCGGATTTACCACCGCCCTTACAGCCCAGAAGGGTAATTTCCGGGAGGGGTATCCGACCCTCTGGTGGAGTACCGTCGTGAGAGGGTTGATCCTCGCCCTGCTCCTGTACGTTTTTTCCGATGCCATAGGGAAGTTCTTTAAGGATCCGAACGTGGCCTATACTAGCCGCCTCGTGGCTCTGGCCTTCGTCCCCTACTCCCTTGTGAACCCGGTTATGGTGGTTGAGGCTTCACGCTTCTTCAGGTTTGAGAAGATCTTCATCGTTGAGCTAGGTGAGGCCTTCGCCTACTTCCTTACAGCCCTATTCCTCTCCTTTTATTTCAGGGACTACAGGGCGCTGGTCTTCGGGTTCGTGGCTGCCGGGTTCACCAAGTTCGTCCTATCCTACATCGTTAGGCCCTACCTTCCCCCTCTCTCCTTCAGTCTGAGGTGGCTCAAACGGATGTTCTCCTTCGGAATATGGGTTAACCTGACCTTCGTCCTGAACTTTATCCTCATGTACATGGACCGCACCATAGTGGGAAGGTTCGCCGGTCAGACCGCCCTCGGCCACTACTCCAACGCCCAGAAGTTCGCCTTCCTCGCTCCTCCCCAGATAAGTTCCATGCTCTCCCGTGTCCTCTTTCCGTACTTCGTAACGGCCCCTGACGAGGACGCCCGCAGGGTCTTCGGCATATACATGAGGACAGTCCTCCTGATAGGGTCCGTATTCTTCGCACCCATGTTCTTCTGGAACCGTGGTCTCATCAACCTCCTTCTGGGACCGGGCTGGGAGTACGCGGCGGAGATACTGCGTCCCCTTTCCCTCGCTGGCCTTCTGGCCATGATCTCCAACACCGTAAGCCCCATATCTCAGGGAAGGCGTATGCCACGGCTTGACGTTATGCGCCTATCCGTTATACCCGTGGTCTTCGGAATAATGGCGGTGTTCAATTTGAAGGACGGGGTATGGATAGCCTGGAGCCTCGCAGCCGGGTACCTCGCATCCGTACCGTTTTCCTTCCATGGGACCCGTATATCCGGTGTACCTTTCCCCTATATCCTCAGACCTCTCCTTCCCTTCGTTATCGCCCTGTTGATCTCTTTCCTTCTCTATCCTGTGTCAGCCGTTCTATCCGCTTTATCCCTTCCGTTGTTCACGCTTTCCCTTGAATTACTCCTGTTCCGCAGTCTGGGGGCGCTGGACTTCCTGAAGGTTCGCGTTCCCGAGGAGGGATAGGATCTCCTCCGCCCTCTCCACGGCCCTCCTGACCTCCGGGTATTCAACCGGGGCGTTCTTCAAAAACTTCCTTATCTCATCGGACGGGTCCCGCGGTGTATAACCTTCCGGGACCTTCTCCCCCTGAAGTTTGGGGCCTCCCTCCTTCAGACCCTCCGGGTAGTACCAGTTCCGCAGGTTACGGTAGCCGGCCTTCAGGAGCAGGTACCCCATACGGCTCAACTCCGGTGGTGTGCCGAGTCGGAGCGCCCTATCGGTTTCGGGGTCGGAAGTGTACTCAACGAAGACCTTTGAAAGGGGAGGGGACTTTTCGTACAACAGGGAGTAAAACTCCGGCTCCCGCCTATCTCCGTGAAAGGACGGATCTATCTCAAAGGCCTCAACCCAGGGCCTGTAATAACCGTAACCGTAAAAGACCTTCAGGAACATAACGAACCTGCCGTCAAGGTGAACGGTGAGGTTCTCCTCCCATACGAACCTTCCGGGTGTTACGTTCACGACCTTAAAACCCTTCCAGCCTTCCCGAAGTACCCTGACCAGATCCCTCATGGCACCTATTTTATCGTCGGAGGCTGTGGGACTCTACCCCCGTAGAATCCCGACCCGTATGGAAATTAAGTACAGGCGTATCCTCCTCAAGGTGAGTGGGGAAATACTCGCGGGGAAGAAAGGGTTCGGCATAGACGCACCGGTACTGGACATCCTCTCTGACGAGATCCTTGAGGTCTACAACATGGGGGTTGAGGTGTCGCTCGTCGTTGGTGGTGGGAACATACTCCGCGGCACCCAGAGCGAAACCCTCGGCATAGACAGGGTGACGGGCGACTACATGGGCATGCTGGCCACCGTACTAAACGCCCTCGCCCTCCAGAGCATCCTTGAGAAGAAAGGGGCCCAAACCCGCGTCATGTCCGCAATAGAGGTTTCCCGTGTTGCGGAACCGTACATAAGGCGTAGGGCCATAAGGCACCTTGAGAAGGGGAGGATAGTTATATTCGCCGGTGGAACCGGTAACCCCTTCTTCTCAACCGACTCCGCCGCCGCCCTGAGGGCCTCCGAGATAGGTGCCGACGTCATCCTCAAGGGTACGAAGGTGGACGGTGTGTATACGGACGATCCGGTGAAAAATCCAGATGCAAAGAAGTTGCGGAAGTTGTCCTATACGGACTTTCTGGTGAGGGACCTGAAGGTACTTGACGCCTCGGCCGTAGACATAGCAAGGCAGTCGGGTATACCCATAATCGTCTTCAACCTGACGAAACGGGGGGAGCTGAAGAGGATAGTATCGGGTGAAGATGTGGGTACGATAATCCACACCTGAGACAAAAACGGGGGGCTTAGCCCCCCGCTCACCTTACGTTCAGGTTTTACCTACTCAAGTAGACCGGACAGGAAGAATACACCGAAGTTCAGACCTATGTTGGTGTTCCCTTTGAAGGTCGTGGTGGTGGTCACCGTAGTGCCGAGGACGTCGGTCTCCTCCGTGTTGCTGAGAGCCGGGATGAAGTCAACGGAGACGCCTCCGCCTATACCGAAGGCTCCGAGCATAAAGTAACCCTTAGCGAAGATACCGAAATCCATACCCGTGTAGGTACTCTCATCGTTGCTGTCCTTATCCTTGAAGGTTACGGAGTTCATACCGGGTGCCACACCCAGGAGTACCTGCGCTGCCGTGATGCTCATCCTGTAGGCCACCGGAACCTTCACGTTAAACCGGGTCATATCCCAGTCGGACGTGATTTCCTCACCTTCTACCGTGATCTTTGAGCTACCGGACCCGGCACTATAACCCACACCGACCCCCACGATCAGGGGTATGGGGGCGAGGCTCACACCACCCGCCATGTTCGCGCCCATGAGCATACCGCCGCCGCTGTAATCGAGTGTGGTCTCGCTCACACTACCCCCACTTTCAACCTTTACGCTCACGTCCCCGTGGGAGAAGTTGCCCATACCCGCTCCGAACTCTCCCCAGAAACCTATCCCGTACGCAGGGGAAACCGCGAGCATGATACCGGCTAAAACGCTTAACCTTTTCATGACACCGGTATTATACGCCGGTATATCCAGAACTCACCTCCGTATCGGCCATATCCCCGCCCGGAACTTCAAACCTCCCTCAAGGGCGTGTATCCCGTACATACGGGCCTCCTTCCTCAGACCTACCCACGACGGCATGGCCCTCACCGACCTTATGGACGATGGCACGAGGGAGTAGAGCAGAGGTACGAGGGAAGTGTCGCTCACCTTATAGGTCAGCAGGAGTCTGTCGTACGTAAGGGGTACGACCTCCACGGCGTTCTCTCTGGCACGGGAGTATGGGTTGGATAGGAAAGGTGGCAACTTGGCTCTTGACCCTATAACCACCACGTTCAGGTCGTTGGACTTTACCCATCTCTCCGTGATGGCGGTATCGGGAAGAACGGGAGCGCGGCCGTTGGCGTAGGACCACCACGCGTTTGCGTAGAATACGGCCACGTCCCTCGCCCACGGCTCGGATGTGGAGTAGACGAAGACGAAGGGCCTCATGAAGACGTCCCGTATTAGAACGGGCCTCCTGTACACGTACCTCTTCATCTTGCGCCACCTGCGGTACTTTACCAGGACCTCTCCGTCGTACTTCAGGGTATCACCGTCTATTGTGACCTTCCCTCTGTACCCCGGTATTACGAGGGCCCGTACGTTCTCCGTCGTGATGAAGAGCTTACCTCTGCGTCTCCTGATCACGAACCCCGCCCTGTAGAACGGTGATCTAACCTCAAGGATCTTCACGCCGTAGGCGGAATCGCTCACGGACAGGTCGTAAGTGTAGAAGTACCTCTCCTTTCTTTTGACCTTCAGGCGGTACGCCCACTTCCAGAGGTCGGGGTCGTCAAGGGAGCCGTCCCACCAGTGTCCCCTGTCCGCTCGCCATACGAGGCGGAAGGTAGCCCCAAGGCGGGAGAGGAGGTCGGAAGCCAGACGGGCGTGGAAGGGGGGGACGTTGTCGTCCTTTCCCCCCTGAAGGATGACGACGGGGACGTTCAGGAGGTTCTTAAAGAGTTGTGTGGTGCGGGCCTGCTGGTACAACCTCTCCTGAATTTCAACGAAGGGGGTTTTTCCGAAGAGCCGGTATCTCTGAAGGTGTGTGGGGATATACAGGTCTATTGATAACCACGCCGCAGCTGGCATGCAGGCTTTCCAGACGGAGGGGTAGGAGGTACACAGGTGCCATACCCCGTGTCCACCCATAGACGTCCCCATGAGGAAAATACGCCTGCGATCTACTTTAAAGTTCCTCTGCACTTCCTCAAGCACTTCCAGAGCATCTACCCTTCCCCAGTCCTCCCAGTCAAACCCCCACCTGCGTCTGTTCGTTGGGCACACGACTATCTCCTTTTTCCTCGGTTTGTGGTTCCTACACCTGTTTTCGGCCCTTACGGCCGCACCGTGGAGGCTGAGGACGAGACCGTACCTCTTCCGGGGATTGAACTTTACGGGGAACTTTACGGCGTAGTACTGGACCGAGGAGTCCACGGAGGAAAGGTACGTCCTCCTTACGTATGGGGCATTCGTCCCCTTTACGGCCAGTTTAATTGCAAAAGGTCTTCCGTTGAAGTAGAACCTTACCTTTACGCTGTCCCCCTTTCGGGGAGCCTTTACGTGTATCTCAACCGGAACCTTAAGGAAGGATAGAGGTTCAAGGTTGTAAGGTCGTCCGTTTATCCGCACCTTTACGGGTTTGAGAGTGGGGTTCGCGACGGTTATACCCACGTATCCGTTGAAAGCCTCTCCCCGCAAGAGATCGGGGAGGGTCAGATCTTCCATATAAACGAAAGGCGTATCCGGTGCCTTCCGCACCTCTATTTTGAAAGGCCTAACACCCCCAAGGCCACCTACGGCGAAGAGGACAGTGTCCTTGCCGTTTAGAGGTACGAGTCCTTCGTAATCCCCGTAGTAGTTCAGGGTGTACCTCCTTTTTCCTACCTTCAAACTTCCCACATGTTTTCCTCTTATCAGATATACTCCCGGTGTATCCACTTTCACAATTCCCTTAACGTAGAAGAGGAGGTTTACTCCGGCCAGACCGTGCTCCTCGTTGAGAAGTTTGAGGTTCTGGGTGTCTACGCTTATGCGGAAGTACCCGTCCGTATCCGCAACTACGGGCTTCCAGCGGATAGGTACATGTGTTATGGGGGATCTGTACTCCTTCATGGGAGGGTAGAGGTAGTCAACAAAACCTTCCCTTACACCTGCGAGGAAAGGGCCGAGGATTAACAGGGTGTCTACCATCCAATATTTTATGGTAGGAAGCAGTGATCTTTGTCCTGCTTTGCTATTTTTAACTGTTCCCCGTATTCCTTTCCCTTTCGGGTCTATAATACCGTCCAATATGAGAAGGTTCCTTTTAGCGTTAAGCGTGGTAATGCTCGGTTGTCAACCTGCCGAAAAGGTGATTAAAGTTGGACTTCTCCTTCCAACGAACGCATCGGGCGACATAGCCACGTACTCCAAACAGGTCAAGAACGGCATATATCTCGCAGCCAAACACACCAACTTTCGCATAGACAGCCGCAGGGTAGAGTTTATATTACCGGAGAAGTACGATGGTAGCCCTTCGTCCACGCTTAAAGCCCTTAAAGAATTGAAGGAGAAAGGTGCAAAGATCATTATAGGCCCCCTGACGAGCTCCGAGGCCCTTGCAATTAAACAGGAAGTTGAACGGATGAAGATCCCAACGTTTGTGCCAACGGCCACGGCCAACGACATAACCAAAAACACCGAATGGATATGGCGGATATGCGTCACCAACAAACACATGGCGGTAGCCTCCGCTTACATGTCCCAGAGCTTCCTTAACACCAGGGAGGTCGTGATCCTTGAAAAAGAAGGGGATGCGTACTCCAAGGAGATAGGGGACTACTTCAAGAAATGGGCGGATAAGCACGGCCTGAAGGTCGTTAAAGTCATTACTTTGAAGAACAACGACTTCGCATCCAGGGTGGGCGAAATACTCTCCTCCTTTACGGTACCGCAGGAGAGTACGGCCGTTCTGGCACCGTTCTACTACGATAAAGCCGCAAAGATCATACGAACGCTCAGGGATTCCGCCTACACCGGATACGTGGTAGGAGCGGACGGATGGGACGTACCAAATCTGGCCAAAGAGGTTGGAAAGCCGGCGGGCGAAAATTACTACATAACCCACTTCAACCCCTACGACCCCATATCAACCGAGTTCGCCGAAATGTACAAGAGCGAGTACAACGAGGAACCTTCTTCTTTCGCCGCCCTTGGATACGACGCCTTCTTAGTGGTCGCTGACGTAGTAAAGCGGGCAAGGGCAACCCTCACGGCAGAAGATATAAAGACGGCCGCGTCCAGTATAGACGTGAAGGGCGTAACGGGTAACATAGAGCTCTCCGACGAGACGAGGGACCCCGACACCAAGAGCGTGGTTATGATGCGCTTTTCGGACATAGGGTTCCAGTTTATAAGAAGGCTGGCGATATCTCCCACGATATGAGGTACCTTCTGAAGAGGGGTCTCCTGTACGGGGAGACCCCCGTGGATATACTTATAGAGGATGGTCGTATAGTAAAGGTAGGTGATGTTTCCGAAGGGGCGGACGAGGTTATAGACTTAAGGGAGAGGTACGTTCTGCCCGCTCTCGTTGATCCTCACGTCCACGCCCGCGAACCGGGCCAGGAGTACAAGGAGGACCTGACGAGCGTGTCGCAGGCAGCGGCCACCGGAGGATACGCCCACATAGCCGTTATGCCCAACACCGATCCACCCGTGGATACGCCGGAGGTCCTGAGGTCCCTGAAATTCAGAGCAGAGGAACTCCCGGTTTACGTTCACTTCGTGGGGGTCATAACGAAGGGCCGAATGGGAAGGGAGATAGTGGAGATGGGCCTGATGAAGGATGAGGGTGCCGTAGCGTTCTCCGACGATGGGAATTGGGTGGCCGACCCCGCAGTCATGTTCAACGCCTTAATTTACGCTTCCCATCTGAAGGTACCTGTAATCACGCACGCGGAGGTGCCGGAACTCGCTGGAGGTTTCGCCCATTACGACCCCGTTAACCTCAAGTACGGCATGAGGTTCCGCACGGCCCTGGCCGAAGAACTGGCCGTTTACAGGGACGCCCGCATGGCCGAGATAACCGGCGCCCATCTCCACGTAGCCCACGTATCCGCAAAGGAAACTGTGTACCTGATAAGAGAGTTTAAGGGTCGGGGAGCAAAGGTTACAGCCGAGGTTACGCCCCACCATCTCGTATTTTCAACCGATAAGGTACCTTTCTACGACCCCACCTTCAGGGTGAACCCACCTATAAGGTCGGAGGAAGATCGTCTTGCTCTCCTTTCGGCTCTCAAGGAAGGGGTGATAGACTTCGTTGCCACCGACCACGCCCCGCACGCCTACTACGAGAAGGAGGCGCCGCTGACGGACGCCCTTCCGGGAATAGAGGGTCTGGAGACTGCCTTCTCAGCCCTTTATACCTATACAGTGCTAACCGGGGATCTATCCCTGAGGGAGCTGGTGAGCGTTATGTCGGAGAAACCGGCCAGATTTCTGGGTGTGGACGTGGGCATAGCAGAGGGTCATGAGGCCAACCTGTTCGTCTTTGATCAGGATGCGGATTGGAAAGTCTCGGAGGGGGATATAAGGTCAAAGAGCAGGAACAACCCCTTTCTGGGCAGTACCCTCAGGGGTAGGGTAATCATGACCTTCGCGAAGGGCAACTTAGTTTACAGGAGGTAGAATATGATCGGACTTTTCCTGGCAGCCTCAAATCTTCCCCCGTGGATGACCGGTCCCAACGTCCTGTACGTTGGGCTTTACGGTTACGGGGCTGTAGATTACGAGGAGCGCATTATCAACGTGTACAGCTTTAAGTCAACGTATACGGCAAAGGGACTGTCGTCCTCCTCCTCCCACTTCGGGGGAGGGGCGTTCGTGCGCTGGAACACCTGGGGGCTTACCGTTGACTTTCAGGAGGGATACTTCTATAAGTGGAAACCCTCCTTCGCCGATACGACCTATACGGACACGTCCTTCTTCCAGAATATAGCCGTAACACTGGCTCACTACCGCAATCCGTACTCCTGGACCCACGTCGGGTTCACCGTAACGACCCGGAGGTTCGCTTTCGGGTACGGAATACCCTTCCCCGACACATCCAGCGAAATAGTGAAGAACAGCGAGAACTGGCCTGTACCCAACTCGGACGTCCGCTACCTGTCTATGGGTGTATCCGGAAGGCTCTACCTTGAGGTGGAGAACCTATACTCCGAGGGAAGGGGATTCCTCCCGTGGGTAGGTGGGCACGTCGCGTGGGCCCAGGTCTCCTTCCAGTCGGACGACCCGTTGGGCAGGACCTCCGGAACTGCGAACACGATCTACTTTTCTGCCTCCCTCGGGCTGGACTTCTACATCGCCCCGTGGCTCGGCTTCTTCATAGAGGGCGGATACACCTCCTTTGAGTCCAACATGCTCCTGTCCGGTATAAACCCCGGCTATAAGGATTACTACGATCAGGTCCGGGCCGGGTACAACAACGCGTCCGTAAAGGCAGGCATAAGACTTACCTGGGCCAAGGAAAGGTATTGACAGCTCTGCTCCTGCTCTCCTCCATCGTTATAGAGAGGGGGGACGTGCTGGTCGTGGGGGTCTTCGGGAGCGACGAGTACTCCTTTGAGGCTCCTGTACTGGACGACTGTACGGCCTTCTTTCCCCTTGTCGGGAACCTTACGGTGTGTGGGATGACGCCGGACTCCCTTTCCGATACCCTGTCCGTTCTACTCAAACCTTACTACGACCTCCCGGTTATAGTCACCTTTAAGAACATCAAACCTCTCGGTGTTATGGTCCTCGGAGAAGTTCAGAAACCGGGGATGGTACAGTACGTTAAGGGCATGACTGTGGCTGACGCCCTCACCCTCGCCGGGGCCATGCCGACTGCCGATGTTTCAAACATATCCCTCAACGGTAAGAGGGTGGACCTCACACGGGAGAATCCCAGACTCAATCCGGGGGACCGGATAATCGTTCCGAAATCCTTCTGGGCCTCAGCGCGGGAGGTGCTTCCCGTCCTTATGAGCGGGTTGAGCCTTGGAATACTCGTGTACAACACCTTCCTGAAAAAATGAGGTACGTCCTGAATCCGAAGGCCGTATTCCAGTCTATGGAGGACAAGATGGTAATCTGGAACCCGGAGAACGGCCATACCGTCGTTCTCAACCATACGGGGTGGTACGTCCTCTACCTCATAGACTCCGGCGTGAACACCTACGAGGGTATAGTTGAGGCCGTGGCAGGGGAGTACGGCGTTCCCCGTGAGGAGGTGGAAGGGGACGTCGCCGAGTTTTTAAAGGAACTTGAGGAGGTAAACGTAATATGGAAAGAAGGATCTTAGCCGCCAACTGGAAGATGAACCCCGCCACGAAGGAGGAAGCCATAAAACTGGCGGGAGAGATAGACGACCTTTTGAGGGATCTTCCCCTTATGAAACTGCTCTTTCCCCCTTTCGTGTACATCCCGCTCCTGAAGGTGAAGAACCTCACCCTCGGTGCTCAGGACGTCTTCTACGAGGAGAAGGGTGCGTTCACGGGCGAAATATCCCCCCCCATGCTCCTGAGCGTCGGTGCGAAATGGGTTATAGTGGGACATTCCGAGAGGAGGAACGTCATAGGCGAGTCGGACGGGGTGATAAGGAGGAAGGCCGAGGCGGCCCTAAAGGCCGGTCTGAAGGTGATATACTGCGTGGGAGAGAAGCTGGAGGATAGGGAGGCTGACAGACACTTCGCCGTGGTGGAAAATCAGCTGTCTTACGTCCCGGTATCGGAGGACCTCGTCGTAGCCTACGAGCCGGTATGGGCTATAGGGACGGGCAGGAACGCCACGCCGGATCAGATAGAGGAGATGCACGCCTTTATAAAGGATAAAACGGGTCTGAAGGTGCTGTACGGCGGAAGCGTGAAGGCCCACAACGCCGGAGAACTGGCCAGAGTACCCAACGTGGACGGTTTTCTGGTAGGAGGGGCGAGCCTAAAACCGGAGGAGTTTAGAAAGATAGGGGAGGCCCTCGCCGGATGAAGGTGCTCGTTACGGGGGCCAGCGGTTTTATAGGCTCCCACGTGGTTGAGGAGCTGGTAAGGAAAGGGTACGGGGTCAGGGTATTCCTCAGGTACAACTCCACCGGGTACGTCGGCAACCTCTCAAAGGTTCCGTCGGAGGTCCTTGATAAGCTGGAGATGTACTGGGGTGATATACGGGACTTCACGTCCGTTGTTAGAGCAGTTGAAGGAGTTGACGCCGTCCTGCATCTGGCCGCCCAGATATCCGTACCCTACTCATTCCAGAACCCCATAGACTTCGCCATGAACAACGTCGTTGGCACTACGAACGTCCTCAAGGCCTCTCTGGACGCCGGGATAAAAAAACTCGTCCACGTCTCCACCAGCGAGATCTTCGGTGGGAGCGATTCACCCCTCTCCGAAACCTCACCGCGGCTTCCCAGATCTCCCTATGCCGCCAGCAAGGTGGGTGCGGATGCCATGGTGAAGAGCTTCTACTACGCCTACGGCCTGAATACGTTGATAATCAGACCCTTCAACACCTACGGTCCCCGCCAGTCCCCCCGCGCCCTCATACCGTGGATAATACTTCAGGCCCTTAGGGGCGATACGGTGAGGCTCGGAAACCTCAAGCCCCGCAGGGACTTCACCTACGTGAAGGACACCGCACGGGCGCTTGTCCTCGCCCTGAAGGCGGAGACGAAAGGGGGAGAGGAGATAAACTTAGGTGTAGGTAAGAGCTACTCCGTTCTGGAGATCGTTGATACCGTGGGCAGGGTCATGGGCAAAAACCTGAGGGTAGTTCAGGACGAGAGCCTGATCAGGCCCACCCGAATGGAGGTTTTCAACCTGATATCCGACAACCGCAGGGCGAAGGAGATCCTCGGATGGGAGCCGCAGGTCTCCCTTGAGGAGGGGATAAGGAGGACGGTGGAGTACTTCAGGGAGAACGGGGGTGCGCACAGGAAGGGGTGGCTTTAACGACCTCCCATCCCATCGTATAATAGCACCCTTGAGGATAGAGGTAAGGTCCTTAACCAAAGCCTTCGGCAACTTCGTGGTCCTCAGCGACCTCAACTTTAACATAGGAGACGGTGAGTTCGTGGTTATACTGGGGCCCTCCGGATGCGGTAAAACGACCCTCTTGAGGATAATAGCCGGCTTAGAGGGACCCACGTCCGGATCCATACTGTTTGACGGTACAGACGTCACCCACCTTCCGCCGGCGAAGAGGGATATAGGAATGGTCTTTCAGAACTACGCCCTCTACCCCCACATGACGGTTTACGAAAACCTCGCCTTTCCTCTCAGATTGAAGAAGGTACCACGGGATGAGATAGACCGCCGCGTGAAGGAGATAGCCACCATTTTGAAGATAGACCGGCACCTTCACAAGAGGCCCAAGCAGCTGTCCGGAGGTCAGAGACAGAGAGTTGCTCTGGGGAGGGCGCTCATAAAGAGGCCGAAGCTCTTCCTGTTTGACGAGCCACTCTCCAACCTTGACGCCAACCTGCGTACCGAGATGCGCGCCGAGATAGGGAGACTCCACAGGGAATTTAAAACCACGAGCATATACGTCACCCACGATCAGGTTGAGGCCATGAGCCTGGCCGACCGCATCCTCATACTCAACAGGGGGAAGATAGAGCAGTTCGCCGATCCGATCACGGTGTACAACGAGCCGGCCTCAGCCTTCGTCGCCTCCTTCGTGGGTTCCCCTCCCATGAACCTCGTAGAGGGGGAAGTTGAGGAGGGCAGGTTCAGGTCTCCGGGAGGATGGTGGGTGGCAGTGTCCACGGCCTACAGGGGGAAGGCCTTTTTAGGCTTCCGTCCTGAGGGAGCGAAACTTCAGGACAGGGGGATAAAGGGAAAGGTCGTACACAGGGAGATATTCGGACATGAGAGTATAGTTTACGTGGACATAGGCGGGGACGTGGTCGTGAGCGTTAAGCACTACGACGCCCCCCCGGCCGTGGGTGAGAACGTGGCCGTGTGGGTTGACCGGTACTACCTGTTTGACGGTGAGGGAAGGCGTCTTCTTTAAAATACTTGAATGGTCCTCGTCGTATCGGCTCTCAGTTTGAACTTCTACGCCTCGGAGCCTATGGCGAACCTCTTCTTCAACCACGTGGGCTTTATGGCTCCGGGAGCCTCAAGGGGGATAATCGGGGCCTACCTCAACCCCGCCGTCCTGTCCGCTACGGGGAACCGTATTGAGGCCTACTTCGGCTACTCCACGTCCGCGAGTACGCCCCCGGTGAACTTCAACCTCAACCTCCCCCTTGAGATGGACAGTCTGTCCTACAACCTGAAGGTCTCCTCCTCCGTGGTATTTTCGGATCTCGGAGGTGCGGATTACTTCGGTGCTGCCGTGAAACTCGGTCCGATAACGGTCGGGGGATCCCTGTTCCGCCCAGCCGTCTTCGGCGCCTCTCTGGACGGTTCCCTTCCCCTTGAGTACGAGAGCGACAGTCTCATGACCTTCGGCTACACCGTGGGGGATACGGACGGTGATAGCGTTGACCTTAACATCACCCCTTACGGCACGTTGCGAGGATCGTTCTATCCGAAGGCTGATATCCGCGTAGGTGAGTTCCCCGTATTCTTCGGTGCGGCCGTAGGGAACAGAGTCATAGCGGCCGGTGTGGGCGTGAACGTGAGGAACATTGAGGGAAGGCTGGATTTTGATAGCAGGCTGAGCGTGGACAGCGGTACATCCCTGAACGCCCGTGTCAGGCCTGCGGATCCCTCGTGGGACGTCAGCGGCCTCAACGTCTATCTGGTCTACGGCTCCGATCCCCAACTCCTCGGTACTAAGGCGTCGGGAAGTTTCAGGGCGACCTACATCGCCCCCGTTGTGGGCGTTAACCTCAACCTCTTCGTATTGGGCCTGAACCTGGCCGCGGAGATGGGTCTGTCCGGAAGTACGGGGGCCAACTTTTCCACTTCCCTCCTTTTGCCTTACGACGCCGATGCCTCCGTTCTTTCCAGCAGCGTATCCGTGGACAGTATTACCCGTACCGTCTCCGGGGATCTAACCCTGAAGGTTGAGCGTACGGGAGATACGACGATAAGCAGGGACTTCAGCGCTACGTACAGGCTCGCCCGATATCTGGGGATAAGGGGAGGTGTGAAACTGTTGTTCTTCTCCCTCTCGGGGGCGTTAGAGTTTCCAGTTGAGTTCGGGGACAACCTCTTTTACTACGGTAAGAACTACTTCACCCCCAACCTCGTCCTTCCGTTGGGGCCGATAGAGGGGCGGATCGGAGCAGTGTTCATGTGGAGGTACGCCTTCTTCGGCACGACGGCCCTGCCCTCCTCCCCCCTCTTTTACGCCGGTGGAGGGGTCTCCCTGCGGACCCGTCTGGGCAGTGAGAACGTGGGCATAGACCGGTTAGATGTCGGTTTCAGGGGTGGTTTCCTGTCCTATCTCGTGCAGGTCCTCGCCGAAGGCCTATCGGGTGGAAAGTTTGAGGAGTTCTCAACGAAACCTACCGCGGCAGCGAGCCTCGGCGTCCGCTTTTACGTGAGATGAAGCGGTTAACTGAGAACGCTGAGGTACTCGGTAGGGCCTTAAGGGAGGCAGGGCTGAAGATAGTTTTCACGAACGGATGTTTTGACGTTATCCACAGGGGACACGTTGAGCTTCTGGAGTTCGCCCGCTCCCTCGGGGACGTGTTGATAGTAGGCCTGAACTCCGACGACTCAGTTCGCCGTCTCAAGGGTCAAGACAGACCAGTAAATACGCTGATAGACAGGGCAGCCGTCCTCCTGGCCATAAGGTGGGTGGACTTCGTCGTCCCCTTTTCCGAAGATACGCCGGAGAGGTTGATAAGGGAGTTGAAGCCGGACGTCTTAGTTAAAGGGGGAGATTACAGCCTTGATGAGATCGTGGGAGCAGATTTCGTCCTCTCCTACGGTGGAGAGGTAAAGGTATTCCCGTACCGCGAAGGGTACTCCACGACCTCCATCCTGAAGAGGATGAGGTCTCAATCGTAGGTGGCGGATATCTCTTCCCACAGTCTCCCGGCCCCGAATACCACGCCCCGCATGAAATCGTTTATCCCCAGGACGAGCATGGGCCAGTTTTTAGGGTCGTCCCCCTTCGGTTGTACGGCCACCACGTAATCCCCATCCCTTATAACCTCCCACGCCTCACCGTAGGGGATTTCGGCCGTGATCTCAACATCCTCTACCCCGATATTGAGGAGCAGGTAAGGGACGTCGTCTTCCTCACCGTAGAGAACGTCCATGGATACCGAAGGGGATACGTCCTCCGGTAGGGTCATATCCTGATCCCCTTTGAGGTAGAGAATGAGCGTTTTCTCCTCTTTTACAGCCTTTATTTCGTCCGCTTTAAACAGCTTTGGCATAACTACGATACTAAGGCGGAAAGAAGCTCCTCCGTGTCCGTGTCCTCCGTCAGGATCTCCTTGAGGATGTTATGGGTCGTGCGGGGTTCCCTCTCTAAGCGGTTGATAACCTTCAGCATGCGTTCGTAAAGGGAGCCGTCCTGGGGCCACGACTCGGCTATTACCCTGTAGATCTGGGAGTAGCTCTCCACCACTATGGGGTTGCGGAGGATGTAGGAGTAGTCCTGAAGGGGTTCGTACTCCATGAGGTAGTACAGGTTGCGTCCCTTCTTGAGCTGGACGTCGTAGACTCCGAGCATGGAGAGGTTCTTCCCGATGATCTTTATCACGCCTATGCCATCGGCGACGCTGACGTATAGCCTCTGTTTACCCTTGTAAACTCTCTCGTCTAAAACGAGGATCCTTGCCTTATATTCCATGGATCTCCACCTCCTTTTTTTCTTCGGTTTTTATGGCAACCGGCATAGAGGCAGTATTATACGCGAAAACTGCCCTACCTTCTTTGTTTACTGCGATGACTCCCACGGGGTAGTTCGTCATGCCTATCACCCTGTTTGCGGCCTCCTGTAGGGGAAGGCCGCGCTTTACCATCTCGCACAGGGTCTTGGTCAGGAGTATCTGGATTATGCCTTCTCCTATGCCCGTGGCCGAGGCTCCGCACCCCTCCTCCGCCCACGTTCCGGCTCCGGGTATCGGTGTATCCCCAACCCTTCCGGGCAACTTAATGGAGGTGCCACCGGTTGAGGTCCCGGCTACCACCACCTTTCCGTCTGTGGCCACCGCCCCCACGGTCCCGATGAAGAGGTGGGGGTACTTTCGTATGATGTCAACGGTACGGGACATGAGGGAGAGTTCGTCCCCTATCTCCTCCTTCAGGAGCTTCTCCCTCACCTTCTCAAGCCTCTTGAGGGCGTGGTCGGTTATAAGGTCCCCTTCGGGAAGGTTGAAGATGCGGGCCAGCCTCTCCGCCCCCTCCCCGTACATGATGTGGTGGGAAGTTCTCTCGGCCACGATCCGGGCGAGGGTTATGGGGTTCTTTACCCTGCTTACCCCTATCACCGCCCCTACGGTGCGGGGTTCGTCCTGCACTATGCAGGCGTCCATCTCTAAACTGCCATCTATACTGAGAACGCTGCCCTTACCGGCGTTGAAGTAGGGGGAGTCCTCCAGGATCTTAACGGCCTCCTCAACCGCTCCCACGGGGTCCCCATCCTCAAGGAGGGAATAGCCGACCTCCGCAGACCTCCGCAGAACGGGTATAGCGTTCCTCAACCTCTCCTCCCCCCACCTTCCAGCACCACCGTGAACTATGATGGTCTTCATAAAAGTTTTTCATTATAAGGGAGATAAACCGGTTATATTGGGAATTTTCTGCAAGGGAGCGACCTTATTATCCGCACTTTAAGGTATGAGGAAGATAATCCCTTTACTTTCTGCGCTTTTTCTCGCCGGATGCTGGAGGGTGCAGGAATTTTCTGCCGAAATGATGGTGGTTAGGACAACCGAGGGGAAGAGGGTCGTGGGTTTCCTGCCGGCGGATATATTGAGGGAGAGGGCGTACTTCTTCGTCCTTATGGCTCCTCTGCGACTCTACTTCGTTTCATCTACCGACACCGTACCCGTTTATGCGGACATCCACGTCCTTACCATGGACAAACAGAGGAGGATCAGCAGGGCTTTTCTCGTGAGCGACCCGGTACGTGGCAACCCCGAAGAGGGGCAATTACTGATGAAGCGGCTCGGCAGAGCCGTAGGGATAGTCTATCTCTCTCTGAGCCACGTGGAACCGCACGTAAGACTGGACAGTGTAAAGTCGGACACCTTCAGAGGGAAGTACCACCTCTACGTCTTCACCACGGCACTTCCAGCCGCCCGCAACTATCCTTCCATGCTCGCCGTGAAGGGCAGGGACACCATCAAACTCGTACCCGTTGAGAGGGCGAAGTTCCTGACCAAATACCACGGACGGCAGTACCACATGTATCAGGAGTGGTACGACATCTGGACCTTCGTCGCGAGGGCGGACACTCCCCTCACCCTCTCCGGTTATGCACTACTGTTCAGGGGAGAGCTGTTCGGGGTGGGGAATACGACGGTCCCCTTACGTCGGTTTTAAAATCGTTTCCGTGTGGAGAATACTCTTTTTAACTCCTATCCTGATAGCAACGGGATGTAAGGGAGAGGAGAAGGAAAAGGCGGCCCAGGTGGAGCCGGGAGCCGACTCCGTGAAGGTGATTACCACCAAGAAGGGGCGTAAGCTATGGGTGATGAAGGCGGCGAAGGTAAAGGAAAAGGGGGATACCCTGATAGGGTTCGGTGTGAGCGTGAGGTTCTACAGGGGCGGGAAGGTATCGTCCGTCCTTACGGCGGACTCAGGTAAGTACGATCAGGTTTCCGGAAACATGGTGGCCTTCGGAAAGGTTCACCTCGTATCATCGGACAGCGTGGAGATGTGGAGCAGGAGTCTGAGATGGGACGAGAAGAGGCAGATAATATGGACGGAGGATTCGGTTAAGATATACGACAAAAAACGGGACCGTACGCTCTACGCCAGAGGTATGGAGACGGACGCCTCGGTCTCTTACATAAAGTTCCTGTCGCCCGTCAGGGGGGAGGGGAAGGAAGAGGAGTTTGAAAAGTAAACTACCATCCACCCCCGCCACCACCACCTCCGCCGCCACCGGAGAA
>JALWYV010000023.1 GCA_027003075.1 Caldifarciminota bacterium | reverse complement strand
CGCCTACGAGGTCCTCTCCGGCCTGAAGGCGGGGGATACGGTGTTTGTGCGCAACTCCTTCGTCATAAAGGCGGAGATTGAGAAGAAGGAGTGGGAAGGTGAGGGACACGAGCATTGAGGGAGGTGAAACATGCGTAGGATAGTTGAGTTCGTAGTTGAGAGGAGGTTCCTCGTCCTCTTCGCCGCCCTTGGCGTTGGAGCCTTCGGCTTCTACGCGTACCGGAGCATGCCCCTTGACGCCGTACCGGACGTGGCCCCTCCCATGGTCCAGATCTTCACGGAGGCGCCCGGACTCTCGGCCGAAGAGGTGGAGAGGTTCATAACCTACCCCCTTGAGCTATCCCTCATGGGTCTTCCGAACGTCGTTAGGGTCAGGTCCGTCTCCAACTTCGGCCTCTCCCTCATAACGATATACTTCAAGGACGGTACGGACATATACTGGGCCAGACAGGTGGTCGGGGAGAGGTTGCAGGAGGCGAAGGAGAAACTCCTCTTCGGTGAGCCTAAGATGGGACCCATATCAACGGCAACCGGCCTCGTCCTCTTCTACTTCCTGAAGGACACCACCGGCAGGTACTCCCTCTACGAACTGCGTACGATACAGGACTGGATAGTCAAGCCCCTCCTGATGACGGTTCCGGGGGTGAACGAGGTCTTGAGTATCGGGGGGTTCGTAAAGCAGTACCACGTCCTCATAGACCCCTACCGCCTCAAGCTCTACAACGTCACCCTCAAGGACATAGTTGAGAAACTTGAGAGCAACAACTCCAACGTAGGGGGCCAGTTCATAGTCAAGAACTCGCAGGAGGTGGTCGTCAGGAGCGTAGGGATGCTGAAGGGCATTGAGGACATAGAGCGGGTCCTCCTCAAGGCCAAGGACGGTGTCCCCGTCTTCGTAAGGGACGTAGCAGATGTGCGCATAGGAGGTGAGATAAGAAGGGGACTCCAGACGATGGACGGCAAGGGCGAGGTCGTGGCCGGTATGGTCATAAAGCTCTACGGCACCAACTCCTCGCAGGTGATATCCGACGTTGAGAAGAAGATAGAGGAGATAAACGCCGTCCTCCCACCCGGCGTGAAGATCGTACCCTACTACGAGCAGAAGAGCCTCGTAAAGGCCGTAGTCAATACCGTCCTCTCCGCCCTCGGCATAGGGGTGGTTCTGGTTATACTCGTCCTCTTCCTCTTCCTTCGCAACATCAGGACGAGCCTCTCCGTGGTCCTATCCCTCCCCTTCTCCCTCCTCTTCGCCGTTATCCTGATGAAGTACTTCAACGTGTCCATAAACCTCATGAGCGTCGGGGGGCTGGCCATAGCCCTCGGTATCCTCGTGGATGCCACCATCGTGGTGGTTGAGAACATCCAGAGGTACAGGGAACGGTTCCCCAACCGGAGCCGGAAGGAGGTGGTGGTTGAGGCCGCATCGGAGGTGATAGGCCCCGTCCTCGTCGCCCTCACCATAACCGTCCTGACCTTCGTACCCTTGATGACCCTTCAGGGGGTTGAGGGGAGGATGTTCAAGCCCCTACTTTTCGCCGTCCTCTCCGCCCTCTCCGGCTCCATCATCTACGCCTTCCTCATATCTCCCGCCGTCGCCCACATCTCCCTACCGGATAGAGTAAAGGCCCCCAAGGTACCCTACCGTACCCTCCGGCTCGCTTTAAAGGCCTTCCGATGGGCGCACAGTCGGCCCCTCCTTATGGGAGCCATATACCTCCTCCTACTCGTCGCCAGCATAGTGGCCGCCCGGTCCGTCGGTTCGGAGTTCATACCGGAGTTGAGGGAGGGTACCCTCGTCGTCCGTACGGCCCTCCACCCGGCCGTATCCCTTGACGAATCCAAGAGGATGGCCCTCCTGATAGAGCGGGAGATAAAGGAGGTCCCCGGCGTAAGGTACGTCACCTCCCGCGTCGGCCGGGGTGAGGTGGGCGCCCACACCGACCCCATCAACAGCATAGAGACCTACGTAATCCTGAAGAGAGGGGCCAAACAGGAGGACGTGGAGAGGGGCATAAGGGAGAAGCTTGAGGTCATACCCGGAGCATCCTTCAACTTCACCCAGCCCATAAAGATGACGACGGACGAGCTTTTGGAGGGGGCGAGGGGAGATATAGTCATCAAGGTGATAGGGGAGGACTTAGACACCCTCCAGAGGATAGCCGACAGGCTCGCCGGCAGGCTCAAGGACGTACCCGGCCTTACGGACGTACGGGCGGAGAGGTTGGGTGGGACGCCGAGGTTGAGGATAAGCGTAAAGAGGGAGTGGGCCGCCAAGTACGGCTTAGACGTGGCCGAGATAAGCCGCCTCGTAGAGAAGGGCATAGGGGGTAGTGCCATAGGGAGCGTGTACGAGGGCGTGAGGCGGTGGGACATCTTTGTGCGACTGAAGGAGGAGTACAGGGACCGGGAGGAGGTCATACGCCACCTTCCCGTCTTCGGACACGACGGCGTGGTCGTACCGCTGGACGAGGTTGCCGAGATAGAGGAGGTGGTCGGACCGAGGCAGATAACGAGGGAGAACTTCCACAGGTTTGCCACGGTGACGGCCAACGTGGAGGGGAGGGACGTAGGGAGCGTCGTAAAGGACATAGAGGGTGTGGTCGCAGCAATGAAACTGCCTCCGGGGTACGTGGTGGAGGTGGGAGGTCAGTACGAGCTACAGAGGGAGGCGACTCGCCGCTTCGCCATGGTTATCCCCGTCGTCCTCCTCATCATAACCGTCCTGATACTCTCCACCCTCAACGATATCCGCATGACCCTCCTCGTCCTCCTGAACATGCCCGTCGCCGTCAGCGGTGGGATCCTCGCCCTCCTCCTGACGGGTGAGAACTTCTCCGTCCCGGCCTCCATCGGCTTCATATCCCTCCTCGGCATAGCAACGGAGGTTAGCATAATCCTGATGGACTACGTACGGAAACTGAAGGGGAAGGTCTCCCGTGCCACCGTCTTGAGGCTAAGGGCCGTCTCCATGACCGTCCTCACGACTGCCCTTGGGCTGCTGCCCCTTGTGTTCTCCACCGGGCCGGGTAGCGAAGTCCAGAGACCCCTCGCCATAGTCGTCCTCGGAGGCCTCACCACCCTGATCCTCTCCACCCTCTTCGTGATGCCCGCCCTCTACGGTGTGTTTGCCGGGAGGTGGAGGAGGTAGAAGGAAGTTCTGTGCCGTTATCACAGGGGCATCACGTTACCACCGCCTACGTACAGCAGTTGCCCCGTAATCCATCGGGCCTGCTCCGAGGCCAGAAATACTATGGCGCCTGCCACATCCTCCGGCTTTCCAACCCTCCGCAGGGGAATCCTCGCGCTCAATCTCTCCTCCATCTCCGGCGTGATGTATCCGGTCTGAACCGGGCCCGGTGCGACGACGTTGACGGTTATCCCGTAAGGCCCCAGCTCAATCGCCGCGGCGCGGCTGTAGCTCTCCATAGCGTGTTTGCTCGCACCGTACGAGACCTCTCCGGGAAAGGCGGATGCCCCATCCGTGCTTACGTTTACTATACGTCCCCAGTTTCCTTTACGCTGGAGAAACCTGCGGGCGAACTCCGCCATCATCAGGGCGACGGCACGGGCGTTTACGGCGAAGTTTCGTTCGTAGCTTTCGGTGGAGATGAAGGTATCGCTGCCGGGTAGAAAGGTATCACCTTTCCAGCTCGCAGCGTTGTTCACGAGGATGTCCACGGGACCAAAGACCTCCTCCACGCGGTCAAACAGCCGGGGGATATTTGCCGGATCGGAGAGGTCGCACTCCCACGCCTCCGCCTGCCCACCCATCCGGCGTATCTCCTCAAGTACCCCATCCGCCGTCTTGCCCTGCTGGGCGCGGTAAAAGGCCGGTCCAGGGCGGTACACCTCTTCCGATTTCGGGTAAGTTTCCAGAGAGCGGAAGAAGTGAAGAAAGACGCGTGAACCCTGAGCGGCAAAGGCCTTCGCCGTAGCAGCACCGATACCGTAAGGGTTGTTGGCACCGGTGATCAGGACCACCTTACCGTCCAACCCGGGATCGATCATGGGGGTATTGTAAGGGCGGGTTCATGTTCAACGCCGTATGTTTAACCGTACGTTTTAACCTTAGCCCTCCGTTTTAACATACCCGTACGATGAAAAAACTCTATGCGATCGTCCTGACGTTTCTCGGGGCACCGCTCTACGGCGCCGGTTTCGTTGGCGTTGGACATAGCAACAACTGGGAAGCCTACGTCGCCCCTTCCACTGACAGCGGGGCCGTGGTATGCACCGGGTACAGGGTATTCAAGGTCAACCCCTCCGGAAGCGTAGCATGGGCAAGGTCCCTTTCCAGCTACTGCGAGGGCGTCTTCACCCATGCCAGCGGGTACGTGGTGGTGGACGGGTACAGTAGCGACATCCACATCCATTCTCTATCCGCCGACGGCTCTGAGCAGTGGGGATACTCCTACACCCTGCCGGGAACCTACAACAACGCGCGGGAGATGATAATCTCCGGCGGGAACCTGATCTTCCTGTTTGAGAGCTACCTGTCCTCTATCTATTACCCCCTCCTGCTCTCCCTTACCACGAGCGGGAACGTCAACTGGGCCAAAAGCTACAGCGTTCCGGGTCTCGTTAATACGTTCGTACCCTACGACGGTGGGTACGTAATAGGCCTTCTTGATACGACCTACAGCCGCGATCTCGTCCTCATAAAGACGGACGCTTCCGGGAACGTCTCCCTCGCCAGAACCATGGGGGCCTACGCCAGCACGAGCGGCAACATCACCATAGGTATGGCCGTCGTGGGAGGCAACCTCTTCGTCTCATCGGACTACAACCTCTTAAAGCTAGACAACTCCCTCAGCGTCGTATGGGCAAAGAGGGAAAACACCTATTACCTCGCCAGAATTGAGGCGAGCGAGGGCGCAAATCTCTACATGGCCGGCGACTGGGACGAGCTCTTCAAGGTAGACACGTCCGGAAACGTCATCTGGTCAAAGGAGTACGCCTCCTCTCTGAACATATCCTTGCATGGGATGGTTCTATCGGGGGGAAGGCTCTACGCCGTTGGAGACGCCGACGTCTACTCGGATAGCATAGCAGTTGTGAGCGTGGGGACAGATGGATCCCTTCCGTGTGCCTCCCATTACAACCTATCCTTTGTAAGCTCATCCGTTTCCCCCTCAAACATCACGGTATCTGTCCAGAGCCAGAGCGTAAGCAAAGGCTCGTCCGTTTCCACCGGCTCCGCATCCTACACCCTCAACCTGCAGTGCGTTTCTACGGGCGTTGAGGAAATATCCGGGAATATCTGTGGAGGAAACGGGGAGGTTTACGACGTTTCCGGACGAAGGTACGGGAGGGTCCCGGATAGGCCGGGGGTGTATTTCGTAAGGACTCCCAGGGGGACTAAAAAAGTTATAAGGAGGTGAAGGATGCTTTTCCTTACGGCAACGTTCGTAAAGGGGCTGCAGTACTCCGAAATGTCATGGAAGAGCATAATGACACCGGCGAGGGACAGCGGTGTTGTCCTGTCCGTGGGTTTCGGGTACGCCAAACTGACACCTTCCGGTAGCGTAGTATGGGCGAAGTCCGTCCCCACCTGGAGGTTGGACTACATAGGGACGTACCCCGGAGGATACTTCTTCACACAGGACAGGAACGGTTTCATGCTCTCCCTTATAGATGAAAATGGGAACATCGTTCGCTCCTTCACATACTCCTACTCATCCTTCTGCGGAACCAACGTTCAGGACGCCGTATGGGACGGCGATGGCTTCGTATTTCTGCTCCTCTCCTGTTTCAACGACCTCTCGGCGTACAGGCCTGCCCTCGTAAAGATAGACACCCTCGGAAACGTCGTATGGGCAAAGAGGTACCCTTCCCTTGGCGAAGATACCGACGCCCTCGTAAAGGTGGGGAGCAGGTTCCTCATAGCAGCAACGGACACGAGCGATACGGTGGTGATTTTCGCAACGGATGGGAACGGAAACCCTCTGTGGGCGAAGAAGATGGGCTTCACACGGCAGATGTCCTACTGGGGTTGGAGGGTCATGCGCCTTGAGAGGATAGGGACGGACGTCCTGTTTTACCTGCGGACGGGTTCGGAACCACTCATACGCCTTGACACCCTCGGGAACGTCGTATGGGATAGGCGTATGCTCTACATGAACGGCTACGACCTCCTGGTCCTCGGCGGTGACATATACGTGGGTGGATGGGAAAACGTTGTAAAGCTGGACAGCACTGGAAACCTCATATGGAAGAAGAAGTACGCCACGTCGTGGGTGGCGAGCATCTACGACATAACCTTCGCCGACGGCCACATCTACGCCTACGCGGACCCGAACTTCGCGGCGGACACCTTACTTCTCATAAAGATTGACACGTCCACCGGCTACGCCCCCTGCTCTCAGGATGCTTCCGTCTCCGCCTACGATACCACCTTCTCCATCTCAAGCATCACGCCACCCGCAGCCGAAAACATGATCCTTTCCAGATCCTCCGGGGAGACGGCCGGCAGCGCCACGGTTGCTGTATTCAACGGATGTATTACCACAGATATATCCGAAGGCGAAACGCCCGTTTTTTGTGGCAATGAAGGGGAGATATACGACGTCTCCGGGCGAAGGTACGGGAGAATTCCGGGTAAACCCGGGGTGTACCTCGTAAAGGAGTGCAGGACGATACGCAGAGTTATACGGAAACGCTGATCATCATCCGGTGTATCGTTCAGAACGAAAACAGGTAGGGGGTAGATGCGTCCGGGAATAGGGGGTCCCGCATCCGTGCGTTCTGTAGTAGCTCACCTATGTACCTGAAATACTACCTACGTAACCCCTTTCATCCGTAGAATAAGCGAAATGCGAAAGGTGGTTCTGTTCTTTCTGTCCCTTATCTTAGTGGTGGGGTACATCCTGTTTGCTGCTTCCCGTAACTACGTCTACTACCTTACGGCGGACGAACTCGTTGTACAGGCTCAAAAGTACGACGGTAGGAAGGTAAAGGTGTCCGGTACGGTCGTCCAGGCCGACCGCCGTGGCCGTAACCTCTCCTTCACCATAGAGGAGAACGGCAAGAGGGTTAAGGTCCAGTACACGGGAGCCGTCCCCGACGCCTTCGCCGTTGGGACGCCGGTGGTGGTGGAAGGCAGGTACGAGGGCGGTAAGGTCATGGCCACCACCCTCCTTACGAAATGTCCCTCAAAGTACGAGTCTCAGGAGTAGCCCTCCTGACTCTCCTTTCCTGTGCCGGGAAAGTGGAGGGTGATAAGAGCGATTACAGGGTGTTCGTACGTGTAGACACGGTCAGGGTTTCCACCCTCAGTAAGACGGTTCCCGTGTGGTGCCGGGTGAGGGAGCAAGGCGGTTTTACCGTCGCCTCGGACGTCGTGGGGGTCGTTGACCGCATCCTGAAGAGGGAGGGAGCGTACGTACGGAGGGGGGATACTATAATGTATGTACTGCGGGGACCGGCCTACGGAAGGGCGCCCATACTCTCCCCGACGAGCGGCCGCATAGACCTCATAACCGTCTCCGTGGGCGATCCCGTGGCCGTTGGGACGCCTGTGGCCTTCCTGTCGCGGGGAAAGGGAAAGGTGGTTGAGATGGTGATACCCATGGCTTACAGGGAAAAGGTCAGGGTGGGACTACCCGTTGAGTACGAGGGTAGAAGGGGGGAAATCACCGTACTTTCGGGCGTACCCGTAAAGGAACTGGGGGGGTACGTGGCTAAAGCCCGGATAAGGGGTGTGCAGGGTGGTAGTATGGGTATATGCCGCATAGTTTACGAGGAGAGGGAGTCCCTGAAGGTCGTCCCGGCCGTATCCGTTTACAGGGGGAAGGTCTTTAAAGTCAGGGAGGGCAGGGTACACTCCGTACCCGTCAGGGTGGTCTTTGAGGACGACAGGGGGAACGCTGGCGTGGAGGGGGATATAAAGGTCGGAGATACCATCGTGGTTCTGGGTATGGAATCCCTCAGAGAGGGGGACAGGGTACTGTTTTAAGGTTCGTCTTATAATACCCGGCGTGAGCCGTCCGGTACTGCTCTTTGCAACCACCAACCCCCACAAGGCGATGGAGATACAGGAGATCCTGGGCCCCTGTTTCGTCGTGAGGACGCTTCTTGATTACGGCCTTGGTGGACCGGAGGAAACGGGTGCGACCCTTGAGGAGAACGCCGAAATAAAGGCCCGCTACGCCTACGAGAGGACGGACCTGCCCTCCATAGGGGAGGATACGGGGCTCTTCGTACGGGCTTTGAACTGGGCGCCCGGTATTTACTCCGCGAGGTTCTCCGGTGGAGGAGACAGGGATAACCGTGAGAAGCTCCTCTATCTCATGAGGGGGGAGAGGGACAGGTACGCCGAGTTCCGCACCGTCCTCGCCCTTTACGACGGCAGGGAAGTCCGCATATTCAGGGGGGTACTTCCCGGCAGGATAACCACGGTGGAACGGGGAGAGGGCGGTTTCGGGTACGACCCCCTTTTCGTCCCCGAGGGGTACGATAGGACCCTGGCCGAGATGTCCCCACGGGAGAAGAACGCCATAAGCCACAGGAGAAGGGCGCTCATGTCCTTCCTCAAATGGCTTGTAAGGGAGATCTAAGTTGAAGGAAACCCGGATTTACCTGAAAAAGGGAAAGGAACGGAAGGTAAGGAACCTGTACCCGTGGATCTACAGGGACGAGGTCAGAAGGATAGAGGAGGGAGACGTCGTAGCCGACGTCTTCTCCCACGAAGGCGTATTCGTGGGTAGAGGCCTGTACTCAAAGGGAGCGAGGATAGTCTGGAGGTTCCTGAGCCGGGAGTACGATCCGATAGACCGGAATTTCTTCGTTCACAGAGTAGAGGAGGCACTGAGCCGGAGGGGGAAGATAAACTCAACGGCCTTCCGGGTGGTATTTTCGGAATCCGATTTTTTGGGCGGACTCGTGGTTGACAGGTACAACGACGGTCTCGTGATACAGGTTAGATCCAGAGGTATGGAGGAGGTGAAAAACACGGTAATTGATGCCCTGACGGAGGCCCTTTCCCCCTCTTTCATCTACGAGAGGAGCGACATGGAGAGCCGGAGGTACGAGGGACTTGAACCTGTTAAGGGGCCGGTGTTGGGGGACGTACCGGACAGGTTAACGATAACGGAGAACGGTATAAACTTCTACGTGGACGTCGTAAACGGCCTGAAGACGGGGTTCTATCTGGATCAGAGGAGAAGCAGGGAGTACGTGGCAGATCTAATTGATGAGGGGATGGAGGTCCTTGACCTGTTCTCCTATACGGGCGGTTTCTCCGTGTACGCCGCCCTGAAAGGAGGCAGAGTTCTTGCCGTTGATACGAAGGAAGAGGCCCTTGACCTCGCCAGGGAGAACGCCCGACTCAACGGGGTTGAGATCCGCACCCTGAGGTACGACGCCTTCAAGTTCCTTGGGGAAACGGAGGACGTTTACGACGTGATAATCGCCGACCCACCGGCCATATCCAAGAGGAAGGACGAGCGGAAGAAGATCTTGGGAGCCGTGTGGAAGCTGACTTACAACGCCCTGCCGAGGCTGAAGGTGCCCGGACACCTCTACGTGTGTACATGCTCCTATCAGGCGTCTATAGAGGACATGATAAAGTACGTACGCCTCGCCGCCATAGACAGGGGAATGGCCATACACATCCGTGCCGTTTTGATACAGCCGGAGGATCATCCCTTCCTCCCTCACTTCCCGGAGAGCCTGTACCTGAAATGCCTTCACGTTGTGAAGGTTAAAGTTTAGACGTACCACGTTAACCGGTCGTCCTACATGTGAATTTTCGCAAATACATAACTTCAACGTCTTTCGGAACGTTCGTAGTATCGGCCCCCGCAGGCACGACGAGGATCTTTTTCACTATCCTGACGTTCCCGCCTGATAGGTTCCTTACGTACCTGTTTAACTGCCTGAGGTGGGAGGGATCCACTTTGCACGTTAACTTTACCTCAACGACGACCCGTTCTACTTCCCCATTTACGTACCTATCAACTACAAAATCGGGTTCGTACCCCTTCCGTCTGTCCTCTTTGCGGATTTTCCACCCATCACGGGCGGGATACCTGTTCCGCAGGTTCCTCCATACGTAGGGGTACATATCTTCTTCTCTGGACTTTTTCCTCATGACAGTGGAATTTTACGTCCGAAGCACCCCGTTTGACCCGATTTTCCCTTTTCCTTTAAAATACCCTCGTGCTGTTTCTGAGCCTCATAACGGCGGAGTGGTACGTCCTCCAGTACGGGGACGTGAGACAGTACCGCATAGGTGATGCGGAGAACCTCTACCGTTTCCTTAAGAAACGTTTCAACGGCCTGGCCGAAAGGGTAAAGGGTTTACCCGGGGTTGACAGTGTCATCCCCCTTCCCACGGCCAACGCCCTCGCCGTCCTCGTTGACGGCGACCCCGGAGACCTCCTATCTCTTTCCGGTGCCGTAGGGTACAGGGAGGTGGGGTACGTTGAGGCCGTACCGGTTGAGCCTGCCGAAGTCCTGTCCACCGGCTCGTGGGCCCTTGACAAGATAATGGCGGACTCCGCGTGGGCGGCCGGGTACGACGGGAGCGGTGTTATCGTCGTGGTGATGGACACCGGTCTGGATACCTCCCACCCCTACATAATCTCAAAGTGGTCCGGCCTCTGGTACGACCCCGTTGAAAACAACCCGAGGCCAGTTGAGAGCGATTTCCCCCACGGCACTATCGTCAGCGGCGTGGTAGTGGCCGACAGCACGGGCGTGGCACCCGGGGCGAAGGTAGCCGTCGTAAGGATGTTCGGCAAGTACCTTACGGCTTCGGAGATAACGACCCACCTCGGATTTCAGAGGATCCTTGAGTGGAAGATTGACAGCGGGTACAATATACGGGTCTATAACGGCTCGTGGAAGACGGGAGGGTCGGACGGTTCCCTTGAATACTGGAACGACGTCTACCTCCTAAGGCTGGCGGGCATAGTGCCGGTCTTCGCCCTCGGAAACACCCCGGACGTGAACTTCTCACCGGGAAACTACCCGATCGTAATCGGTGTGGGGGCCACCTACGATAACGATACGGTCGCCCACTTCTCCTCCGAAGGCCCCGCTCCCAACCGCCCCCCGTGGAACGACCCGACCTACTGGCCCTACCCCGGCTGGAATCTGCTCAAACCCGATCTGGTCGCTCCCGGTGTTGGCGTCCTCTCCATAATGCCCGGAGGGGGTTTTCAGGCCTGGTCCGGCACATCCCTTGCCTCCCCCTTGGTGGCCGGGGCCGTCGCCATACTCCTTCAAAAGGACCCTACACTGACGTTTGAGGAGGTGTACTCCGCACTCGTATCCGGAACGGACACCTTCCCGTGGGGATCTCCCTACCCGAACAACACGTACGGATGGGGCAGGCTGAACGTGTGGCGCTCGTTGAACACTCTATCTCCCCCCTCCCTCCTGCCGGAGGTGGTCTCCTGGCGTATTCTGGACGGCCTCTTTGACGGCCCGGACACCCTTGAGGTTAAGGTTTTCAACCACTCTCCCTCCTCCGGTACGGTTCGGCTCGTACTGACAACAACGCTGTCGGGTGTGGCGATTTCGGATCCTGTCCGTACGACAACGCTCCCCGCATCCGACACCCTCACCCTCCTCTGGGGCATAGACGCCCTGAGCCTTGAGGACGGCACGTACGTCCCCTTCGTCCTGCGGATAGATGGGCCGGATACCACCTACCACAAGGTTCTGGTAAGGTACGGGCGTACGCCCGTGGAGTACGTGGACGTGGACACGGGGGCGTTAGACATCTCCTTCACCCGGTCCGGAAAGTGGTTCAGGCTCCTTTACGGGGGCGTTGCCCTGCTTTACCTCGGCAGTTTTGCCTTCGCCGTAGACACGTCTTACGTTGTGGACGCGTGGGTGAACCCTCAGGGATCGGACTCCGACTTCCTGCCGGCGGACACCTTCCAACCCCTCCCCTTCGTCCCTCAGGGCTGGTACGTCATGCAAACGGACTCCGGCCACCCCTCTCCCATGGGATTGAGGTTCAGGACGCAGGCCCACGCCTATCCGGGGGACGGTACGGTTTACCTCGCCTTCACGGTTTTTAACACCACACCCTACCCCGTCAGAGGTTATATGGCCTTCTTCGCCGACCCCGACGTGGGATGGGCGTCTCAGGATACCGGACATATATTCCCCTCCGAGAGGTGCGCCCTGATATGGGCGGCGGACAGCAGTTTTCCGGGGTATCTCGGCTTTCAAACTCCCCAAACACCGGCCCGCCTCTCCTTCATAAGGAACGGGTACTGGTACGACACCCTCTACGACCCTGTGAAGTACGCCTTCATCTCCGGTGCTCTCTCCTTTAACGCCGATACGGTGGGCGACTGGTCGCTCGTCCTCTCCGCTGGCCCCTACACGGTACCGCCCGGCGACTCGGCCTCCATGTACCTGAAGGTGTTTTACAGCCTGACCCCGGCGTGTCCCGTCGTCGTGGACGTGGATGAGAGGGCTGAATATAAGGATCGCATCGTCTCCGTTCATAAGGGGGCGTTGGTGGTGAGGGAAGGCCCCGTACGCGTTTACGACCCCTCAGGCAGGCTCGTGGGCGTATTCCCCGCCGGGAAGTTCAGGATGAAACCGGGGGTGTACTTCGTCCTATACGGTCGGAGGGCCGCGAAGGTACTCGTACCTTAACCCCCCTTAAAATCTCCCCGTGCCTTCGGTTCTGAGGACGGAGAAACTGGTCAAGATTTACCGGAAGCGGAGGGTAGTTAACGAGGTCAGCCTTGAGGTGAAACAGGGTGAGATAGTGGGACTTCTGGGCCCCAACGGTGCCGGTAAGACGACCACCTTTTACATGATCGTGGGGGCTGTGAAACCCAACTCCGGAAAGGTTTTCCTTGACGATAGGGAGATAACGAAGTTGCCGATGTTCAAGAGGGCGAGGATGGGTATAGGTTACCTCCCGCAGGAACCTTCCGTCTTCCGCTACCTCTCCGTATGGGACAACATATACGGCGTCCTTGAGATGAGGGGGTACGGCCGCAAGGAGGCGAGGAGGAAAACGGAGGAGGTGATTGAGATGCTCAACCTCAAGAAGGTAGTTAAGAGCCTCGGAATACAGCTCTCCGGAGGTGAGAGACGGAGGGTTGAGGTGGCCCGTGCCGTAGTACTGGAGCCTAAGTTCCTCCTCTTAGACGAGCCTTTCGCAGCCGTGGACCCGAAGACGCGGGAGGAGATACAGGAGATGGTCCTCAAGCTCAAGGACATGGACATCGGCGTAATAATAACCGACCACAACGTCCGTGAAACGCTGGAGATAACGGACAGGGCCTACATCATATACGAGGGACAGATCCTCCTTGAAGGTACGACGGAGTACCTGATCAACAACCCGGAGGCTCGCAAACTCTACCTCGGTGAGAAGTTCCGGATGTGAGGGTACTTCACGTAGTAAACAGGAAGGGAGGGGGGATAGGCAGGTACCTGTCCATCCTTGAGGGCATGGGTGAAGAGGTGTGGGAAGTGGGAACGATGGGCGTACCGGCGGGCGATTACGATACTTTGGTCGTCCACGGGGTGGTGCCGGAGGTGGCGTATCTTCCCGGTAAGAAGGTGTACTACTTCCACGGTTTGAGGGCGGTGTCGCCGAAGATCCTTAGGGGTCGCAGGGAATTTAATCCCATGAACCTGATAAAGTTCCACAGGTTCAAACGTTTTTTAAGCCGTTTTGACCTCGTCCTCTTCCCCACGGAGGCGATAAGAGGGAAGGCAAAGGAAATCTACGGGGTAGACGGTGAGGTCCTCTACCTACCCTTTCCGGATAGGATACCCGAATCCACGGTCGTACCGGAAGGTAAGACGCTTCTGTGGGTAGGAAGGGAGGCATGGATAAAGGGGTACGACACCCTCCTCACTCTGGTCAGAAGTCTCCCGGGGTGGGAGTTCGTGGTTGTGGGAATGCATAGGGAAGGCCCTTCCAATCTCAAAGCGCTGGGGCGCATCGGCAGAGAAAGGCTGAACGCCCTGTACAGGGAGGCCACTTTCACCCTCATAACCTCCTATTACGAATCCTTCTCCTACGTCGCCCTTGAGTCCATGGCGGCAGGGACGCCCGTCCTCGTCCTTGAGCGGGCCGGAGGGGCGGCGGAGATCGTGAAGAAAGTGGGTCTGGGACGGGTTTTTAAGGATACGGAAGCCCTCGCGTCCTACCTTCGTTCCTATCGTGGAGAACGTTTCACGTCAGGGGATGTGGGCGATACCTTCTCCCCCCACGCCCATCTGAAGAGGTTAAAAGAGATCCTGCGGAAACTTCCCGGAGAGACTTAACGGCTCTGTAATTTGTTCACTCTCCTCCCGACGATGCTCTTAAAATACCTACTGTGCCGCTGACCTTTGACCATCTCGCCCCCATATACGACCACTTTATGCTTCCCTTTGAGAGGGGAGCGCTCCGCAGGTGGAGGGAGTTGCTCTGGAAGGAGGTGAAGGGGAAGTACGTCCTTGAGGTCGGAGTAGGTACCGGGGCAAACGCCCCCTTCTACCCCGATGGGGGTACCGTGGTGGGGATAGATCGCAGCCGGAAGATGCTCCTGAAGGCGAAAGGGCGGGTTACCCACCCTTTGATCGCGGCCGACGTCCAGAACCTTCCCTTTGGGGACGCCGTTTTTGACTCCGTGGTCTCAACCCTCGTCTTCTGCTCCGTGAGGGAACCGGTTGTCGGTTTAAGAGAGATACGGCGCGTCCTGAAACCCGGAGGTTATCTCTACATGATAGAACATGTACGGCCGGAGGACTGGAAGGGAAAGGTATTTGACCTTATCAACCCCCTTACCGTTTTCATCATGGAGGAGTACGTAAACCGTCGGACGCACCTAATGGTCGGAGAGGCGGGTTTCACCGTACTTAAAGTAAAGAACCTCACCTCCGATGGCCTTTTTAAGTACATGGTCGCCCGTAAGGGTCCATAGGTGAGCTGAAAACGGCATTTACATGAAAATGCGTTTTTAACGACCTTAAAATAGGGGGTGATATGCCCAAACACCACAGCCCGGTAAAGAAAACACCACAGAGTCAAAGCCAGAAGACAACGCAGGAGCAAAACCCGGCTCCGATGAATCCTAACGGCGAGGTCGTTAAACTCCTGCGGGAGTTGGTGGAGATAAACAAGAGAGTAGTTGAGAAGATAGACAGCCTCGGCGGCAAGATGGACGTACTTATTAACCACGTCCGCAACATCCGGGGAGAGTTAAGCGAGACTTCTCTACTGAAACTCTTCGTTGAGGACCTGAGGGCGGCAGGCTATAAGGTGGAAGTGGATCCCTCCGGAGTGATCAAGGGGGGTAAGGTAGACTACGTAATAAAAGTGAGGAAAGGTAAAGAAGAAAAGACCCTCTATGTAGAAGTCAGAACGGCAATAGTCCCGTCCTCAGTGGAGGCCATAAGGAAGAAGTTTAAAGATGTAGAGGGTGAGAAGTGGATCCTCGCAAGGTTCATAGATAACGCCGCCTTAGAGGCGTTGAAGGATACGGACATAAATGTCTTCTCATATGACTACGATACAAGGAGTATCCGGGTGCTTCATGCGGTGAAGAGCAGTATTTTGCTACAACCAAACAACCCGGACACATAGGCCGGTTATTTCACTATTCTCAACGGCCTTAATCCCTTATAGGTAGGCTGAAAACCGGCCCTGTGTTCTTCCGCAGGATCGTGAGGAAACTCCCCCTCCTGCGGGACAGGGCCCCGGTCCGCGAAAGTTTCAATCCCTTATAGGTAGGCTGAAAACGAAGCGGCCAGAAGATCTATATCTCAGCCTCTGACGTGTTTCAATCCCTTATAGGTAGGCTGAAAACGCGACTACCGGGCCCCGCCCTATAGCCACCTTGTCGGTTTCAATCCCTTATAGGTAGGCTGAAAACCCGTCCATCTGGTGGCCACCTGCTGTCCATCTCCCCTGACCATTTGGCCACTTGACAAACTACCCATTACCCCCGTAGTTTCAATCCCTTATAGGTAGGCTGAAAACCAGGGGCAAATCAAACGTTTTCGGTACAGTGGCACGTTTCAATCCCTTATAGGTAGGCTGAAAACTCGCTTAACAGCCTCCACCACCCGTTTAAAAATTTGGTTTCAATCCCTTATAGGTAGGCTGAAAACGGGATAGACCTTGTGGTACCAGCGGAACTCCTCTCGGTTTCAATCCCTTATAGGTAGGCTGAAAACGTGGCCGCTACTACGACGTTCTACTCCGCACCGACCGTTTCAATCCCTTATAGGTAGGCTGAAAACTAAAAGCATCCGGAGGGAAGGTTGCAGATCCATACCTGTTTCAATCCCTTATAGGTAGGCTGAAAACTCTCAATCGTCCCCGTGTATGAATCCGTGTTGGCCTTGTTTCAATCCCTTATAGGTAGGCTGAAAACGTAAACTCAAGAACCATGTCGCGGGAAATTTTTTGAGTTTCAATCCCTTATAGGTAGGCTGAAAACTCCGTACACTGCGGCTTTGCATACGGCTTTGCATACTGTTTCAATCCCTTATAGGTAGGCTGAAAACGTTTCCAAAATGGCGTCTACGTCGTCGTCAAGGGGAGTTTCAATCCCTTATAGGTAGGCTGAAAACCTACTCGCGCATCTATGATGGCCCCCTCCGGGACGGGTTTCAATCCCTTATAGGTAGGCTGAAAACTGAGAGTTATCTTTCGGGTGGCAAAAACCGGAACGTAGTTTCAATCCCTTATAGGTAGGCTGAAAACCCATCTCTCATCCCTCGCTAAATTCTCAATTGTCATGCGGAACTACCGGGTATTATAAGGGCGGGAAAATGAAGGTGGAGGTTCGCAAACCTCCAATCCTGCAGAAATCCCGGGGGGTTTGCGAAGTGGGCATGAATGCCCATCACTATTGAGAAAACGACCTTTTAATATGTTTGAACGGTCGTTCAAGTACCCCACGTAAGTTGAAATTTTCCGGAGGTTTGCGAAGTTAGTTTGTAGCACAAAGTGGTCTGTAATATAAACTTAAGCACTTACAGCCACATAGTGTCCCACTATCTGGGGTCCGTGGTCGCGGGCCAAACGGTTCAGGTGTAGAATAGAACCTATGTTGCCAGTTCAGAGGTGGGAGGTTGAAGGTGGAGTACTTAACCCTTCTTCAAAAGCAAGTCCTTTACCCTATCAGGAGAAGGCTCTGTACAGAGCATTTCTAAGTTTAGCCCGGTCCTTCTTAAAAGAGCCGAGCGGTTGGTGGTTGAGGAGGAACGTAGGTTCGCTAATAGTGTTGAAGACGGCTTACTCTTATTTACTCTCTGCCCTTGAGGAATCAGATGCGACACCCACACCGGACGACCCCCTGATTGCTAAGGTCATTAAGCTGGATATTGCCATAAAGAGGAAAGGTCTGTTGGAGTTCGCCCTTAAAGCCGGGCTTGAGGAAGAGTTCTGGAAGGAGCTGGAGGAGACCACGGCGATCGTCATTTTCCTTCTGAACGTACTTCTATCCATAAAGGGGGGAAAGGTAAAAGCCTCACAGAAGATCTACAAACGGGTCAGGAGGTTGTTGAGAAGGTATCTCAACCGTCTGGAGGATTTATGGATGGAGGTGGATATGTTGAGGTATATGGTGGGCGATAGGGATACGCAACTCGCTGATATTGAGGAAGTAGAGGGGGAGATAGAGAAGATTTTGAAGGAGCATGGATCTAAAAGCCACTAAGAAGTTCCAGAAATCCCTACGGAAATTACCTCCCAACGTCTTAAGGAGGCTTCAGAAAACCATAAATCTGATCAAGATCTCAAGGGATGTTGATAACCTCTCCCGAAAGCTGGGATCGGAGAACATCAAACCTTTGAGGGCGAAGGGTGGCAAGTTCTACAGTATACGACTTGGACTTCACTGGCGACCTGGGATTGAGGTAAGGGGGAACGTAGTCGTTCTGATGAAGATAGGAAGCAGGGAGAACTTCTATCGGGACTTCCCTTGATGAGAGGCAAAGTGATCCGCGATGAGGTTCATTCCTCACAGCCACATAGTGTCCCACGCTGAGACTGCCGTTACCCCATTCCTGTTCAACGTTATATTCCCCACTGTGAAAAGGTTGCGCACGCTGTGGCCGGTTATTCTCCTGATACTGGTCGCCGTTTACTTTCTGGTAAAACTTCTGAGCAACAGGGGAGGAACGGAAAAGGTAGAGGAGGTCTCCTCATCAAACCGTCCGGTTGAAGTGTTCTTCACGAGGTCGGGAGGGAATCCGGAGAAGGAACTCGTCAGTTTCATAAACTCCGCCAGAGAGTACGTTCACGTGGCCATATTTGAGCTGGAGCTGGAGGACGTGGTTCGCGCCCTGATAGATGCGAAGCGCAGGGGTGTTGACGTCAGGGTGGTTATGGACGATAGGATGAAGAGGAAATGGGCGACGAAGAAACTGAAAGCCGAAGGCATACCCGTCGTCTTTGACAACAGGCGTCCGTACATGCACAACAAGTTCGTGGTTGTGGACGGAAGAGCGGTGTGGTCAGGTTCCATGAACTTCAAGGAGTCGTCGGTTTACAGGAACGATAACAACGCCTTCATTATCTTCTCACCGGAGGTCGCCCGGAATTACGAAAAGGAGTTTCAGGAGATGTTTTCCGCCCATCTCTTCGGCCCGGAATCTCCGAGGAATACCCACTGTTGCTTTAAGGTTTCCGACCTGTACCTTGAAAACTACTTCGCACCGGAGGACAGTATCGCCCGCAGGATAGTTGAAATCATCGGTAAAGCCAGAAAGAGCGTAAGGTTCGCCGCATTCTCTTTTACGGACGACGACATCGGCCGGGCTATGGTGGACGCCCACCGCAGGGGGGTGGAGGTCGTGGGTGTGATAGAGGCCAGAAGCGTGAAGAACAAGGGGTCGGAGTACCGGAAGTTAAGGAGAGCAGGAATAAAGGTTCTCAAAGACGGCAACCGGTACATAATGCACAACAAGTACATCATCGTGGACGACTCCATAGTGATCACGGGGTCTTACAACTTCTCTAACTCCGCCCGCAAGAGGAACGACGAGAACGTGGTTATATTCTTCAAACCGTGGATAGCAGAGAGGTACGTACGGGACTTCCAGAGGATACTTAACGAGGCGGTGAGCAAATAAAAAAACCCCCGCGCAGGGCGGGGGTCGTCTTCCGTCTTTTACCTTACTCCAGATCCTCCCAGGTGTCTATCTGGGCCTTCTGGAGGCGGCCGGAGTAGTCAATGTAGACCGTCTTAAGCTCGGTGAAGATCTCGTACACCGTCCAGCCACCTTCTCTGTGGCCGTTACCCGTCTGCTTTACGCCGCCGAAGGGCAGGTGGGTCTCGGCTCC
>JALWYV010000022.1 GCA_027003075.1 Caldifarciminota bacterium | reverse complement strand
TGGAGTTGGCCAGCCTGTACATTCCGAAGACCCTCGTGGCTCCGAGAGGGGGCATACCGCCGCGGAACTTCAGAACCTGCGTCCCGGCTCCCTTCGTGGCCTCAACCATGAGGGGGTCGTATCCCTGTGCCAAGAGTCTCCTCCTGCCCTCCTCACCGGTGTAGGTCTCGGCTATATTCTTTAAGGTCTTTGCGGTTATCTCAAAGGCCTCTTCCCATGTTATTTTTACGAAAGGCTCCTTTCCCCTGCCCGTGAAGTACTTCTCAGGGGGTCTGCCCGTCCTGGGGTCTCTGGGGAAGCCGGCCTTGTACCACTCGTAGAAGCCCTTACGCACTACGGGGGCCTTCACCCTCCTGTCGGAGTAGAAGCGGCGTACGAGTATTAGACCCTTTTCGCAACACCTCGGCTCCCACCTCTGGGAGGATACGTTCCCGTAGATGTCCTTCGCCTTGTGGTAGTTGAAAGTGGGGGCTATGCGGATTACAACGCCGTTTTTGACGTGGGCCCGAAGGAGGCACTCGTGGGTGTCGTTGGGGGCGCATACGAAGGAGTACTCGTAATCGTACTTCCATATGTCCCTGAAGACCTTCTCCCAGCCCCTGTTGGGATAGTGGGCGAGGGGGTTGTCTATGCTAACCGGTTCAAAGTTGTTGAAGACGTCTTTGAAGACCTCCGCCATCAGGGGGGTGGCAGCAAGGGTGAGCGCACCCCCGGCCAGCATCCTGAGAAAGGATCTGCGTTTCAAGTCCGTTTTCTTCATAAGGTGAATAGTGTCCGGAAGCATGGGCACCTTTATGGAAATATCCGGTGCGAATAAAACCTATTCGCAAATTTGTGACAAAATGGTGATCATCGTTCGGGATGGAATACAAGACAAATACACCCCCGATCCATCGCCGGGAGGAACTTATACCCACGGCGTGAGATCTTAACGCTACGGTTTCTGACCTGCCGAACAGGAACACTGCCAATCCCGAAATTCTCGCATTTTCTGATCCGTACGAAGAACCTCTCCAGTGTCCCCCGGAAAGGTCTCCTTTTTACTCAGTTAATAAGGCAAGGTGTACCTTCGCCTTCTACAGCCTTATTAACTCCTTGGGTGAACCCGTCAGGTTCTCCCCTCTACCGGCCACGACTATGTCCTCTATCCGTATGCCGAACTTCCCCTCAAGGTAGATCCCCGGCTCAACCGTTACGACCTCCCCGCCTCTAAGGACGTACTCCGACTTCGGAGATAGGGAAGGGGCCTCGTGGACATCCATACCCACCCCATGGCCGAGTCCGTGACCGAAGGTACCCTTGAACTCCGTTGACTCTATGTACTCCCTCGCCGCAGCATCCACCTCCTTTGCCGATCGCTTGCCGGAGAAGTGTAACCTGTCTATAGCCCTCTTCTGAGCCTCCAGGACTACCTCGTAAGCCTTGCGGAACTCGGAGGGTACACGTTTACCTATCCACACCGTACGGGTCATGTCCGAGACGTACCCATTCACCCTGAGACCGAAGTCAAGGAGGAGGACACCCCGTTCGGGGATGAGGTTGTCGGTAGGTCGCATGTGGGGCATGGCCGATCTCTCGTTTCCCGCCACTATCGGGGAGAAGGACATGCCGTCGGCACCGTTTCTCCTCGCCCACACCTCCATCTCAAAGGCAAGTTCCTTCTCCGTCATCTTCCCCGGCCTTACGTTGTCCAGAATCCAGTTGAAGAGGTCGTCCGTGAGCCTCTGGGCCTCCCTTATCCTCTCTATTTCCCCCCTCTCCTTTATAACCCTGAGCCTTGACACGAGACCGGATACGGTGTAAAAGCGCATTCTCTTGCCGGCCGTTGCCTTACGCAACGCCTTCAGGAAGGATACGGGTGCGTTCCCCTCAACGGCTATGGACTTCACCTTCAGGGAAGCGAGTTTCCCGGCAAGGAACTCAACTACGGACTCTCCCGGTGGTACGTCAACCACCGTTATACCTTCCTTCACCTCCTGTCTCACCTGAGTCTTGTACCGGAAGTCAACGAATATGAAGTTCCTGCGCCTCGTCTGAAGGAAGATCGCGGTGGATCCCGTAAAACCTGTCAGGTACCGCATATCGGATGAAATCCACGCTTCCGGTTTGTAAAGGAGGTAGGCGTCGTACCTCTTACTCCATTCCTTTCGGAGTTCAAGGAGTTTCTTCCAGGTCATAGGGGGGATTCTACGCCGGAGGGCTGATAGGGGGTAGTGACTTTTTTATTACGTCTACGCCTTGCGGCCGCTATAGCCACGACTATCCCAGCGAGGAAAACTATCATTGGACCTATCCATACCAGCTGAATTCCCGGAACGAAACGTACCTCGTAGTAGAACGTACCGTCGTCCTCCGCACCCTGCATGACGACGTAGAGGTCGCCGAAGGGTATCAGGGGCTTTATGCCCGGCTCCGTGGTTACCTCACCGCTGGCGAAGTACTTCCGCCTCTCCGTCCTCAGATCTCCGAGGTTCCAGCGCCACAGACCGACGTTAAGCACAGAGTAAACGGCCTCGTAGTTGGGACCCTCGTACTCCTGCCATCCGAGGTGTTGCAGGTTGAAGGCGTAGAACCTCTTGACCTCACGGCCATTGAAGGCCATCTCGTGGGGCTTTCCGTAGTTCCACGAAAGCACTATACCCAGAGCCGTTATGACCACGCCGAAGTGGGCGAGGAGGGCGTAATCCCTCAGAGCCTTCCTGCCGAGGGTGAGAAGCCTGTCCAGAAGTACGAACAGGGAGTATGAGGTTATGAGGAGGCCGAAGGAAGCCCATACGTTTCTCCCGAATATGAGGGGTAGAAGGGCGACCACGACGGCCAGGGCGAGGGAGACCTTACTTACCGGGACGTACCCCCTATCCCACGGTGAGAGGATAGAGAAGACGAGGGATAGAAGTGCCAGAGACCAGAAGGGTGCCGTGGCGTAGGTAAAGAAGTCGGGCCTGGTGGTTATCTGCGTACCCACGATCATCTCCGTAAATACCGGTGAAAACGTACCCCCCAGCACTATCAGGGTCAGGATGATCCACAGGTAGTTTCCGAGATCTATGTACCATCCCCGGCTGAAGGTGGGGTAGTTCACCTTTTTGGCTCTCATCCCCCTGAGCCTCGGAGAGTAAATCAGGTATACGTTGGAAACCGCCCATACGACCGCACCTATGGCTATGAAGGTTAAGAAGTAGTTCCCTATATCCGAGAAGGCAAAGGCGTGTACGGACTCTATGATGCCGCTACGGGTAAGGAACGTTCCGAGTATGGAGAGGAGGAAGGAGGCGAAGGTGAGGTTGTAGAACCAGAGCTTGTGGGTGCCTCTTCGGACGAGGTGGAAGGTATGGACGGCGGCCGTGGCCGTGAGCCACGGTATAAGGGAGGCGTTCTCAACGGGGTCCCAGGCCCAGTAACCGCCCCAGCCCAGTTCCAGATAGGCCCACCTGCCTCCGAGGACTATGCCGATAGTCAACAGGGACCACGCCACAAGGAGCCATATCCTTATCTTCCGTATCACCTCATCCGTAAAGCCGGTGAATATGCCTGTAAGGGCGTAGGCGAAAGGGACGGTCATACCGACGTATCCGAGGTAGAGGGAAGGTGGGTGTACGGCCATCCAGATGTTCTGGAGCAGGGGATTGAGTCCGCGCCCGTCGGGAGCCGGATCCAGGGTCCTTTCAAACGGGTTGGCGGCATAGACCGTGGCTATCAGGAAGAAGAGCATCGTGGCGGAGAACGTGGCCGTAAGGATGGGATGGGGTTCCCTCCGCAGAGACAGGAGGGCATAGACTCCGAGAACAAAGAGCCAGAATAACAAAGAGCCAGCCTGCCCACCCCACCATGCCGTCACCTTGTAGAACAGGGGAAGGGCCTTGGACGTGTAGTTCTGCACGTAAACCAGCCTCATATCTGAGGTTATCAGGGCGTAGAGGAGGATACCGGAGGCGACGAACACGCCTATGACGGAAACGTCCAGAAGGGCCTTAGGTAAACGTCGCCTTCCCGTTAAGGAAAGCAGAAGGGCGAGGAGGGACGCCAGGAGACTACCCCTCAGCATCACCTCCCCGATATCGTATATCCCTACGTTGAGTCCGAGTATCTCCATCATCTAAGTCCGGGTAAAGCGGGTACCCCACCCGCCGGAGGCCTTACCGGGGCCGACGGAGTCGTTTGAGGAGCCTCCTTCTTGGGCTTGAACTCCCTCATCTTCTCCGCCATCGTCGTATCCCCGAGCTGCAGGTACACCTGCTCCAACACGTCGTAAAGACGCTCCAACTCCTGTTTCCACTCGCCGGCTCCCGTCGTATCAAAGGGGGCCTGCTCTCCAAGGATAGCGAAAGCCTCCGGATCCTGAAGCTGGACAGCCCTTATAAGGCCGGATATCCACATCTTGACCTTATCGGGTACGGACGTTCTGTCAAGGAGATTAAGGGCGAGGTCAAACTGCTGCCGAAGGAACAACCTGTGGGTTATGTCCGTCAGATCCTCGGGACTCAGGAGGGCGTAAACATCCTCTAAGTGCTGGCCCCATACGGGGTCGGGCTGGGGTACACCCTCAAGCAGGGACAGGGCCTTCTCCTGAGCCTTAAGGGTATCCCCCTTGTGTAGGTATATGAGGGCTTCCCGCCATTCCCTCTCCAGCTTAGGCAGGAAGTGGCCGTACCTCTCAAGGACCTTCAGCGCCCTGTCGTAATCACCCATCTGGACGTAGGCGTAAGCTTTGGAAAGTTCAAGGGCGAACATCTGGGGATCTTTCTCGGGATCCTTACCCTGAAGCCTGAGGAACTCGGTTATGAACATCTTAGCGAGGTCGTAGAACTTTATCGCCCTCTCGTGGTTCCCCTTTGCGGAGTAGGTGGCGGCTACGGTCAGGGCCACCGTGGCGTAGTTCCTGTAGGGACTCAGGTGATCGTGGTTCTTGTACTGACGGTCGTCAAAGAGCGCCCTGTACCTCCAGACCTGTCCTTTCGGCCTCTCCTTATAGTTGAAGGAGGCCTCCTTTACGAACTTAACGGGGTCCTCCGCCCCTCCGCTCAGGAGGCTATCCGTCCATGCCAGATCCACCACACCGAGGATGTTCGGACCCTCCTGAACCTCTCCGGTCAGGCGCATGAGCATCCCCTCCAATACCATGTAAGGCTCCCAGCCACGGTAGACTTCGGGGTCGTCCGTTATGGAGAAGTAGATGGGCATCTTGAACTCTTTCCCTTCAAAAACCTCCTTTGCGAAGACCTGTTTCGGGGCGAGGTATACCCTGGGTATCTTCACCATACCCTTTATTCCGGGTATCTCAACGTACTCCTCCGGGGACGGCTTGTACCCTACGGACGTGGCTATCATGTCCCGTATGGCTATATCCCTCAGGAACATGTATCCTTTGTCTCCAGCCCCCTGTATAACCGGAGGCAGGTTGTATATGACGCTATCGGGGAAACTTATGGGCGCACCCCAGTACTTCAACTCCCTCACGTACCAGTTGGTATTCAGGAGGGAGAGGTTGGCGTTTATGAGGGGCCACTTTATCTTCAGAACCTCCTGAACGAACCACACGGGGAACGTGTCGTTGTCGCCGTTCGTCATAAAAACCCCTTTCTTGGCCTTGGCCGAGTTCACTATGTTGGCGGCGAAGTCCTCCGGTATGTAGTTGCGGGACCTGTCGTTCCAGAACCAGTGCTGCTTTATCTGGAAGGCTACCATAACGAGACCTATAAGACCGAAGATGGAGGCCATTACCGTCTCGCTCTTCAGGTAGTCCCTGAGGAGTTTGGCCAGATAGAACAGACCGATAGCAATATAAACACCCCAGAGCTGATAGAACGGATGGTAGAAGTAATCCCTGTTCCTCACCTCCACGTTTCCCATCTGGAGGTTGACGGGGTTAACGGGATGGGTGGGGGAGTCCTTGAAGTTGAAAGCGATAAAGAAGCCGATACCGGCGAGGAGGGTAGCACCGGCCACGAGCCAGAAGAGGGCGCGGTTCTTCCTGTCCGTCCACTGCTCCCATAGACCGAGGAGACCGAGGACGAGGACCGTTACACCGAGGGGACCGAGGTGATCCATCAGGGTAAACTGGGCGTTCTTCTGGAGGTCGGTTATGGCGTAGGTGGCGGCGTTCCACTGCCACCCGAACCACATAAGGAAGACCTGAATCTGTTCACCCCACGGAATGCGGCGGGGGAACATGTGGGCGGGCTCGTACTGTTTACGCAGCAGTACGTCCATAAAGGCCTGCCAGGTGTAAGGATCGCCCTCGTTTATGCGGGCGTCCAGCGGATGGAAGTGGAGGTAGTTGGCCCGCACTATTATCCAGAACTCAACCGTAAAGGCGAATACGATTATAAGAAAGACCCATCCCTTCCAGTCGTTCCACATGCGGCCGGCCACGAACATCGCCGCGACGGCCAGAAAGGCACCGAGGGTGACGATCTGCTTACCACTGAACCCGGCTATCTGACCCTGAGCGTTCAGGGCTCCGATACCGGCGAGGACGATACCCACTATAAAGGCGAGGCTGAGAGGCTCGCTCCAGTTTTTCAGTTTTCCGTCCTTAAACATGTAGACAAGCATCAGGGCGAGGCCCGCGAAGAAGATGAGTTTACCGCTGCCGTCGTACGTTACCAGCAGCAGGGCGAACAGAGCGAAAAGTGCCCCGAAGAGGGCAACGGCGTACCTGTCCCACAGGTCTCCGGGCTTGGCAACCCATACAAGAAGCATGAGGGCGGGGAGGGCGAAGAGTACGGTGAGATGTACACCGGTACCAAGCATTATTGAAAGTACGGCGAGGTAGATCCACCTGTAGGCTCTCTTATTCTCCCTTTCTTTATACCATAGGATGCCGAAGTAGAGGGCAAGGATACCGAAGAAGGCACCGGGGGTATAGGTCTCCACCTCTATGGAGTTGAACCATACCCTCATCGCGAAGGCGGGAAGGAGGGCCCCCGTGACAGCGAGGACGTGGAAGAGGATACGGGGAAGTTTCCTCTCAGAGTCTATATGATCCATCAACTCGTAGGCTATAAGGTATACGAGGGCAGCGTTAGCCCCACCCATGAGGATGGGGATGAGGGTCATACGGAGTACGTGGGGATCGGCAACGACCCCACCGTTTATGAGGGAGTACAGTTTATCAACGGGCAGGGGCAACAGGTCAAAGAACTTGGCCAGAAGAACGTAAAAGGGTGTCCCCGGTGGATGGGGTACGCCCAGTATATGGGCCGCCGCCAGGAATTCTCCCACGTCCCAGAATGCGGTCGTTGGCGCCGTGGTCTTAAAATAAATGAAAGATACAAACAAAAATACGACTATCGCCAGATACCACTTCAACTTCCCGTTGTTCATAGGCGGATATTGTACGGCTGTGGGAACTTCGGTGCTATTTTCGGCACATCCCGGAGGTAGAATTGTTTCCCGGGGGATGTAATGAAACATGACGAGAAGTTTTCTGAACTCCTTAAGGAGGAACTGGAAACGGTTTTTTTTGAGGAGATCGTACTCTTCTTCAGCGTGATCAAGTGGGTTTTCCTCGCCGCAGTCGTCGGGGTGCTTGTGGGTATATCCACGGTACTATTCCTCAAGGCGATAGACTTCACCGTTTCCCTCCATGCTGGATTTCGGTATTACTACTTCCTCCTTCCCATCGCCATCCTCGTGAGCAGAATCATGATCAGACGTCTCGCCCCCGAGGCCGAGGGGCACGGTACCGAAAAGGTGATAGAGGCCATACATGAAAGGAACGGTAAGATAGACGTTAAGGTCGTACCGGTTAAACTCCTTGCCACGGTTATAACTCTCGGAGCCGGAGGATCGGTGGGGAAGGAGGGCCCGGCCGCCCAGATCGGTGCAGGTATATCCTCTGCGTTTGCCGACCTCTTCCGCTTCAGCGCCACGGACAGGAAGAAACTGGTCGTATGTGGCATCAGTGCCGGCTTCGCGTCCATATTCGGTACTCCCATATCAGGGGCGCTCTTCGGTATGGAGGTGCTGTTCCTCGGAAGCGTCATGTACGAGGTAATACTTCCCTCCTTCGTGTCCGGTATAGTGGCCTACCAGACCGCCCGGATATTTGGGATTTCTTACGATTACTATCCCATAAGCTTCTACGTCCCTTCAATAACCCACTTCCTTACCTACAGCGTTCTGGCCGGGATATTCTTCGGCGTCGTGGCCGTTATCTTCATAGAGGTACTTCGCCTTACGGAAGCCTTCTTTAAAAATCTGAAGTGGAAGGACTCTTACAAGGCGGTCTTCGGTGGCGCACTTCTGGTCGCCCTCGCCCTCGTGTTCTCCGACGACTACCTCGGCCTTGGCCTTGACCGGATACACGACGCCTTAGTTGTGGGGGACGCCCGTCCGTACGACTTCCTTTTGAAGTCCCTTTTCACCAGCGTAACTCTGGCGTCGGGGGGAAGCGGTGGGATAGTCACGCCCCTGTTCTTCGTGGGAAGCACCTCCGGGGTACTCTTCGCCGACCTCCTGGACCTGAACCGCAGGATATTCGCGGCCCTCGGCTTTGTAGGTGTACTGGCAGGTGCGGCCAACACACCCATATCGGCCAGCATAATGGCCATAGAGGTCTTCGGTCCAAAGATAGGCCCCTACGCCGCCATAGTGAGCGTTATAAGCTTCCTGATAACCGGACACAGGAGCGTTTACCCATCCCAGAGGATAGGGATAAGGAAGTCGCCATCGGTGGAAGTGGAGATAGGGGCGGAGGTTGAGGACGTTCGCCCCGTCATCCGTCCGACGGGCGTATCCCCCGTACTGAGAACTTACTACCGACTTATCCGTATGGCCACTCGTATTACGTCCTATTTCAAGAGGCTCAGGCGAAAGAAACGGGGGAAGGGACGACCGTAGAATTCCATCTATGGCCGTAAAGTTTGAGAACCCTCCCGACGAGGTCATACGGGAGCTCTTCCTGAAGTACAGGAACATAGCCGTAGTGGGTTTTTCTAAGAATAGGGAGAAACCCGCCCATAAGGTTCCCCGGTTTTTCATAGGGAAGAGGTACAACGTTATCCCCGTGAACCCCACGATAGATAAGATACTGGGACGCAAGTCCTACCCCAACGTCTCATCCATACCGGAACAGGTGGACTGGGTGGACGTATTCAGGCCGTCCCACGCCATACCGGAGGTCGTGGAGGACGTGCTGAAGAGGTTGGACGAGAGGGGGGACGTTAAGGTCTTCTGGCTTCAGGAGGGCATAAGGAACGACGAAGCGGTAGCCCCACTCGTTGAGAGGGGCCTTATAGTGGTGCAGGACAGGTGCATGTGGAAGGAGTACATGCGCCTCATAGAGGGGGTGGATCCGGATAAGATAGAGCTGAAGTGAAGGTACAGATAGTCGGGGTCGGTAAGGTAGGGGGGGCGTTCGCCGAATTCCTCCGTAGAAGGGGTATAGAGGTCATCACGTACAGGGTGAGGAGCAGAGAGGGGAGGCTTGAGGACGCCGATCTCCTCTTTATCGGCACCAGAGATCAGTTCATATCGTCCACGGCGAGGCGGATTTATGAGAGTGGCAGGAAGTACGGGGCCGTGGGGCATTTCTCCGGAGCGTTAACCTCCGACGTACTGAAACCCTTCCCGGAGAGGTTCTCCTTCCATCCCCTTCAGGCCTTCAACCGACCCGACCCCTGTCTCTGGGAGGGCATAACCGTGGGGTTTGAGGGTACTGAGGGAGCAAAGGGACCCGTCAGATCCCTCGCCTCCCGCCTTCCCATAAGGGTAGTTGAGATACCACCGGAAAAGAAGGCTCTGTACCACGCCGCCGCCGTCTTCGTATCCAACCTGATATACGCTCCCCTCCTTGCGGGAGAGGAGATATTCTCATCTCTCGGCCTCACGCGGGAGGATTACGCACGCCTCGTAAAGGTCTCCTTCAACAACTTCCTCCTTAAGGGTATAGGTGGGCTTACCGGCCCCCTAATAAGGGGAGACGTGGATACCGTAAAGAGACACCTTGAGATCCTCAAAGGGAGCGATCTCCGGGAGATCTACGAGGTGTTAACCCGTTTCATAGAGCGGAGGCTCCGCCGTTAGGGGTCCGTACTCTCCACAGTGTAATCCTTTCCTTCCGGTTTAACCTTAACGTAGTAAACTTCTCCGTCCTTTCTAAAGAGCAGGACGATCACCCAACGTCCTATACTCCTTTCTCCCTTTTTAACCTCCCTTACCGAATGGATGGATACGAACTCCCCCTTCACGTCTCTGGATACACCCCTGAGGCTCTTCGTGGAGACGTCCGAATAGTCCGGTGAGAAGCGGAGAATGAACATCTCGTCCTCTTCCGGCATGTAAAAGGCGACCGTACCCTCACCGTCGGCCGTGGGATAGGCCCGATGCTTGAACGTGCGCAGTTTAACGAGTTTACCCTTCCTGTAGGCGTACAGCACTTTACCGTCCAGAACCCATACTTCCCTGCCCGTCCATATGAACGTCGGATCCTCTAATTTCTTTCCAAGGTGGAAGAACCTTATCCCCTCTTCCTCACACCTGATGTTATCACCTGAGACGGTTACCGCGTACTGGGTATCCCGCTTGAAGAACTTCCCGTCCCTTACGTACAACCGGAAGCCGGGGACTCTGGACACGATCGTGTCTTTACGTATGGAGGTTTTCAACTTCACCGTGGCTATACGGTCGGGTGCGTCGGCGCTCCAAACCATAAGGTTTATGTCCCCCTCAAGCATGGGGGATGCGAGGAGCCTTACGTCGGAAGGATGACCACCGTAGAGGGTTTTGAGGTCGGAACAGGGGGCGAAGGGCTGGGCGAAGTGTACCCACAGGTTGGGGCGACTCACGTAAACGATCCCCTTTACCTCGTCAAACAACCTTCCGCTCCGTGAGGCCGTATAACCGCTCACGTTCCTCCCTATGAGCATTTCCGTGAGCCTCACCTCTAACCCGACGTAACTGCCGGCTATCAGGTACAGTATCATAGACCTACGGACCGCCTGAGATAGTCAACGAAAGCCGGTCCCATCTTCTTTGCGGCGAAGAGGAGCAGATCCGGGGCCTTCGTAAAGATGTACCTCGCCCACTTAAAGGCGTCTATCTCGTCTATCTCCACGCCATCAAACAGGGGTTTCAACTTGGAGAATATGAAGCGGAGGTCGTCGTCGTCCATGCGGAGGAGCGCCCGCCTTATCTCGTAGGCCAGTTCGTACTCCCGCCTGTTCATTATCTCCCAGAAACGGTCGTGGTACTCCTTAAGTCTCCGCGATGATAGGTCTCCTTCCTTCAAGGCTTTGGCTCCCACCTCACCGGCCACGCTCCCCGATACGAGGGCAGCAGGGATACCCCCACCGGAAATCGGCTCCGCCAGACGCGCCGCATCCCCCACGACCATAATGGCGTCTCCGTAGATCTGCATCTTATGACCACCTACCGGGACGACGCTACTCGTCTTACCCATTATCCGGGCGCCCTTGAAGTAGTGGGATACGAAGCGATCCAGATACGTATCGGCCGACTCCCCTTCGGGCAGGACGGCGACCCCCACACCCACGTTACCGTAGTGGCCACCCTTCGGGAAGCTCCATCCGTAACCCTTCCAGCAGCACCAGTCCCCAACGAAGAAGTCTATGCGGCCGTCCTCCACGGCAGGGTGTACGAGGAAGTACTCAACGGCGTGGTGGTAGTCTTCGGGGTCAAGGTCCAGTTTCAGACCTGCCTGCTTTCCCACTCTGGACCCTGGACCGTCGGCACCTATGACGAGTCTCGCCTCAACCACCTCTTCCTTCCCGCCGTAGGTGAAGTGTACGTGCCATACGCCGTTCTTCCTCTCCAGTCTGGTGAAGTTGGCCTTAGTGAGTAGCTCAGCACCAGCCTCGGCGGCCGTCTGGGCAACGAAGCGGTCAAATATTTTCCTCTCAAGGACGTACCCCACCCTCTCCTTCCTGATGGTGAAGTGGTCCCCGTCCGGGGAGTAGAACCTCGCCTCGTTAATGACAGAGGCTATGAACTTCGGATCGGCGTCAAAGTAAAGGGTAAGGGACTGATGGGATATCCCCTCGGCGCACTGCACCACCTGACCGAACTCGGCTCTCCTTTCCAGAAGTAGAGTCTTCACCCCACCCTCTGCTAACCTCCGGGCGGCCATGGAGCCTGCGGGGCCGCCACCGACAACTACGGCGTCGTACCTTTCCATACCGGCGATTATAGAGAGGAAGCGACCTGTTGCACCGGGTGGGGTTTTTGCCTTAAAATATTGGGGTTAAATATGATTGGTTTTTTGATATCTGCATGTGCGTGTACCGTACCGGTTAACTTGAGCAACGATCCGCAGGAGGATCGTCCCTACCTTGATACGTGGAACCACCCGACGGAAAGGAGTACTAAGAACGTCGCTGCGTGTAACGGCAAAGTACACGTGGCGTGGTTCAACTCTGGCACCTGGTCCCATTACGGTCGCATATACTACCGTCGGAGTCTTGACGGTGGGGTAACGTGGGAGCCGAAGGTAACCATAACCGGCCCCCGTGACCTCTGGAGAGAACTCTGGATTGAATGCACCGGGGACACGGTCGTGATAATTTACGAGGTTGATAACGGTGGAGACGTTGACATCCGCTACCGCGTATCCGAGGACGGAGGGACGACCTGGAGTTCGGAGTACAGCCCCATAACATCCTCCACGTCCTACAATCAGGAGGGTCCTTCCGTAGCCCTTAACGGACCCGTCATGCACCTCGCGTGGGCGGACGACAGGCCTGTCTTCCTGTTTCCACTGTATAACGTGTACTACAAACGCAGCACCAACCTTGGCGCCACATGGACGTCCGACGCCCTTCAGGATCTTTCCGATTCCCCTATAATCCGCAGGGATCCGTCCAACCCCTCAAGGATACACCTGTGGTTCATGACGTTCAACACGACGGAGAAAAGGGCCAAGTACCGCCGTAGCCTGAACGGTGGGAACTCGTGGTTCAGTACGGTTGATATGTCAGGGCAGGATGCTGGAGGGCCCTCACCTTACGACCGACCCATAGGGAGTATGGACGTAAACACCAACGTGGTGTACTACATGTGGGTGGACGAGAGGTTCGGCAACAAGGAGGTACTGTACAAGAGGTCTCTGGACGGTGGGGGTACGTGGCTGGGTCCATCAAACCTCTCCGGTACACCCACCAAATCGTGGAACCCCTTCGTCAGGGCCGCCTCCACGGGCGAGGCCCGGCTTTACTGGATGGACAGTCTGGACGGAGACTGGGAGGTGGTCTGTAAGATCACGACGGATTGGGGTGATAACTGGTCTCCCCTCCAGAGGCTCACCAACAACAACGCCCACGACGGTGCCGTAAGCGTTGATTACGATAACGGGTACTGGCACATAGTCTGGTCCTCAAACGAGTCGGGGAACTTTGAGGTCTACTACGCCATGGATCCATGTCCGATAGGGAACGGAGACGACGACCTCGGCGTCTCCGAGGGCGAGAGCCGTACCTCCTCCGGAGTCCGGGTTATGGGCAGGGAGGTAATCCTTGAAGGAACCGGAGAGTACGCCGTTTACAGTGCGGACGGCAGGCTGTTCAGAGCCGGGGAGATCCGGGGCAAAACTTCCGTAAACCTCAGGCGGGGCGTATGGTTCATCCGGATAGGTAAGAGGATACACAGGGTAGTGATAAGGTAGATGCGCATACTGATAGATCCCGGCCATGGGGGGAGATCCACCGGCACCCTTCAGGGTTCCCTGCCGGAGAAGGATATAAACCTCGCCGTCGCCCTCTCTCTGGCCGAAAGGCTTAAAGGCTGGGACGTCGTCCTTACACGGGATAGGGACGTGTACCTGTCGCTGTCGGACAGGGTGGAAATGGTGGACAGGATAAACCCCGATATATTCCTGAGCATCCATCACAACGCCTACGAGGAGGAGGTAGAGTATAGATCGGAAGTATACACCGGATGGGAACTCGTATCCCCCTCCTACGACCTCGCCTACCTCATCTACGGGGAAATAGAGAGACGACTCCTGGAACGCCGTTTCCTCCCGCCTTTGCCCTCTACCTATACGGTCGTAAAGAGGGGTCCCGACGTGAGACTTCTCACAGAGCTCTTCTTCGCACGAGAGATGGACGATCGCCTCATAGACCTTGAAGTTGACGTACTCCACTCCGCCCTTGAGACCTTCCGTACGCTTCCCACTGTGGAAGAGCCGGACCCGATATGGACGTACAGAAGGTGGTCCTTTCTACCCGGACACCGCACCACACCTTACCGGGGACCATCGTGGCGAGGAGAGGAAAGGGAGGACGTGGCCGTGGTACTTAAGGACGGCAGGGCGTTCTGGTACGGCCTCTACCTGTCCCGCAGGCTGAACGCCCGTTATCTTCATACTGGTATGGCTCTGCAGGAGGACGACCTCCATCTAACGTTGAAACTCCAGAACCACAGAGGCCTCACTTTAATCCTCAGGTACGGGCCACCGGAGATACGGTACTACCACACCAACAGCGAGGGCCGGGAGATGGCCGAAGTGCTTGCAGATGCCCTGAATTACCCTTTAAGGGAGGGGAGTACCTACCTGCTCATTCATCTCTACGGGCCGCGCGTCCTGATAAGCTCCCCGTGGGGTCCGGACGTGGCCGAAGGGGTTGTCCGGGCCTTACGTACTAAAGTTTAACGAGTTTTTCCAGAGCAACCTTCCGGAAGTCCTCGGGATGGGGGTGGGACATCATGAGTATCCGTATTTGAAGGTCCATGACCGTCTGGGGGATGTTCTCGTTCTCAACCTTCTCCAGAACCCTGTAGAGCTCCGCGCTCAACCGCTCGGCAAGATCCAGTATCATACTGAAAACCCCGTCAACGTCCATGGTATAAACGTGGGCCACCCTGTTTTCCCTCACTATGGCGAGGGAGAAAGTGTTCATACCCTTCCTGAGGGCGAAGGCGAACGGGCGCCCCACACCGTCAATTACGGGAAAGTCGTAGGACCTCCCCACCTCTATTTCCCCTTCGTAGGGGACGGGAGGCGTTGAGGACAGGAGTCTCTTAAAGCTCTCCACCTCTTCAAACCCTATGGTGAGGCTAATGAAGACGAGGAGCGGTTCCCCGTCCTTGTGGATCACAAAGGCGTTGGCGAGGGGCGTGGAGTATATAGCGTCCACGTCCCCGAAGTTTGACAGGAGGATGTTGTACACCTTTTTCAGGGTATCCCCCCGCATCATACCGATCACCTTATCGCTTGAGGGGATATACACTGCCGTTGCCCCTACGGATAGGAGGCTCTTTGCCCATCCCTCTATCGTGGTGGAGCGGGTTATACCTATGCTCTCCTTTATGTCTTCCTCCGACCTCTCAAGGAACTCCACCTCCACCTCCCACCCGCTCTCCGCGAGAGATTTCAGGACCTCCTTCAGGACGTTCTGAGAGTACTTAACTATGTGTTCAATGAAGCGTTTACCGTGTTTATCGTAAGCGTACCTGAAGATGTTCCCGAATATGTTGTCGTCCACCTCCTTCCGGGTTAGAAGCCCTTCGTACCACTTTCCCCTTACCACAAAGGAGGAAGCGTAAACGGGTACACCCTTCAGGAAGTATGCGTACAGTAGGGGATCGCCGAACGTTTTGCGGTAAACCTTGAGGACTCCACTCTTCTTCCCGTCTATAAGCCTGGACAGGAACTCTTTAAACTCCTTTAACTTCACGCTCCGTATATTGTACGGGAGGTGAATCCGGGGCGACCCCGTAATTTGGGAATAAAAAGCCCCCGTAAAGCAAAACCCCGTCCTTTCTATAGTTCAAGGATCCTCAGGGCATGAAGTTGAGGTTTACCAGTTCTTCCCCGTTCCGTACCTCAAACGACCTCATCCTCCCTCTCCTTTCGGCCCAGCGTACGAAGTCCCTGACCCTGCCGCGCACACTTACGTTCAGGTACAACAGGACATCGCGTGAGTACACACCCGGAAAGGGGAATACCTTTCCTCCGAACCGGGTGATCGCGTTGAAACCGGTGATCCCGTACCTATATACCTGCCTGAGCATGGGGACAGATACGTACGGCATATCAACGGGAAGGACCAGAAACGACCTCTCGGACGTACGTCTCAGGGCGTAGTATATACCGTAGAGCGGCCCCCTGTACCTTTTCGTGTCCAGAACTACTCTAACTTTCACCGGAAGGTCCACCCTGTCAGAGGCCACGTACACCCTATCGCATACCCTCTCCAGCTTTTCCACCGCAATTTCAAGGAGCGTTCTTCCGCTGATCCTGTAAAAACGTTTATCGCTACCGAACCTCCGGGATCTGCCACCGGCGAGCACGAGGCCGGCTATGCCCATTAGAGGTCCTTTACCCCATCTATCTCGCCTGTTGCCCTCTTGAACTCCTTCAGGGCGTTCCCCAACCCCCTCGCCAGTTTCGGCAACTGGCTCGGCCCGAACAGGAGCATTATCAGGGCGAATACGATAAGTAGTTCCTGAAACCCGAGGTTAAACATCGGTAGATTTTATCCCCGATGCTGTTCGGCATCATAAGAAAGGTTTGCAGAAATATGACCGGAATACACTCCGGATATGGAACGGGATTAGAATTAAAGGTCTATGTTCAACGTTCTGATGGCACAGCAGGCAGGTGGATGGGGGGACCTGTTAAGCCTCGCTTTCCCCTTCATCATAATGATAGCAGCCTTTTACTTCTTCATCATAATGCCCCAACAGAGGGAGGAGAAGAGACGAAAACAGCTCATAGAGAGCCTTAAGAAGGGGGATAAGGTTGTAACGGAGGCCGGGATAATCGGCTCCGTGGTTGAGACGAAGGATAACCTCGTTATTCTTGAGATATCTCCGGGTGTCCGCGCCAGTTTTATGAAGTGGGCGATAAGGGGACTCGCAGAGGAGGAGAAGAAGGATGGTAAGAAAGGTTAGGATATACCCTGACCCCGTCCTCCGTGAGGTGGCGAAACCCGTTGAGGAGTTGAACGAGGAGGTCCTTCGCCTCGCCGAGGATCTCGTTGATACCATGTTCGCCCACGAAGGGTTAGGCCTGTCCGCAAACCAGATAGGGGAACTGCTAAGGGTCATAGCCGTTTACAAAGGCGAGTTCACGGGCAGGGAGGACGAGGCCCAGGTTCTGGTCAATCCGGAGGTCGTCTACCACGAGGGGGAGGACGTGGACGAGGAGGGTTGCCTCTCCTTTCCGGGGCTTTACTTTGACGTTAAGAGGCCATACCTTGCCGTCGTCAAGGCCCTTGAACTGAGGGATGGGAAACTGGTGCCGGTGGAGATAACGGCCACGGGTCTGTACGCGAGAGTACTTCAGCACGAGATAGATCACATAAACGGCGTCCTCTACATAGACTACCTTGAGCCTAAGGAGAGGATAAAGAAACTTCGCGAATGGAAAGAGGAGCAGAGGAAAAAGTTATCCGTCTGAGGGAGGTAGGCTCAACCAACGACGAAGCCTACAGGCTGGCAAAGGAGGTGGGAGTACTGGTCTTCGTCAGGGCGGACGTACAGATTTCCGGAAGGGGGAGGATGGGGAGGAGGTGGATCTCCGAGGAGGGGGGACTATGGATGAGCGGAGCGTTTTTGAAGAGCGTGGACCGGGATAACTACAAGTTGATGCTCGGAAGTGCCGTGGTCGTTGATGATGTGGTATCTCCTCTGCTCAGAGAATTCGGGTACCGCACCGAACTACACTTTCCGAACGACATCTTCGTTAACGGGCATAAACTGTGCGGTATCCTCGTGGAGGAGAAGGAAGGGTACGTGATCGTGGGTATAGGGTTGAACGTGAATCAGGATGAACCCCCCATCCCCACCGCAACCACCCTCAAGGTCCTGACGGGTAGGAAGTACGACCTTGACGCCCTCGCCGGGGAGATAGCAGAAGGGATAAAAAGGGTTTACGGTATGCCCTTTGAGGAGGTTTTCCGTATATGGAGGGATAGGCTCGCAACTACAGGGAGGTGCGTGTCCGTATGGGTCGCCGGGGGTGGGGAGGTAAAGGGCAGGCTGGTGGATGTACATCCGGATATGGTTCTGGAGATTGAGAGGGATGGAGAAAAGCTGTACGTACCCGCCGAGTACGTCCTCAGCATAAGCGAGATATAGCCGGATAACGACCGTACAATCTGCCCTTGTTCTGGACGGTAAACCCCGGATGGTTCTACGCTGCCCTTGGGGGATTCTTCGCCACCGTAATACTCCATACCGTGGCGAGCCGGTTCGCCCCCAGGGTACCCTTCTCGTGGATAGGTATGCTTACGGCCGGGAGGGTATCGGGTGTGCTGCTCCTACGGATAAGGGATATTATCGTCGTTCTCCTGCGCTCCCTTCTGATCTTCCTTATCCTTCTCTATCCCGCAAAGCCTTTTCTGTACAACGGTAAACCTCCAGCAGAGATATGGGTAAAGGACGTTCCTTCATCCACCATAAGGACGATAAAGGAGACGTGGGGGAAGTTCGCAAGAGTACGCTTTACCCCTAACCCGGAACCGAAAGGGAAGGTGGCCCTCGTAGGAGCGTGGAGCGAGGTACCGTCCGTTGAGTACGAGATATGGTCCCCCTCCTTCGGATGGGAGATAAAGGACTTCAACGTTTCCCCGGAGGGGATAAGGGTCTCCATCATGAACCCGGGTAAGGGAAGGTGGTTCCATATAAAGGTGGAAGCACAGGGGAGGGTGGTACTAATAGACAGCCTTTACGTGGAGGAAGGGAGCAGCAGAACGTATTCGGCGACCCTCCCGTTGTCCGGCCCGGTGAAGATGGAGGTGGAGGGTAGGACGCTCTACGACTACGCCCTCAAAAGCCATGGCAGGGGTAGGGTAGTTGCGACCGGCCTGGATAGGGAGGTATGGGAGGCGGCAATCTCCACCCTCGGCCTGGATGTCGTGGTGGGAGTGGATACGGTACTGAGCGAGGAGGGTTCCCTCAACTTCCTTATGGACTGCGATCGGCTGAAGGAGGAAGGTTTAAACGTCGTCCCTGCGGTGGTTGAGTTTATTTTCAGGGATAGCGGATGCGTATTCCTGTCGGGTAAACCGATCCTCTTAGACAGGAAGGGACAGGTCGTGGGTGTGGAGTACGGAGGAAAGTTTTACTTCGGTTTTCATCCGGCCGCTACCGGATGGGCCTTTACACCCGAGTTCCTTGAGTTCGTCCCCATATTTTCAAGGTCGGTGTTCAAGACCTATACGGAGGTTGGGGATACGGTCAGGTTCCCGGAACCTGTGGAAATACGGGGAATCACGCGGGTATGCTGTCCGGAGGAGTTCGTTCCGAAGGTGGCGGGAGTTTACGAGATCTACAGGGATGGGCGTATGGTCGGGGTGGTGGTGGCCAACCTGAGGACTTCTGTTAGTATACCTCCGGCTCCGAAAGCCCTGTGGCCGTACCTGATATACGCCTTTCTGATAATCCTCGCTCTTGAGATGGTCATAACGTTTATGCCAGCGATTGGGAGGGGACGATAAAACCGTTTGTCTGTATTACAGACGTGTTTACATTACAAACCAACTTCGCAAACCTCCGGAAAATTTCAACTTACGTGGGGTGCTTGAACGACCGTTCAAACGTATTAAAAGGTCGTTTTATCAATAGTGATGGGCATTCACACCCACTTCGCAAACCCCCCGGGATTTCTGCAGGATTGGAGGTTTGCGAACCTTCACCTTCATTTTTCCGCCCTTATAATACCCGGTAGTTCCGCATGACAATTGAGAATTTGGCGAGGGATGAGAGATGGGTTTTCAGCCTACCTATAAGGGATTGAAACTGCCCCATCGTCCCTACCACGACAATTTTCGTCTTTGTTTTCAGCCTACCTATAAGGGATTGAAACCCTTCCCTCACCTTCCGCATCACCTTCTTTATCGTTGTGCGTTTTCAGCCTACCTATAAGGGATTGAAACTCGGCATCCACGTGTCGTAGTCGTATATGGAATAGCATGTTTTCAGCCTACCTATAAGGGATTGAAACAACGGATGCCCCGCTATATCTCGCCCCATACGGGCGGTTTTCAGCCTACCTATAAGGGATTGAAACTTCCGACGTCCAAATCTGCCGTTGAGGTTGAGACAGGTTTTCAGCCTACCTATAAGGGATTGAAACAGGATCGGGAAGGGGGAGTACTCGGCGTGGGGTATAGTTTTCAGCCTACCTATAAGGGATTGAAACTCTTGTTGTTCCCGGACACGTGGATGTTCCTCCCATGGGTTTTCAGCCTACCTATAAGGGATTGAAACGCGTACCGGCGAAATAATCAGGGTCATGGTCTATGTTGTTTTCAGCCTACCTATAAGGGATTGAAACACGACGTTGCGGCCGAGGTTTACCACCTTGCCGGCGAGTTTTCAGCCTACCTATAAGGGAGCTTAGAGTGGTTGTATCTCCCCACCTATATCCAGCCGAAGGATGGGGGTGAGATCTTTATGATCCTCATCACGTTGAAGTACTTGAACCTACCCTCTCCAGTATCCCCAATAACGTAACTTTTGAGGATGGTTATGGGACGTATGTTCCATTCCGAGAGGCCGTACCTGTGGGAGTAGTACTTTATATGCACCCACCCGTGTTCCCTCGCTATCCTGAGAATATCAACCGATTTGGACGGGAAGTTTGATAACGTGAGGCTCTCCAGACCGTCAACATCCGCGAATATCTCCGGCTTCCTCTCCTTAAGGGCCATGAAGACTTTACGGGTTATACGGGCGTCCGTAAGCGCCCTGTGGTTGTTCTTAACCTCTATGCCGAAGTACCTCGCCAGTTTCTCCAGAGAGTTCGGAGCGTCCTCGTAAATTACTTTGGCGATCTGTCTGACGTCCACGACCGGGTTCAAAAGGGGCGGCTCACCGAGTCGGTAGAGTTCAAAGTTGAGAAAGGGTATATCCAGACTGAGGAGATTGAAACCCACTATAACCGACCCCTTTAAAAGGGGCAGGAGCTCGTCCTTTATCTCCGGGAACGTTGGCGCTCCCTTAACGTCGTCGTACCCTATGCCGTGGACCCTGTACGCCCTCTTCTTTATCGGAGCCTGGGGGTTAAGGAGGAATGCCCGTTCCTTTGGCCTTCCCCTCTTCCCCTTTACGACCAGACCGATCTCAACTATTCTGTCCCTCCGGAAGTCCGTTCCCGTAGTCTCTATGTCCAGAAATACCCACTTCAAGGCTTCCCCTCCCCGAGCTACCTAAAACCAGAGACCGAGTCCCACGGAAAGGATGGAGTTTATCCTTCTCTCCTCTTTGTCTTTGGCGGATAGTGCCCTTCCAATCTCCTCAAACCTCGCCCGTTCCAGAGCAACCATAAACGTCCATGGGGTCCTTCTGTACCTGTACCACAGAGATATGCGCAGGGCGAGGGGATAGGTGCCGTCCTCCCTGAGGACGGTCGTTCCGAGCGTCGCCCTGAGGTTTCCGTTACGGTATATGCCTTCCAGTCTTAGGGCCTCGTTCCCTCCAGAAAAGAGGATCACGCTCACCATGGGCGCCCCTATGCCGAACCCCCATCCGGCGTTCTTTACCAGATAGAAGGACGTACTCCAGATGTCCGTATGGACGGCCGCCGTTATCTCGTACCTGTCGGAGGTCGGAAGGGAATTTTTACCCTGTACGAGTTCGTCGGGATTGCCCCTGAGGAGGTAGAGTCCTACCTGCCATGAAGTGATGTGTTTCTTCCATCCCCCGGATCGGGAAGACGATGTGACACTTATGTTTTCAACCCTCGGTGTGATGTTGCCCTCTTCAACGGAGGATACGGAAACGGACGTACTCTCCTGCTGTTCCTCTTCCCCGGTCTCCTCGGTGTCGGACGTGTCGGGGTTCAGGAGTTTCTCCACGGTCTCCTTGTTGTAGTTGTCGTCAAACAGTGAGGGTTTAAGCTTGTAAGCCGTCTTGTACTCTCTGTTGGCTATATCGTATGCCTTGTACTTGTAGGCCAGAAAACCGTAAAAGAAGTGTCCTTCGGCATAATCGGGATCCAGCTCTATGGCCTTCTGGGCGTGGTCTATGGCAGCCTCGTAATCCTGAAATATCAGAGCCTTCATCAGACCTCTACCCAGCTCCTCGTACGCCTCGTAAATCTCCGTCCCGGCGTAGTGCCCCTTCGTAATCTTCCTCAGCTCTATGTTTCTGAGAACCTTCTTCACTACAGGAACGGGTATGGCGTAGGCCAGACCTTCCCTTCCCTCTCCCTCCTTTGCAAATACCACCCCTACAACCTCGCCTTTGCCGTCAAGCAGGGGTCCCCCGGAGTTTCCGGGATTTACGCTCATGTTTATCAGGATAGGGTTATCGTCCTTATCGGAGGCCACGAATCCGAACACGACCTTCAACTTGTTGTCGTGGTAAGAGGTTCCGGGAAAACCGAGGGCCGCAACCGGCTCTCCCTGACGCAGGTACTTACGGTTGGAGAACTTTAAGGTTTTAAAATTTTCACCCACGACCCTGAGGACAGCAACGTCGTTGTCAGGGTCGTCGTACAACAGTTCCGCAAAGTAAAGGCTTTCCATAAACTCCCTGAAATTGCTCGTCTTAGCATCGCTCAACACCACGGCTATAACCTTGGCCTTGCGCACAACGTGACTGTTGGTTATTATCCTTCCGGTGGAGTCTATGAAGAAACCGCTGCCAAGGGAGACGTTCCAGTCGGCCACCACGTCCCCCACCGTCCTTAACTTTGGCAGACCGAAGGCGAGTATACGTACCACGGCCTTCTTCCTGTCCTCCGTGAGTACGGCGTCCCAGTTGGGCAAGGTGATCTGTCCGAGAATTAAAAGCATCGTTTTATTTTAAAGGCGATTTACGTTTCTTATTCATGTAGAGTTTCATCCACACTTCGGGAGGTAAATTCTCCGGTCGGAGGTCTGCGAACTCCTCGGGTATATCCCTCATGGTATTCCTTAACTTTTTTCTCCTGCGGCTGAAGGGAACCTTCAGGAACTTCAGAAAACGGATTACATCAACGTTCAACCTGTCCTCCCTTGGAACGAGCCTTACGAGGGCGGAATGGACCTTCGGGACGGGGGAAAAGGCCCCGCGGGGTATCCTGAAAAGTACCTTCGGATGGAACAGCGCCCGGGCGATCACGGAGAAGGGGCCGTACGTTTTGCTGCCCTCTTCGGCCACGAGCCTGTCGGCCACCTCCTTCTGCAGTATCAGGTGAATATCCCTGTACAGCCTCCGCTCTCCGAAGACTTTGAGGAGGAGGTCGTGGGTTATGTGATAGGGTACGGAGGAGAAGAAACGTGCCTTACCTTCCACGCCCCTTTCCTTCAGGAGAGCTTCAACGTCCGTTTTGAGGTAGTCCCCGCACACGGCATCCACACCCTTGCGACGGAGACTCATACACAGGAAGGTATCTATCTCCACGGCCACGACCCTGGCACCGGCCTCCATGAGGGGAAAGGTTATCACGCCCAATCCTGGGCCCACCTCAACGAAAACGTCCCCCTCGGAGGGGGACACAGCCTCAACGATCCGCTTTATAACCCTCTCGTCCTTCAGGAAGACCTGACTCAGCTTCACTTCAGGACGGGGGACTTGAACGTAATTATGCCGGCAGGGCCGTAGGCCAGAACAAGATACCTCTTATAGGCCCCCGCATCGTACAGGTACTGGCCGTTGGTGTAATACGCCGAGAGCATGGGGGCCATCGGGCGGGCTATGGAGTAAAGTTTGACCCCTTTACTTCCAAAGAGGGCGAGGAGAATCTTCCTGTACCTCCGCAGTTCAAACACGGGCGATTCGGTCTTCACCTCCCCTACGAGCTGGTTGTCACTACGGGAGATGTCTATAACCTTTATTCCCCCTTTAGCACAGGCGAGGTACACGTAGTTGCCGTAGGGTTCCGCGTCTATCACGGGAGAGCCGTCCGGAGGCTGGTACTGATATACCTTCTTTATCTGGCCACCCTCAACCTTGAAAATTATTAAACCGTCTTTACCGGCGGATACGTAGATATAGGGGAAGGCTACCTTCATAGACGTACCCGTGAACCCTGAGAACGGGAGGCTGCCAGCGTCCTTTGGCTCGGAGGGGTTGGAAACATCAAAGATCTCCATACCTATGGACGTCAGTACGAACAGGTACTTTGAACCCATGGCGAGGTTTATGATGTTTCCACCGACCGTGAGGCTGGTTTTAAGCTCTCCGGTCTTAAAGTCCACCACGTCTATTTCGGGGGAGGTCCGGGTGTTGAAGGCGACGTACATCGTTCCCTTGGAATAAAGTATGTCAACCGGCCTCTCTCCGGTTATGTACTCAGGTAGTTTAACCCCCTTAACCGAATCGCTGAGAGTAACGAGGTTCAGGATCTTGACCCCGTCCTCTTTGGCGAGGAAAAGGAAACCTCCGACAACGTGTATCTTTCTAACGTCACCGAACGTCCAGGTTTTAAACTTGTGAAGGCGGTAACTCTCCTCCTGCCCGCCCCCCAGCTGCACTAACAGAAAGGTTATCATCCTCTTATGTACTCAATAATATCCACCACCCGCATAGAGTATCCCCACTCGTTGTCGTACCATCCGAAGAGCTTGAACATGTTGGTACCCTCTATGGCACGGGTGAGGGGGGCGTCTATAACGACCGTCCTGTCCTCTCCCTTGAAGTCTACGGAGACGAGTTCCTCGTAAGTTATGCCAAGGAGTCCCCTGAGCTCGCCGTTGGCGGCCTCCTCGTAGGCAGTGTGGATGTCGTCTATAGAGGCGCTCTTCTCCAGCTCCACGGTGAAGTCCACTATTGAAGGTACGGGTACGGGTACGCGGAGGGCCACGGCGTCCAGTTTACCCTGCAGCTCGGGATATACCTTGTAGATGGTCTTTGCGGCCCCGGTCGTGGTAGGAACTATGCTTAAGGCAGCGGCACGGGCACGGCGGAGGTTCTTATGAGGAGCGTCTAACAGCCTCTGGTCGTTGGTATAGCCGTGAACCGTCGTCATGAGACCGTACCTTATACCGAAATTCTCCTTCAGGACCTTTATCATGAGGGCAAAGGCGTTGGTAGTACAGGAGGCGGCCGATATTACCCTATGGTTCTCCCTGTCTATGGCCGTGTGGTTGGCCCCATAAACGACCGTTATATCCGCCTTATCCTTCGCGGGAGCGGTAATTATCACCCACTTCGCACCGGCTTCTATGTGCTTGTAAGCCTTGTCGTAGTGGCGGAAACGTCCGGTGGCCTCCACAACGAGGTCAACACCCCAATCCCCCCACCTGAACTCGGACGGATCCGGAATGGAGAGGACCTTTACCTCCTTACCGTCAACGAAGATGCTGTCCCCCTTGACCTCTACGTTGCGGTCGTACTTGCCGTAGGTGGAATCGTACTTCAGGAGGTGGGCGAGGGTGTTCGCGTCCGCGAGATCGTTCACGTAGGCAACCTCTATCCCCTTTTCGTGGGCTATCTTAAAGACCTGTCTGCCTATCCTTCCGAAGCCGTTGATGGCGATCCTCATGGCTATATTTCCTCCTCTATGTCAAAGGCCTCTTCCTCAAGCCTGTCCTTCAGATTCTCAAACCTTCCTACGGAGTCCACGAGCTTATCAAGGAGTCTGTCGGATTCCTCCTTTATCTTCTCCCTTACCTCATCTCCGGTATATGGGGTAAGCAGGAGCGCGGCGAGGGCCCCTACCAGAACACCAACCACAAAAGAAACTACCACTTTTTCATTCCTCATAAGCCAGTATTATACCGTGGAAGTCCGGTTACATCCGGTCAACTTCTCTCAGGGTTTCGTCAGGCGTACCTGCTCAACAGGTCCAGGAGCAGGCCGACTATCACCGCGGTGGCGAACTTCGTCTGCAACTGAGCCGTATAAAAGTCCAGCATACCGGCCTGCAGGTAGTTGGGTCTGAAGGCCCAGCGTATCAGTTTAACCGCCTCAGGAAGGGTAAGGAGGGCCACGGCCGTCCATATGGGAAGCACCTTAAGGGCGATCAAAACAGTCAGCAGTACGTATGCGGAGATCACAAGGAAGGCGTAGTAGTACCTTGAGAGTGAGGGGCCTATGAGGGCTGCGAACGTCCGGTATCCGCTCTTAATGTCGTCCCGTATATCCCTCATGTTGTTACCCTGAAGTATGGCCACTATCAGAAGGGCGATGGGGGAGAAGGCTACGAAGGGTGTCAGGGAAAGTTCACCGGTCTGAACGAAGTAAGCCCCCGTAGATATCAGGGACCAGGCGAGGAACACGGCTACGTCCCCCAGAGCCAGGTACTTCCACCCTACGGGTACGAAGGCGTAAAAGAAGCCGAGGACGAACCCCGCACCTATGAGGTAGAGAAATCGGGGATCGTATCCGAGGAGATAGAACAGGGCCAGGCCCGATGCGAGAGCGAGGACGTAAAGTACCAGCGATAGGATAAGGACTTCCCCCGGTTTAAGTAGGTTGTCAACGAGTACCCTGCTGGATCCGAGAGTGTCCCATCTATCCGCGCCTTTGAGATAGTCAAAGAAGTCCGAGCTGGCGTTTACTGCGAGGTGTACGAGGACTGCCCCGATCAGCGTCAGGAAGAACCGCACGGGATCAAACTTCCCCGCGAGGAGAGTCCCTATTATGACGGCGGATACGGTGGCGAATATAACCCACGGGCGGGTGGCCCTCACGTAGAGGGATAACTTTGAGGGACGAGGGTATACCTCCCGCAGAACCTTAAAAGTCTTATCGTCAAATCCGATCCTGAACCTCGGAAGGAACCCCCTGCTCATATCCGTTACGAAGACCTCCGTGGGCCTTATCCTGACGACGGTGGTGTCGGGGTTGGCCTTCAGGAAGGGTACTATAGGAAAGTTGCGGGCCGTAATTAGCGATCGCTCCTCAGGATGGGAGGATGTGGGTCCCAGTATCTCAACCGTTCCCCTCCCCTGTACGAACCTTATCGGGTTCCCGTTCTCAATAACGAAGAAGACCTCAGGGTTCTCCCGTACGTTCCTGAGGGTATGCCCCTTATCCTCAAGGATAGAGTACACGTAGCCGTCCTTATCGGCGTAAAAGACCTTCGCGGACCATACGTTCCCTGTCCGATCCTTCGTGGTAATGGTTACCGTGTTGTTGGAGGACAGGATCTCCGCAAACCTGCGCAGCTTATCTCTCAGGTCCAGCATGGAAAGAATTCTAACTGCGTTCTAAGGTAAATCTCCGGCCGTTACCCTCCTTCTGTGGAGGTTGGCCAGACGGAGTACAGGCTCCGGGGGGTCTCCGAATATGTCCCGCATCTCCTTGAGAACGTTATCTACCTCCGCCGGCGAATGGGCGTCGGCGAACCGTACGTAGTACTCCACCCTCCTGTCGGGATCCCGTACGTAATCCTCCGGTATGTAGGCGTATCGGTCCTCGTACTCTTTCCCCTCACCCTCAAGACCGAGCGCCCTCCTTATGAACTTCAGGTAAAGTTTGAACCCCACCTTCGCCACCTTGCCGTGCTGCTTTATTCCGAGGAGTTCTCCCATTCCCCTAATCTCCAGATCCCGCAGGGCCAGTTTGTACCCCTCACCGAGGGAGGAGTACATGGCGAGGTACTCCAGTCTCTTCTGGGCGTTTCCCCTCAGGGGTGGCCTGTAAAGGAAGTAGGCGTAGGCCTGAACCGTCCACCTCCCGACCCTCCCCCTGAGCTGGTGCATCTGAGAGAGGCCGAGGATTTCGGGTCTCTCCACTATCAGGGTGTTGGCGTTGGGGAAGTCCAGACCGGCCTCCACTATGGCGGTGGAGACCAGTACCTTTATCCGGTCCCCGTAGAAGGCGTCCATCACCTCCTTCACCTTCCTCTTCGGCATTCGGCCGTGGAGCATCTCCATGGGTACGCCGGGCATCATCTCTTTAAGGCGGTTGAATACCTTCTCTAAGTCCTCAACACGGTTGTAGACGTAAAATACCTGTCCGCCCCTCTCAAGTTCCCGGTTTATGGTCTCAGAAACGATGCGGTCGTCGTACTCCCCTATGTAGGTAACCACGGGCAATCTCCCCGGCGGTGGGGTCCGAAGGTAGGATATGTCCATGAGTCCCTCAAGGCCCATGCCAAGGGTACGGGGTATAGGGGTGGCCGAAAGGTAGAGGTAGTCCACCTTCGGGTTAAGGCGTTTGAAGTGTTCCTTCTGGAGTACCCCAAAGTGCTGTTCCTCGTCCACAACAACTAACCCCACGGCCGGTATATCCATCCTCAGGAGGGCGTGCGTCCCTATGTAGAGGGCGGGTCCTTTCCCCACCTTCTTTGAGAGTCGGGACACCATATAGACGGGTATTCCGAAGGCTGAAAGGCGCGGGACCATGGTACGGTAGTGCTGGTAGGCCAGAAGCGTACTGGGTACGAGCCATACCACGGATCTGCCGTGCGAAAGTACACGAAAGGCCGCCCGGAGGGCCACCTCCGTTTTACCGAAGGCCACTTCCCCCACCAGAAGCCTGTCCATTATGAAGTCGCTCTCAAGGTCGGACAGGACCTCGTCTATGGCCTTTATCTGGTCCTCCGTCTCCGCGTAGGGGAAGGTGGCCCAGAACCGTTTTTCCTCCGGTACGGGCGGGTAGTTAAAACCCCTCGGTACCTTGCGACTCACGATTATGTTGAGGAGTTCCCGTGCTATCTTTGAGCTCTCAAGAAGGGCTTTAGCCTTATCCCTCTGCCACGTCTTCCTGCTGAGGGAGGATAGGGGAGGCTCGTACCCTTCCGGGCCGACGTACCGGGTGAGTTTGTGTGTCTTGTAAACCGGGAGGGATAGACGGCCGTCAGCGTACTGGAGCAGTATGACCTCACCCACGTCCCTCCTCTCAAGGCCGAGGAATATGCCTACGCCGTAGTCTTCGTGGACGACGTAGTCTCCCGGCTCAAGGTAACGGGGGGTCTTGACCTTGACCTTTGATATGACCTCACCCATCGTGGGACGCGCCCCTATGACCTCCCACTCACCGATGTACACCTCCTTCCTCTCCTCGTCCGTGAACCCCTCATAAAGGTTGCCGTTAAGGAGTCTCACCCCCATGCCGGAGAATAGGGCGAGACGTATAGGGTTTCCGGCAAAGTGTACGCGGTAGCCCCTGTTGGTCATAGACCTGACGTATTCCGACGCCCGTTTGAAGTTCCCGAAAGGTGGGTTAAACCTCACGTTAGCGTCCTCAGGGATCTCTAAAACTTCACCCCCTAAAGGCCTATCGGACGGGAGGATGAAGATGAAACCCTCAACCTCTCCCGTACTCAACTGAGTGTACGGGGAAAACTCCCTTACCTCCTCCACCTCTTCGCCAAAGAGGACAACCCTGAAGGCGGAGTTTTTGAACACCACGTCCAGTATTCCACCCCTTACGGCGAACTCTCCGGGTCTCTCGGCAAACTCCTTCCTCTCAAACCCAGCATCTACGAGCCTTCTGGAGAGGGCGGTTAGATCCACTCTGGATCCGGGTTTAACCGTTATAGCCTCGCCCTTTATTTCGTCCGCACCCACTATAACGAGACCTTTCCCACCAATCCGAGCAGCCCATAATGTATACTCATCTCCCGGAACGGCCGGGACGCCGAAGGCCTGAAGTTCCCTTACGACCTCGTTCGTCCTGTTCCCTATCGGAACGTAAAATACCCCCTCCTTTATCTGTCGGAGGGTGCTCAGAGTTATGAACCCGGAGGGAAGGGGTCGCATGAAAAGTTTTAATTCTAATGTTGTGGTAAAAGGATACCTAAAGTCCGTTCTTAAGGTGGAACATTGGATCTTCTAACGGCCTCCCCCACGCCCATAATGAAGGTCAGGAGCAGGTTCAGTATAGCCGTATCGGAGTTGGTTTCCACTATTCCCACGACCCCCACCAGAACTATGGCCACACCCACCCCCCTGAGAAACGCCCTGACGTAATCCGGCCCCTTTTCGGACGCCGTAAGGAACTTGAGGGTGAAGTAAACTACCGTGATGAGGACGAGGATCAGGCCGACGACTCCCGTCTCAACTAAGGCGTTCAGGTACGAGCTGTGAAGGTGGGCGGTGTTATCTATCAGGCCTTTAACGTAGTACGGTTTCAACAGCGATGAAACGTGGTCATAACCCACTCCGAAGACGGGCGAGGACGGGAAAGCCTCCACACCTACCTTCCAGAAGTTAACGCGGGCCTTGAGGGACCACAGGAAACCGGCCCTCAGGGGTGAGTAGAGGAGGCCGGCCGTTACCACAGGCACGGACCATAAGACGACGTAAGGGTAAAGCCGGAAAAGGCGCGCCCTGTGGTAGAGAAGGGCGAGAGACAGAAGAAGGGTTGCGAGAATATAAGCCTTGGCTTCCGTGAGAATCAGGGCGGTGAAGACAGGGGGTACGAAGACGAGGTACCTCCACCTGTAGAACAGCCCCACGGAAAGGAAAAGTAGGGTCAATATCCCGAATACGGCGCCGGAGTGCATCTTGTGGTCGTAAAACCCCACAAAGGACGTGAAGTTGTAAAACCGTCGCTCCTCAAACCTTCCCCTCCAGCCTTCACCGAGGGCAACGTCCCTTTTTCTGACCTTCACTATGGCACCGGCATAGGAGTAGAAGGTGTACTCTCCGGGGCTAAGGTGTACGGGCCTGTCCTGGGCGATCCGGGGGCCGTTTATGAAGTAATTCCGCTCCTTATCCGTCAGAATAACCGCCACGATATCCGTGGGTCTTTTCACGGTTAGACGGCACTCTCCCCGACACTCCGTATACACCCATCCCGTACGGAATGCTCCGAAAAAGGCTCCGAGAATACCGAGGGAGGCTACGACGGACGAGGAGAGGGCCAGAGCGAGCAGGAGGGCGTTCAACCTCCCCTCGGAGAGGTGGAGGACGGAGAAAACGGGATACGGGAACTTATCGTAAACGTCCTTCACGGGCTTGATGGGCAGGCCGTTAAGTAAAAGGCTAAGGGAACGCCAGGCGTAGAGGAGGACAAAAAGCAGAAAGTCCTTCGGATATGACGCCTTCCTCCGTAAGACTTCGTAAAAACTGAGAACAAGTGCCAGGGTTAAGGGTACGTAGGAAAGGGAAAGGGAGAAGGGAAGGCTAAGGGCCATCAGAACGGCGAGAATAAAGAGCAGTTTATCGCCTTTCAAGGTCCCTCCAGTAGTACCTGTACCCGCTCAGGATCGGCCATAGGAATCGGGGAAGGAGACGGTAGTTGTAGCCGAGGATGAGACCCATGAAACGGGCGAAGTTCTCAACTACGGCGTAGGGTACCCAGAAGGGATGGTTCTCCGCAAGGTATACGATCTCCTCCCGGAAGAACCTGAGGGTGTCTCCCCTCCCGCCGTACTTCCTCAGCCACCTGTTTTCAGCGTAGAACACACCTATGGAAAAGTACCTCCTGAATATCCCCCACGGTGTGAAAGTGTGGGCGTGTATGACACGGGCCTCCGCGTTGTACATGGTACGATAACCGGCAAGTATCAGCTTCGCTGCCACGTAGAGATCCTCCGAAAGTATTACGCGGGGAAACCCTCCCACCTCAAGGAGCTTTTCCTTTAAGTATGCCGCACACACGTTGGAGTTCGTGAAGACCTTTAACCCCTGTTCGGGAAGCATGCTCCTGTCTTTGATCTCCGACCTCTCGGGATAGCTGAAGAGCCGGAAGAAGACCTCAGGTGGAGGCGTACCGGGGGGTGGGATGTGGCGGGCGTAGGATAGGACCACCCTCCCATCCAATATGGGCCTTATGAGGGTCTCAAGGGTATCCCCCCTTTCGGGAAGGGCATCCTGAGACATGAAGACAACGATCTCACTGCTGGTCACCTTCAGGCCGAGGTTCCGGGTGAGGCCGTGGTTGAACTCCTCGCGGGGTATCTGGAGGAAACGGTCGGCCCACTTACGGGCTATCTCCGGTGTGGAATCCGACGACGACGAGTCTATGACCACTATCTCCGTATCAACCGTCTGGGAACGGAGGGAGGAAAAGAGGCGGGGCAGGTACCTCTCCCCGTTTAAGGTAGGGATTACTACGGAGACCCTCACGGACCGAATATGGCCCCTCTTACCTCCTCCATGGTGCGCTCAGCGACCTCCCTCGCCTTCCGGGACCCTTCCCTTACGATCTCAAGGACGTCTTCGTCGCTGTAACTTTCCGCCCTCTCCCTTATGGGCGTCAACTTCTCAATGAGGACCTCCGTCAGCCTGTTCTTACAGGCCACGCACCCCAGTTCACCGGCGCGGCACGCCCTCTCTATCTCGTCCACCTCCTCACCGTTGAATACCTTGTGCATGTGGAATATCGGACACACCTCCGGCCTTCCGGGGTCGTTCCGCCGCACCTTCATGGGGTCGGTTATGCTGGATCTGACCTTCTTCCTTATGATCTCCGGGGGGTCGCTCAGGAATATGGCGTTGTTGTAGGATTTGGACATCTTCCTGCCGTCCGTCCCGAGTATCTTTGGCGTCTCCGTCAGCAGAGGCTCCGGTATGGGAAAGACGGGGGCGTATATCCGGTTGAAGTCTCTGGCAATTTCCCTCGTAAGTTCAAGGTGGGGGAGCTGATCCGCCCCTATGGGAACGACCTCCCCCTTGTAGAGCAGTATGTCAGCCGCCTGAAGTACGGGGTAACCGAGAAGGCCGTAAGAGATCTCGGCCGGTATAGCCGCCTCGTCAAGGGATACCTCCGTGGTTATCTTCTCAAGTACCTCGTCCTTCGCCCGGTTGATAACGCTGCTCAGCATCCTTCTCGCCTTCTCTTCGTCCTCCTCCCTCACGAACCTCAGGATCTGATCTACCTCGTCCTCAACGTCCAGCCTCTCAACCTTTAGGGACATCCTCGTGTAGCCCTTCTTCTTCCTCAGTTCGGCGAGTTTCTCTTTGAACGTGGGGTTTCTCAGAAGCCTCGGCACGGATACGAGCATGGAGAAGGCGAGGTGTAACTCGGCATGCTCCGGTACGTAGGACTGACGGAATATTACGGCCTTCTGAGGGTCAATCCCGACGGCGAGCCAGTCCCTGACCATGCCTAAGACGTTCTCGTTAACCTCCTTCGCCCTGGCGGGGTCGTCCGTGAGGGCGTGCCAGTCGGCTATCTCGTAGTAGCATTCGTACTCGTCCTGAAGCCTTATCCAGTTGGTCAGAACACCGGCGAGGTGTCCCACGTGCATACGGCCGGTGGAGCGCATACCGGAAAGGATAACCTTCTTACGATTTTCGGCCATGGAGCGTTGATTTTAAAGCGGGAGCAGGTTTATTTAGTTCCCCGATTACCTTTCGTACTCTCCCACACCACGTAATGGAGGAGGGCTTCGGCCTCCCTCAGACTCAACCTCTGATCCGGCATACGGACGCCGTACTTTTTGAGGAGGGCGTGGGCAAGGGAGTCGTACTGCTGCATGCTGTCAGGACGCAGGAGGAGAAGGAGCGCCCATCTGTAATCCCGTATCCGGTGAACGTTCTTGAGGTCGGGACCGACGAGGTCCCCTTCACCAATAGTGTGGCATACCCTGCACCCACGGGTGTTGAAGAGCTCTTTCCCGAGCGCCACGAGTTCGGGATCCGGCTCAGAGGGCCACTCTCCGGGAAGGTCCCCGTACGTCCACCTTTCGGACGTATCCACGGAGACCCTTACGGTATCTTCCCCTTTCAACTCAATTACCCTCGGATTTTCGGCCAGCCTGTCCAGAAACAGGTAGAGTATCCAAAGGGCGGCAGCGAACGTTATAACGAGCGTTGTAAAGATCCTCCGGAGTCTCACTTCGTATTCTAATCCGGTTTAATGTGGTTCTTTTTCGGGGAAGCGAGAGATAGGGCCATCCACCCCACGGACCACCTCATGAATACCCTCCTGTCTCCGGGACCGTTGTAAACCTCCCCTCCAGGTCCAACGAGGGTACTACAGGCGTACTTCACGAGCCTCTTTGCGTGAGAAATTTCACCGAACATCTTCAGGGTGATTATGGCCGCAGCAACGTCGTGGGTGTCGTGGCCCCTCCTGTTCGTACGGTTGATGGGTATACCTTCGGAAGTGAACAGATTTTCCCTGTAGAAACTGAAACCGTTAACGATACTCTTTCTCCATCTGTCCGTCTTAAGCAATTCTGAAGCCCATACGAGACCCCACAGGTTGTAGGCGGTATGTATGTGATCCACGTACTTCATCCGACGGTTCCCCAGCCCGTAGACCCACGATCCGTCCTCCCCCTGATAGAAGGCGAGGGTGTCGGCTATTTCACGCAAAACCTCCCTGTCCCCACCGGCCATGGCGTAGGCGACGGCTCCGAGTATGGAAGCGTTGAATATCCTGAGCCTATCAAGGGGGGTGTAACTCATCCATAGCCTTCCGTTTCCATCGCGAAAGAGGTTGAGGACGCTCTCATAAAACGGAATGAAATCCTTAAGGTCAACGTTCCATCCGAAGGCCCTCCGGGCCTCCCTCAGGGCGAAGACGGAGAAGGAGGTCGCTATAACGTTGGGGGTGTAGGCCGGTACGTAAAAAACGCTGCTCTGCCAGTTGAAGTTGTACCCGAAGGCTATACCACCTCCCGCCAACTCCGTCCTGTACCTCATTAGCAGGTCGTAAACCCGCTTCGCCTTCGCCTCGTCCTTAAGGAGTGAGTACGTCCAGAGGAACAGGGCCAGACCTTTGGGGTTGTGGGACTTCGGTATGAGTAAAATCTTCCTCGTCCATAAAGGAGAACGCTTCACCACCTGCTGGAACACGAGGCGGTAAAGGGGGAGGGGGAGGTTGCCGAAGGGAGATAGAAGCCCGTCGTAGGGGTCGTACCCCCTCCATTCCTCCCCTTCCGCGTACTTCAGTACCCTTTTAAGACACAACCCTCAGTCTATCCTCTTCCACTTCCTCCAGGCCTTCTTCCTCCACTTCTTCACCCGATCCAGCTGCCTCTGGGCGTAGGTCTTTATAGACCCCGTTCCGAGGACGGCCGCCTGCTGATAGGCGGCTATGGCGCTGTCAAACATGGAAACGGCCTGCTCGTACTTCTTCTTCTTGTACAGGGCGATCGCCCTCCTCTGTCTGATATCGCCCAACAAAGCCCACGCCGGGGCGCGGTACCTCGCCTCTATCTCCTTATCGTTCACCACCTCCTTCGCCAGCTTTTCGGCCATCGCCGCGTTGCCGAGGTCGTCGTAGAGGTAGGCCAGGCGTACCTTCAGGGCCTTCGCGTTGGGGTTGAGCTCAAGGGCCTTTTCGTAGTCTGCTATGGCCTCCTTCTTCTTCCCCAGTTTTTCGTAAAGTTTCGCCCTCTTCAGGTAGTACTTGTACTTCTCGGTCGTGTCCGCCAGCTCTATAAGTTTCGTGGCGTACGGAAGGGCCTTCTCCAGATCCACGTCCGCCCCTTCCTTCCTGGCCTTGAGGTAGGCGTCCACGAGGGTCTTGAGGAGGTCTTCGTTATCCGGGCGTTTTGCATAAGCCTTCTCAAGGTACTCTATCGCCTCCACGTACTTGCCCTTCTCAAAGAGGAAGTCGCCGTAAGACTTGTTAAGGGCGGGATCGTCAGGGTTGCGCTGGAGAGCCTCCCTGTAAAGCTTCTCAGCATCCTCCTCCCTGCCAGCCTTCTCGTAGACTTTGGCCAGTCCGAAGAGTATATCCGGGTTATCGGGTGAGAGTTCTAGGGCTTTCTTGTAGAACTCCTCAGCCTTTACGTAATCTTCCTTGATTATCCCGTAAAGAAAACCGAGGCCCTGCCAACCCCTCGGATCTGTAGAGTCCATGCTTATTACCGCCCTGTAGTAGTACTCCGACGAGTCCACCTGCTTGTTTTTGAGGTAGGCGTACGCGAGATCAAGGGCGATGTTCTTCCTGAGGGTGTCCAGCTGGCCCGTCGTATCCTTGGCCATGGTGTACCCGTAGGCTTTCTTGAGTTCCTTTATGGCCGTCTCAAATTCAGCACGTCCGTCCAGTGCCTTCAAGAGGTCGTCCTTTCCGACGGAATACCAGACGCGGGCCGAGTCCAGACGCTCCTGAAGTGTAAGTTTCGGCTTCTGCTCCTGTACCGTAACGCAGGACGTCTGCATGGAGACGATAGCTCCAAAGGCGAGTCCGATCAGCAATACGTTCCTTTTCATGGACGGATATTCTACTCCCGTTTTATATCCTCGTGGCTTTAATACGACTTACCCGAATGACCTTTGCGACAGGGATTTACAGATATTTCCGCCACCCCCGTTGCCCACCGTATAATCTACAAACTCATGACAGCAGTCAAAACGGAGGTAAAGAAGACCGTAACCCTTGACGACGTCAAAAAACATCCGAAGGTGGAGATGCTCATCCTTAAGGCCGACAAGAACCTTGAGGCCCTCGGTTATACCGAACACGGGAAGAGACACGTGTCGTGGGTGGCCAAGAACGCCGGGAGGATAATGAGGAAGCTGGATTTCCCGGAGAGGAGGGCGCAACTGGCCGAGATAGCCGGATACCTGCACGATATAGGTAACGCCGTGAACAGGGTGGGACACGAACACGTCGGCGCACTACTTGCCAAAGATATACTGACGGAGCTCTCCATGCCCTTTGAGGAGATACTGGAGATCATGGCAGCCATAGGGAACCACCACGAGGAGAGCGGTTATCCCGTTTCGGATATAGCCGCGGCCCTGATAATAGCCGACAAGGCCGACGTCCACCGTACGAGGGTCAGACCCCAGAATCGTACGTCCCTCGCCCTCGTGAACGACATCCACGACAGGGTAAACTACGCATCCACCCTCTCCCGCATAGAGATAGACCCGAACGATCGTATAATCTCGTACAACATAGAGATTGACATCAACATAGCCCCCGTGTACGAGTACTTTGAGATATTCCTTGATCGCCTCATCATCTCCCGCAAGGCGGCGAAGGTCCTGAACGCCGAACTTCACCTGTACATCAACGGGGTACGTATGGCATGACGGACACCCACAGCCACCTGAACGACCCGAAATTCTCGGGGGATCTGGAGGAGGTGGTAAAACGGGCGGTAGACTGGGGGGTAAGACGTATAAACGTCGTTGGGTACGATGTGCCCTCCTCCGTACGTGCGGTTGAGATAGCAGAGGGATTCCCTGAGGTATGGGCTGTGGTGGGCCTGCACCCCTACGAGGCCGAAAGGTACTCCGATGAGGACCTTAAGAAAATCCGCTCCCTCCTTTCTCACCCCAAAGTAGTTGCCGTCGGTGAGATAGGTCTTGACTATTACCGGGGACCCGCAGATAGGCGGGCGCAGCGGGAACTTTTTGTACGCCAGATAGAGATGGCCAGAGATACCTCCTTCCCGGTCGTTCTTCACGTCAGGGACTCCTTTGAGGACGTAGTGTCCGTAATATCGGACTTTCCGGAGGTCCGATTCGTATTCCACTCCTTTTCCGGAGGTGAAAGGGAGATGGAAAAAGTCTTACCACAGAAAAACTGGTACGTCTCCTTCTCAGGTATGCTGACTTTTCTGGCCCACGTCCGCAGGGCTGCGGCGATCGCACCGAGAGATAGGACCTTCGTGGAGACGGACGCCCCTTACCTCGCACCCGTTCCCATGAGGGGAAAAAGGAACGAGCCGGCCTACGTAAAGTTCACTCTGGAGAGGCTGGCAAAGGTATGGGGGATGGAGTACGAGGAGGCGGAAAAGATAACGGACGGGAACGCCGAGAGGTTTTTCCTTTTCCGGAAACAGGGTATTGGTAGCACTTAAGTTAATCCTGATAGTACTCTTTTTCGGGATGTCCGCCCTCATATCGGGGTCGGAGGTGGCGTACTTCAGCCGGAAGTCTCCGAGTAATCTGGGAGAGGTAAAGGCGTTCGGGCTTCTGGCAACTATACTCCTGCTCAACAACCTCGCCAACTCCTACCTCTCCTCCCTTATGGCCGACGTCGTTCCGGCTTCGGACGTAGTGGTGGGGTTGCTCCTGTCCATGGCCGTGGCCGTGTTTGCGGAGTTTCTCCCCAAGCGTCTTGCCCTCACGTACCCGCATATCTTCGTCAGGGCCACGGAGTTCCTGTACAGACCCCTCGCGACCCTGTTCTCCTTTCTGAAGATAAGGGTCAGTGCCGACACGACCAGACTGACCACCTACGCCGTTATGGAGGCCGTGGTAGACGCCATACAGAACTCGGATATGCGGGAAGACGAGCGGTTGTACATAGCCAGAATGCTGTACGCCATACACGGCAAAGGGTACGCCATCCTGTACCCCATATCCGAAAGCCCCCTACTGAAGTTTGAGATGTCCGTAAAGGAGGCTATAGACCTGATTGAGAACATGGGGTACGACAGGGAGTGGGTGCCGGTTTATTACGTGGACCCCAACGAGATAACCCACATGCTTCACGTGGAAACTCTAAAGAATGCCCCCCGGGACGAACCGGTTATGGATCTACCCATGGACAGGGCGGTTTACTTCCCCATCATCGGAAACTTCGTACGCATTCTGGGGCGGGTGGAAAATACGGGTCACATCGTCTTAGTGGACGAGTTCGGGAACGTCAAGGGGTTTTCGTACAAAGAGGACGTAGAAATCTGGATCCTCTCTGCCGGAGATACGGTCACCATACGGACACCTCTCCTTGAGATATACATAATAACCGGCAGGGAAGTAGGACCGATAAACTGGGATCTGGCGGATCTCTTTCAGCATGAACTGGGCAGAGCAGCAAAGGAGGGGGACAGCATCGTGGTGGATGGACTACGTTTTACGGTCATAGACGACATATTCGTACGTATTGAAAAGGTTTAGAAGGCGAAGTCCACACCGAGGGTTAGTAAGTTCCTCCGGCGGTAGATCCAGACTTCGTTTTCAACGAAGACTTTGAGGTTTTCAAGGAGGTAGTGGTTGAGGCGCAGGGCAACGGTTAAAAGGCGCTGGCTACGATAGGACGAGTACACCGGGGCGTCTACGTAGTTCAGCAACAGGGAGAAAACGTTATCGTTCAGGACGTAGTCCATACCAAAGAACCCACCGTAAAAGAGGGCGGTCGTATCGTTGTCCATGCCGGCGAGTATCTGAAGGAAGGGGTAGAAGTCTCCGAACCTTCCCCTCCAATCTACACCGAAACGGTAGAGCCTAACGTAACCGTTGAGGGTATCGTAATCCTCACCCCAGAGACCAAAGAGTCCAAAGTCAAACGGAAGGGACGTATGGGCGAAGTACCACTTCTGAGGGTTGTTGTCAAAGAAACCTTCTTCGGCCTCGTGTATTCCGTTGCCGTTGACCACGCCTATGTCGGCAAAGGGTGTGCCGAGGATAAGTCCCCTCTGGTAGGTAAGGGGATAGGGTCCCAGTTTATAGATGTAGTAATCTGAACGGGTTAGCCTCGTCTCCCTGAGGAACATGAGGTCCCCTATCTGGAACTGACCGATGGTCAGAGACAGGGGAAGACCGAAGAAGTTGTGCAGATCCACCCACGCGTCCTCAAAGAAGGGGAACTCCCCCTTCTCAAAGATCACGTAGGAGTAGAAACTGACGTTCTCCGTTAACGCTCCCCCCATCAGGAACTTGGTTATCCAGGGGGATTTGAAGTCCACCTTGCCGCCGTCCTTATCACCGTAGGCCTCCACGTACTGAATAAACCTGACGGCGAGGGGCAGTTCTTTGAACGTGCGCACCTTCCCGGCGCTCTCTCTGTAAACTTCTCCCTGTTTCCCCGGAAATACGTAACCGTTGTCCGCAAAGTTCTCCCCGAAGGCGTTCAGCTTCGGGAAGGACACGTGACAGACTTTACAGGACACGTTGTACATCCTCGCAAAGGCGGGTATTCCGATGACAAGAGTTAACATAGCGAGTAATTATACTTCGGCGGGGGAATCCCGGAGAACTATATGGGGTAGTAAAGTGAGATAGCAGTTCCGATCCCACGTTCAGTCACCGACTCCTCATATTTTGTGAGATTTTAAGCCTTAAGCCCACGCCGAATTCCCGAATTCCAGAAAACATGCGACGTTTGATCGGAACGCAACCGTTTATTATTGAATGCAACTCCCATCCGAGAGCAGTTAAGTCGTTAATAAAATAGCATTTCGTCGCAGGAGGAAGAGGTATGGTCTTTTTGTTCGTATCCCATGCAAATCTGAGCAACGCCCTCAAGAGCGAACTTCGGAGGGCCTCCGGGAATGACCGGATAGACGTTATAGTCTATCTGAAACAACAGCCGGACTACGCCTACTTCCTTAAGTCCCACCCCACCAGGACCGCCCGCAGCAGGGACGTAAAGCAGTTCTTCTCCGAAGTAAAGCACCTCGCCCGGACGACTCAGGCCCCCCTCCTCTCCTACCTCGCAAGCCTCGGTATAACGGAGTACAGGTCCTTCTGGATAAACAACGCCGTCGCCTTCTCTGCTACGCCGGAGCAGATCGCCAGAGTGGCCGAACGGGACGATGTCCTGGAGATAACCCTTGACCGCAAGATCCCCCTGCCCCCCGTCAGACGCCACGATGGGGATATAAGGCCGGACGCCGTCGCCTCCTGGGGAATAAGCAAGATAAAGGCCGACTCCGTCTGGATAAACCTCGGCTACACCGGGCATGGCGTCCTCATCGGCTCTATGGACTCCGGAGTGATGGCGGACCATCCCGCCCTCGTGGGAAAGGTGACCCACTGGTACGATGCCTACGCCGGATCCCCAACGCCCACGGACGACGACGTATGCGTCTTCCACGGCACCCACACCGTCGGTACGATGGTGGGTGGAGACGGCCCGGACGCCTTCGCAACGGACATAGGGGTGGCGCCGGGCGCCAGGGTGGCCGCCGTAAGGATATTCGGCCCCGACGCCGGAAGTTGCGTTACCACCATCTCCGCTCTGACGGACGGTTTCCAGAAGTTCGTGGAGTGGAAGGTGGACAGCGGGTACAACGTGGTCGCCGTAAGCAACTCCTGGGGCAGCAACGACACGGCCGAGCTGTGGTTCTGGGACAAGGTGATGGCCTGGAGGAGCGCCGACATCATACCCGTATTCGCCAACGGGAACGAGGGTCCCAACCCCAGAACGGCCAACACCCCCGGAAACTACCCGACGGTGATAGGCGTGGGTGCAACGGACAGCGACGATAACGTCGCCGACTTCTCCTCCCGTGGGCCTGCCCCGGACACCACGCCCTGGACGGACACGACCTACTGGCCCCGGAGCGACTGGAACCGCATAAAGCCGAACATAAGCGCACCGGGGGTCTACATTTACTCCTCGGTGGGTAGCGGAGGGTACAGCTCCTACGACGGCACCTCAATGGCCACCCCCCACGTGACGGGCGTTATCGCCCTCATGTACGAGAGGAATCCGGACCTGGACTTCAGCACCGTATACAACATCCTCCTTGACAGCTCCGATCACTACGGGGACTGCGCCTCTTACCCCAACAACGACTGCGGATGGGGGAGACTGAACGCCTACAGGGCGGTTCTCGGAACCCCTCCTGCTCCCTACCCCCACGTCGTTAAGGTCCGTACCACCGTGGATGACGCTGCGGGGGACGGGGACGGGAGACTGGATCCCGGTGAGACGGCCAACCTCATAGTAACCCTGAGGAATACGGGCGGTGCCGATGCTACCGGTGTGGTGGGTACCCTCGTCTCGGCCTACGCCCACGCCACGGTAGTGGACGGATCGGCTTCCTTTGGCACCCTATCTCCGATGGACACGACAAACAACTCCACGGATCCCTTCGTCGTGAGGCTGGACTCCTCCGCCCTCGTAGGCCAGTACGCCGTCTTCAACCTCGTCGTGTCCTACAACTCCGGGGCGTACACCGACACCTTCACCCTCTACTTCCTCATCGGCAACCCTATAGACATGGTCGTGATAGACACGGGTACGGCTACTCTTGGCATAAGCGCCCTCACGGGAGGTATAGGCTTCCACAACCCCGATACGACCGGCCCCGGCTTCGTCTTCCCGGAGGGAGGGGACAACCTCCTGAAATACGCCGGTGTGGCCTTCGGGAACTCACCCGATTATCTCGTTGACTCCTGGATAACGAACGACCTGAGCCACTACTGGGGAGGTGTCCTGTGGGAGAATCCCCGGATAGGGGACCAGCACGGCTCCGCCGGGTACTCGGACGCGGATCATCCCCTAAGGCGTGGGATAAGACTGGACGTGGACGCCTACGCCTACAACGACTACCGTCCTAACTGGGTCTTCCTCCGGTACAGGCTTATAAACGAGGGTACATCAACCGTAAGCGGCCTCTATCTCGGTATATTCGCCGACTTCCAGATGCCGTCATGGGACGCGACGGAGGACGGTGCGGTGGATACAACCCTTAACCTCGCTTACGTATACGATGCGGACTCCACGTACCCTTACGCCGCGGGCGTGGCCGTAGTGAGCAACGCACCTATCGCCAACCTCGGAAGGTTCAGTCAGACCAACTTCTACGGTCGCCCCAGCGATTCCACCAAGTGGATATATCTCAACGGTACCGTGAGGAACGAGAGCTGCTACCCTGTAGACTGCGGCGTTATAGCCTCAACCGGTCCCTTCACCCTCACCCCCGGTGACACGGTCAGCGTCACCTTCGCCTTCGTTGGCATGGGGGACGTAGCCACAGGGAAACGGGAACTGGCCAGGGTGATCCCTCCCGAAGTGGACGCCTCCGTAAGGGACGGCAGGGTTGAGGTCAGGGTTAGAAGTGTGAAGGGGGTCCCCATCTCCCTTCGGCTCTACTCCGCCTCCGGCCGGCTCGTATCCCTCCTCTACTCCGGCCCATCCCACGGTAAGGATACCTTCAGAAGCGGGAAACTACCCGCCGGCGCCTACATCCTGTACGCGAAAGTTCAGGGCAGGACCGTCCTGAGACGTCTTGTGGTAAGGTAGAACGAACGGGTGGGGGGCTTCGGCCCCTCACCTTATCGTCTCAAGATAGCTCTCCGGCACCAGTCTGTAATCTCCACTGCCATCAAAATCAACGAAGACGAAGACCTTGCCGAGGCGGTGGTAGTACCATATCTCGTAGGGCTTCCCCTCCATGCGGTAGGGGTGGGACTCCACCTCGTCCGGAGGGCCGAACTTGGTATATACCAGCGCCCTGTCCGAGACCTTCGCCCTGAAGGAGCTGGGGAACAACCTCATCGCCGTATAGAGGCGCTCCATAAAGTCCTCTTCCGCCTTCTTTCCTCCCCTCTTCTCCCAGAACTTCTTCCACTCCTCTTTTCTCTTCTCTCTGGGGGCTCTGGCGAGGGATTCGGTTTCCTCAGGGCCGAAGACGAAGTTGAGGACGGCAAGGAGGACCTTGAAGTCCCTATCGTTCAGGATGTTGAACTGGTTGAAGAGGGCCTCAGTTTCGCGCTTGAGACCGTTTACCTCCGCCAGAAACCTTACTTTACCGTACGAGAGGTCAGAGGAGGGGATGAGGAAGGTAATGAGGGTATCCCTTTCGGTAGTGAATTCAGGCAGATCGTACATCCGGCGTCGGCTCCACTGCTTGCGTATTCCAAAGCGCACCCTGAACTTCTGACGTTTTTTGGGAGATATGAGGACGAATAGGACTACCCCCTTATCCGTATAGTCGTAGTTCAGACTGGAGAGTCGGAAATCCTTCACCTGAGGCAGGCTCTTTTCCTTTACTTTCTTTATGACCTTGCCGGAGTTCTCATCACTCAACTCGGCGAAAACCTTGAACCTTTCCCCTTTGAACGAACACCGGATGCTATCTTTAATCAGGGAACGCTCCCTGAGGTTCCCCGCGTATAACTTCCTGTACTCAATCCTGCTGCACTTTCCCTCAACGTTGAGGGATATCCTCCAGCGGATGGTATCCCTCTTCTTGACGAAGAGACGGGCAGGGGCCACCATTCTGGCAACCACCACCGTGCTGTCCCGATAGAAGAACTGCTGAACGGCGAATATCAGCCCCTGCCCGAATAACATTACTCTTCCTTGATCTTCTTCAGGTGCTCCATCTCGCTCTTGAGTATGTCTCCGAGGGTGACGACGGCCTTCTCCTTCTTCATCTTGCGGGCGACCCTCTCAATCTCCTTCTTCTCCTCGGCCCGCTCCTGCGCCCTGAGCATACGATCGTAGAGCTTCTCTGAGAAGAGGATCCGCTTACGGTTGGGTTCCACGGAGAGGACGGCGACGTTCAGATCCGTACCCACCTCGTAGTCCGTAGGCCTCTTCCTGGTGACCAGCTGGGACCTCGGTATGAAGCCCTCTATCTCGTACCCATCGCCCTTAAGGGTGACTATGAGACCGGCCTCGGAGGCACCCTTGACCTTTACGGTGACGGCCGTACCCTCGGCGAGCTGCTCCTGTATCTTGGGCCACGGGTTCTCGGTAAGGTGCTTGAGGGACAACTCCACGAAACGCTGCTTCTCGTCTATACCGATGACCTTGAAGGTCATGCTCTTGCCCTTCTTGAGGGCTTCGGAGGGATGACGGAACTTCCTGGTCCATGAGATGTTGGAGACGTGAAGGTATCCGACCAGACCGTCGGGAAGCTCTACAAAGGCACCGTACTGGTCAAAGTCGTAAATCTTTCCTTCAACCGTGGTTCCGGGGGCGTACCTCTCCTGTACGGTCGTCCACGGGTCGGGCTGGGTCTGTTTGATACCGAGGGATATGCGCTGCCTCTCAACGTCCACGTTAAGTACTACGGCCTCTATCTCCTGACCCTCCTCAAGCATCTCCGAGGGGTGTGAAGGGGGACGTCCCCACTTCATCTCGCTGATATGTACGAGTCCCTCAACCCCCGGCTCCAGCTCCACGAAGGCACCGTAATCCACGATCCTCTTGACCGTACCCTTGACCTTGGAACCAATAGGGTACTTCTCGGCAACGCTCTCCCACGGGTGGGGGAGGAGCTGTTTAACGGACAGGGATATGCGCTTCTTCTCCGGGTCCACGTCAAGGACCTTGGCCGTTATCTCCTGACCGAGTTTGACGAGGTCCTCTATCTTCTTGGGCCTGTGCCAGGCCAGTTCGCTTATGTGGACGAACCCTTCAACCCCACCTATATCCACGAATATACCATGCTCTATGATGCCGGAGACGTGGCCTTTGACGACCATTCCGGGCTTGAGCTCGGCGAGGCGCTTCTTAATGGCGATCTCCTCCTCCTCAAGGGCGTCCTTACGGGAGACTATGATGGTCTTCCTCTGTCTGTCTGCCTTGATTATCTTGACCTTCACGGTCTTACCGACGGAGAGCGTACGGGTGCGTCCTACGTCTCCAGAGAGGGACCTCGGCATGAAGGCCTCCACACCGAAGATGTTCACCATGAATCCGCCCTTCACCCGCTTTGTTATACGCCCCTCCACCAGTTCTCCGGACTGAAAGGCCTCCCATATCTTGTCCCACGCCTTCTCAAAGTCGGCCTTGTACTTGGAGAGCTTTACCCCCTTCGTACCTTCGGCCTTCTCCACGTACACGAGGACGTTCTCCCCTATCTTGGGGATCCGATCCCCGAACTCGGAGAGAGGGACCACACCCTCGGACTTACCTCCGATGTCTATGAACACGAGGTCGCCCTCAACCTTGACGACCGTACCCTCTACTAACTCCCCTTCCTTCGGGAGCTGCATGGTCTCTACGCCTTCCTTCAGTAGATCCTCCGGAAGTTCCTCTATCTCCTTGAGCATCTCAAGTTCCATACCGCTTTACCTCCTTTTTATTTTCCTTACTGTGCAAAAAGCTATCCCTCAGAGATAGCAGTCTATCCCTCAGCAGGTTCAGAAACTCATCCTCCGACACATCGGCAGGGGATATGGGTTTGCCGAAGATGACGGTGAAGTTGCCGGGTTTGCCGTCTATCCACGCGGGTACCACCTTCACATCGTCCCTTATATCCGGGTTGTAGGCTATCCACTGTATGCCACGGCGAAGTGGGAGAAGGGGTTTGTCCGTACGGTTCCGGGTGCCCTCCGGGAAGATGACTATGGCATACCCCTTCTTCAGCAGTTCAAGGGCGGTTAAGAGGGCGCCGCGTGCGCCCGCAGACCTGTTTATGGGATGGGCGTTGTAGAGTTTGATTATTGGGCCGAGGATAGGGTTAAACAGTTCCCTCTTTGCTATGAAGTGGACCTCCCTCGGATAGGCTGCAAAGCCCAGAAGTGGAGGGTCCCACGCGCTCCGGTGGTTGGAGGCTATGATAACGGGTCCCTCTTCCGGAATGTTCCCCTTACCAAACTCCCTCAACCCCAAAAACCATCTGAAAACCGGATACGTGACGACTCTTCCTATCCGCCATTTAGCGCTCGGTGCCTTCATTAACCCCCTCGTACCTCCCCACCGACGTGGGGCCTCCGCATATCTGCGGAGTTGAAGCGAAGATTATACGGGTGTCCGGGGTAGAATTGGGGGTGGCCGTTGTTTACTTTTATTTCACGACGAAGGCCTTTACTCTGTCTTTGCTGACGGCGTAGTAAACGCCGGGAGATAGGGATCCAGTTATTTTCCCCTCTCCCCGCAACACGAGACGACCCGATGAGGAGTAAACGGATACCAGAAACCGTCCGTTCACACCGTAAACCACCACATTCCTGCCTTTTACCCTTACCACCACGTCCCTTACGGCTACTTCCGGTTCTTCACTCAGGTTAAGGGCCGGGTCGTAGGTTAGGGTATGCTGCTCCAGTACCCAGTTCTCCGGGTCCCAGTGAAGGCTGTCGGGTCTATTGCTTAGCGTTATCCAGAAGTGCTGGACGTCAAGACTGTCCCATATGACGACCGTGGTATCTCCCGACGGCGTAAATACCTTAACCTCTATGGGCATTTTGAAGGTGGGCGCACCGGCAGGTTGTACCTGCTCAACCCACAGGAGAAGGTCCCAGCTCCCCCCGTTGTTGAAACGGTTCCACCTTATATCGTACACAGGCCATCCCGGCTGGTACACCCACTGGTCAAAGAACCACGTCAGGTCTCTGCCCGTGAAGGTCTGGACGTCGCTTACAAAATCGCTGGTGAGGGCGTAGGAACCGCTGTGCCTGCTCCTGTAATATCTCAGAGCGCCGAAGAAGAGGGATGTGTCCTTGTCAAGGATATAGCGGAGCATGTGAAGGACGGCAGCCCCCTTGTTATACGTGTAGACCGAAAAGGCGTCACTCATGTTCGGGCCGGGGTTGTAAACGGGTTTTCCGGGGTTGGAGGCGTAGGTGAATATGGCCGAATCCGCCCGCCTGTCGTAATAACTCCTGTAAGCGCTCCAGCCCCCCGTATGCTCCTGCCAGATTATTTCGTTGTACGTGGCGAAACCCTCGTTGAGCCATATGTCCTTGAAGGTGCCGCACGTCACGTCGTCCCCCCACCACTGATGGGCAAGCTCGTGGGCCTCCACCCACCCGGAGTAATAACCTCCGAAGAAGGAGTTGGTCTGGTCCTCCATAGCCCATCCACCGGGAAGAACAACGCTTTCCTCGTACTTCTCGTCGGCAAAGGGGTACGGGCCGTACCTTATGGAAAAGGCCGTGAGCATTTCTGTGAGACTGCTCCCCCACGAGTAGTCGGGGTCCGAGGCTATCAACCACGCCCTCACGGGCATGGTGATGGAACCGTACGTCCACGTCCACTCGTTGAAAACGAGATCCCTGATGGCGAAGGTTATCAGGTAAGGGGTTATGGGATGACCGTGGGCGTAGTGCCACGTCCTCAGACTACCGGTCGTCGTGGTATCCTGAAGGAGGCCGTTGGCAACGACCTCAAGGCTGGTGTCCGTGGTGATGTAGAACTCCACCCCTTCGTCCGCCTTCTCGTAGGGGTGGTCGTAGGAGGGTACCCAGCACCTGAGACCGTAAGGCTCGTTGTCAGCAAATACCCATGACAATATAACCAGACCACCTCCAAAGCTATTATCACATTCGGACGGTGTAGGGGGTGTACCGTGATAGAAGACGTCCACGTACCCCGTATCCCCGGGGTAGAGGGGTGAAGGGAGGGGAATAACCAGATTCCGGGCCGAGTCCGTACCCACGGTTGAGAAAGGTACAGAAGACCCGTTGTACTTTACGCTGTCCACAGGGTCCCATACGAAGTAGAGACGTACGGTATCAACCGTATCTCTTCCCATAACCTTAACCGTGGTATGGGCGAAGTTGACATCCATACCTCCTCCCCATATACTCATCCTGATCGTGTACTTCCGTACGTCGTAGGGCGGGATTTCAACGTCCGGCCAGTCGTACAGCGAATAATCCGAACTACGAAAGGCGTATCCATGTCTTTTCAGGAGAAAGGCCTTTCCGGGTTGCCAGAGATCTTCTATCCCAAAGGTTGATATCAATATCAACATAAAAACATTTTACGGGTGTCCGGGGTAGAATTTGGTTATGCCTGTCAGGTTAAAGATAGAGGAAAGGGAAATCTACAGTAAGTTCCTCATAGTTGAAGGCGGGGAATTCGGTCCCCTTTCCGATGTTGAGGCTCTGGTCTATTCTGACGAAGGTTGGGCGGCAATCGTTCAGTACAGGGACAATTACGACCACTTCGTCATAGTCAACGGGGAAAGGATCGGTCCCTTCTACACTGTGGACGTTGAAACTTTCTTTTACGATGGGAAGAACATCGCCTTCATTTACGGTGTGGGTGTGGGAAAAGGTAAGGTTATATCGGTAAACATGAGGGAATTCGGTCCCTACGATAACGTGAAGTACTTCTATACGGATGGCAGGGACTGGATAGCCGTGGTTATGAATAGGGAAGTTTTCAGGATCCTTTACAACGGTGAACCTCTCCGAAGTACCCGATCGTGGCCCGCATACCCTACCCGCAAAGATGCAAAAGGCGATGACGGTTTTATCGTCGCATGGGCAGAGGGGAAGAGCCTCTTCGTACACGAAGGGAACGGAAGGCTAAGGGTTTTTAAATACGAGGACGAGGTACACACACGTAGCATCCATCCCTTACCGGGCGGTGGCTGGAAGTTGAGGGGAGAGATCGGAGGGAAGTTCTACATCTTCGTAGACGGATCACCTGTGGGGCCGCTTCGGGAGGAGGACACGGATGAAGGTTCCAGACCCGTATTGGGAAACTGGGACGTTGAAATCGGGCGGGATTACATAAAGATCGGCAACAGAACGGTACCGGTGGGGGAGAGAGTATGGCTGAATCACGACTCCGACATCTGGATCGCCGTTGTCAGGATGAAAAAGGGGGAATACCGAGCATTCTCCGTATCGGGTGAGGCGGGTCCCTTCGGGGAGTTTATGGGGACGGGATCGGGATGGGGCAGGGTAATAGCAGTGTTCGGACGTTCCGGGGAGGGCTACGTCGTCGTTGAGGATGGCAGGAGTTTGACGGTGTACGGGCCGTTTAAGGGGATAAAGAGGACTTACAGAGATGGGATAGTTTCCGGGCGAGGTGGATGGTACGTGGTCTTTAAAACGAGGGGGAACAATTACATCGTGGTATCGGATAGAAAACCTTACACTACCTTTTCTGCCCTAAAAAAGGCCATAGAGCATGCGAGGCGTCGTTCCCTCTAAGCCTGCAGGTTCTCGGCTATCACCTCGGCTATATCCTTGACCACAGTCGGCTCCTTACCGCTGGCCTTTACCCCGTCGGTTATCATCGTCATACAGAAGGGACAGGCGACGGCTATCTCCTCGGCTCCGGTACGCAGGAGCTCCTCCGTTCTCTCCACGTTGATGGCCTTACCGATCTTCTCCTCTAACCACATGCGTCCACCTCCGGCCCCACAGCAGAAGGAATTCTGTTTCGTCCTCTCCGGTTCCACCATCTTAGCCACGAAGTTGAGCGTAAGACGGGGAGCATCGTACTGTTTGTTGTGCCTTCCGAGGTAACAGGGGTCGTGGAAGGTGAGAGTCTTTTCGCTCTTCTTCACCTTGAGTTTACCTTCGGAAAGGAGTTTAGCGAGGAACTCGCTGTGATGGTACACCTGTACGTTGGGGTCGAGGCCGAAATCGGGGTACTCGTTCTTTATGGTGTGGTAGCAGTGGGGGCAGGAGGCCACTATAACCTTAGGTTTGTAGTTGTTCAGGGTCTCAACGTTCTGGGTGGCGAGCATCTCAAAGAGCAGTTCGTTTCCTCCCCTGCGGGCGGAGTCCCCGGTACAGGATTCCTCGTTTCCGAGGACGGCCACCTTCAGGCCGGCCTTCTGCATCAGCTCTATTACGGTGCGGGCGGTCTTGCTGTACCTCTCGTCGTAGGCTGCGGCGCACCCCGCCCAGTAGAGTACGTCAAACTCCTTACCCTCGCGGGCCTTTATTACGTCCATGCCCTCAAGCCACTTCTCGCGGTCGGCCGCCGGCATGTTCCACGGGTTACCCTGGTTCTCCATGCCCCTGTAGGCCTGCCCCAATCCACCGTCCTCCCCTTCCATCAGAACCTTACCCCGCCTTATCTCAAGGATAGTGTAAAGTTGTTCGTTCCCAACCGGACATACCTCCACGCATGCCCCACAGGTCGTACACGCCCATAGGGCCTCGTCGCTTATAGCGAAGTCCGTTAAGGGTCTCACACTTTCCCCGGCTACGAAGGAAGAGAGGTTGTAGTTCAGTTCGTACCTCATGTTTATGATGAGGGCGGAGGGGGATAGAGGCTTTCCGGTGTTGTAGGCGGGACAGACGTCCTGACACCTGTTGCACATTATGCAGGCGTAGGCGTCCATTATCTGCGCCCACGGTAGGTCCTGAATCTCAAGGGCGCCGAACCTCATGTCCTCCTCGTCCTCCATATGCTCCATCTTCTCCATGAGGTTCATGGCTGGCAGGTAGCCGTAGGGTTTGTCCCGGCGTACGGACCACTTCACGGGGGCGAAGAATAGGTGTACGTGTTTGGAGAATGGGAAGTAAGGGAAGAAGGCCATTATGGCGCCTATGCCGATCCACCAGAAGATATGCTCTAAGACAGCGTTTCCCCCTAAGAGAGGGACAAAGATAGAAGCGAAGGGCATGGCAGAGGATGGCTCCTCCATACCGGCGGCCACGTGCAGAACTCTGGCAAACACGTGCGTGAAGATAAAGACCAGTACTATCGCCGAGTCCCTCGCTATACCGGGGAGAGCCTTCTCGTGGATCAGGACGTTCTCCCTGAAGGTCAGGCGTTTATCCTTGACGACGTACCGGCGGACGCCGAAGTAGATTACACCCACGATGGCCAGAAGGCTGAGGATGTCGGTAACGAAGTCAAAGGCCACCTGTACGGGGGTGTTGCCAAAGAGACGGAAGTGGGGGACGAAGGCGGCTACGACGTCCTGAACGTTAACTAAGGCGTAAACTATGAAGGCCGTCATAACGAAGGAGTGAAAGATGGACGTGATAAGACGTGCCTTGAATATGGGTTTCTGAAGGAAGAAAGCCTGAATACCCCACCATACGTTCAACTTCCTGCCCTCCTCTCTTCCCCGCCTGATGGCGGCAATTGCGAGGGCGAAGTTCTTATAGGTGAAGTATCCGGATACCGCAAGGAGAAGCAGGAACAGGATTCTCTCACCGAGTGTAAGCATAGAAAGGATTATACCGTGGGGGGAGATAGGGATAAATCGCAGGTATAAAAACCGCTCGGAAAACTTTATTCCGCCGCCGCCTTCCTTAAACGGTTCATTATCGCCCTTCCCAGCCCCTCTTCGGGGACGGGCATTACGGCTATAACGTCGTACCCTAACCTGTCGGCCTCGTACAGGGTGGAGAAGAGGTTGGCGGCCACCTCCCTCAGATCGCCGGTCCCGGATAGGAACCTGACGTCCCCCTCTATCCCATGGACGGGCCGGGGAAGTACGAGCAGGACCCTCCCGTACCGGGCCCTTAACCTGTAGTAATCCTCCCAATCCTTCAGTATTACGACTCTCGTTCGTGGGGAGTAGTGTTTCTTGAGGGTACCCGGAGCAGGTACGCCTTCCCCTCTGTAAGGCTTAACTTCCCGCCCCAGAACCCTCTCTATCTCCTCAACCGGAAGGCCACCCGGCCGTAGTAGGTAAACCTCCCCTCCGGAGAACGTTATTATCGTGGACTCCACGCCTATGGGCGTCTTTCCGGCGTCAAGGATCATGTCAACCCTATCGCCGAGGGTCTCGGCCACCTGCCGGGCCGTGGTGGGACTCACGTACCCGAACGGGTTGGCGCTCGGTGCGGCTATGGGCGTACCCGCGTACCTTATCAACTTCAGGGCCACGGGATGGGCGGGCATACGGATGGCCACGGTGGGCAGCCCTGCCGTCGTTATGGGAGGTACTATCTCCCTCTTCGGAAGGACGAGGGTCAGGGGTCCGGGCCAGAACCTCTCCATGAGGGTGCGGGCCTCCTCCGGTACATCCTTAGCCAGCCTTTCCACGTCTTCCAGATCGGCCACGTGTACGATTAAGGGGTCAAACCTCGGTCTCCCCTTTATCTCAAATATCCGGGCCACGGCCTTCGGGTTGAGGGCGTCGGCCCCGAGACCGTAAACCGTCTCCGTTGGGAAGGCTACGACCCCACCACTCCTTACGACCTCTGCGGCACGTTTTATATTCTCCTCTGTGGCAGGGAGCAGGTTCCTCATTTGAAGCTGGCGTACTCCTCGCCCGTTCCCATGCGGTGGTTGACCCACCTGGCCAGAACGAACAGGAGGTCCGAAAGCCGGTTCAGGTAGATCTGGACCTGTGGGTTTATATCTTCCCCCTCCATGGCCGATATTACCGCCCTCTCGGCCCTTCGGCACACGGTCCGGGCTACGTGCAGCAGGGAGGACAACCTGTGGCCCGCCGGGAGGATAAATTCCTTTAGGGGGGGCAACCCCCCGTTGTACCGGTCTATGAGGCTTTCAAGCCACTTTACCCTACCATCGTCCATCCGCTTTACCTCAAACGGAGCGTCAGAAGGCGTTGCCAGATCCCCACCGATAAGGAAGAGGTCGTTCTGGATGTCCCGGAGTATGTTGTCAAGTCCTTTTAATCCCTCCGGGAGTTCGGATCGTACGAGACCGATGAAGGAGTTGAGTTCGTCCACCTCACCGTAGGCCACGACCCGCGGATGGGTCTTGGGGACGACTTCACCGTTTGCCAGATAGGTCTTGCCCCCATCTCCGAACTTCGTATAGACCTTCGTTATCCTCACGGAAGGATTCTAAGGACGCACCTTCCGATAGAGTACGAACCTTTCCCCCTCATGGATGGGCGTATAACCTTCCGGAACTTGCTTGCATTCAATCCTGTCAACCAGAAGATATTTAGATCCGTCTCCCAGAGCCATGCTCAGCTTGAACGCCCTCTCCATGCCGGCGAACATGCTCCAGTTGCCGTAAAGCCCCTTGGGACATATGGAAAGGTACTCGTGTTTCTTCAGATTCAACCTCAGGGGGTTCTCAACGAAGTCCCTATAGAAGGGCACGTAGCCTCCCATGCCGGTGCCGGCAAATTTCAGGGAAACGAATGCAGATAAGGTAAGAAGGGCCATTGATAGTGGGAAGGATAACCTCTTTACGAGCCTGCGGCTCTCAAGCATCTTCAGAGGGGATCGGAAAAGGGATACGAGGAAGAGGGAGTAGAAAAATAGGGAAGGGTAGAGATAAAATCGTGCCTGTTTCAGGCTGAGAACGATAGGGAGGCTGCCCGAAAGGGCGAGGAGAAGGAGAAGAAACGTCCTTTTGTTCCAGTTCAAAGCGTTCCTATCACCCCGTACGAGGTGGAAAAGCAGGAGGGGAAGGAGAAAAACAAGGGGAAATAGTATCTCCGTTAAAAGGGCGTAAACTATGTAAAGGCGTGTGGGTACAGGGTTTTCCCGTCCCGATATACTGCCTATTATCTGCCCTTGAAAGTATTGGGAAAAGAAGTGTCTGACCTCCGGCAGACTTAAGAGCATGAGGAACGAAACGGTAAATACCAGAAGTCCTATGATAAGCACCTTAAGCCTCCTGTCTCTGCGGGCATCAACGGGAAGGAGAAGGGGAGCTATAAGGGGAAAGGTACCCACGGGTCCCTTAACGAGGAAGGCGGTTAAAACGTATAGACCGGCCGGTATGCCGTACAGGGATCCTTTCCGGAGGGCGAGGACGTACATGATGACCGAGAGGAGGACGAATACGCTCATGGTGTTCTCAAGGAGGTTGTTTCTCACGACCCACCGATAGGCGTAAAAGGTGGAAAGCAGAAAGAGAGGTGCCCAGAAACCGGGATCCCCTCTACGTCGCAGGAAGCCGTAGAGTGTGTAAAAGAGGGCGAGGTTCACAGCCCCTATAAACAGGGTGTAGGCCTTGTCCAGCCACAGGGCTTCGCCGAAGAGACGGTACACCACGGACTGGATCCAGAAACCCACGGGGGGATGACCGTAGAACTCCCTTCCGAGGGTGAGGCTGTAGGCCGGTTTCCAGAGGGATCCGAATCCTATGGCGAGGTTCCGGGAGACGGCCGAGTAGGTAATACCGTCAAAGAACATACCGTACGAGAGCAGGTAAGGGGAGAGGAGCAGAAGGAGGAAGGAGACGGATAAAAGCAGAAGTCCGTACGAGTTTACTCTCTCTTCCATCTTATTACCCCGCCGTGAAAGAGGAGAAGCCAGACGATAGGAGCCAGATTTCTGGTAAAGAGGGGGAAGGGCTGGAGAAGACCAAAGAGAAAGGTCATAAACAGGACCGTAAGGGCGAGGGGATTGCCGACGATCCTCACGGTTATGAAGATGAACAGCAGGATAAACGTTGCGAACCCCAGTATTCCGGTCTCACTGAGAACCTGTATAAACACGTTGTGAGCGTCCACGTTCTTCACCGGGGGCGAGCACAACCTATCGGGAAGTTTGTCCGCTTCACACGAGGCCTCCCATTGCTCGGCGTACCTTCCGGGACCTATGCCGGTTAGAGGACGGTTTTGCCACATCTTCAGGGAAGCCTCCCACATTAAAAGGCGCAGTATCTCGTAGTTCCTTCCCCTGATAACGTCTATGGGAGGTTTCCGCTTCCCTTCACCCTTATCCGTGGATATGAGGGTCGTGCTTATGTAACTCCTGACGGCAACGAAGCCTCTAAGGACGTAAGGGGATGCGAACAGAAGGAGAATGGAGAGTATGCCCAGAGAAAAGTTGAGCATCCTTCTATTTTTCTCCACGTATCCCTTGAAAAGGAAGGAAGCGAAGAGAGCACCGAGGGCGGACCTTGAGAAGGTAAAAGACGTAACGACGGAGGAAAGTACGGCCAGCCACGTACGGCCGTAGTGGGCCAGAATGACGGTGAAGAGGGCGAAGAGGAAACCGGTGGGGTTAGCGTGGATGTTGAAGGGGTTAAATCTAACCCATCCGAACAGGTAGAAGTACGGAATAAGGATAACGGCCGCAAAGATTACAACAGCCCTGGCACTCAGTACGTACACTCTCTGTACATCGGGACGGTAGGCCAGTATGAGTGGGATAACCCACATGTAGCCCGCAAGCTGAAGGACTTCCTTCAAAGGTGGCAAAGGGTCGGGAGAGAGGAGTGCCGAAAACAGAGCAGAAAGCAGGAAAAGACCGGAGAGAGCGTAGTATATGCGGTTATTCCTTAAGATCTCCAGAACTTCGTTTCCTTTAAGAAGCACGGCGGAGAGTCCGAGGATCAGGAATACCGTATCAACCGGAGAAACGTATACCGGTATACCACCCACGGGTACAGATAAACCCAGAACGTTCAGAACGACCGAAAGTACGCCTATCAGTAGAGCGGTTTCAGAAGGGCGAAGTCTGTCCATAGATAGTACCTCCAGAGGGGTTTAACTTCCAGTTTAAGGAACGGTTCCTCCGGGACTGTTCGTTCAACCACGCCGACCATAACACCCGGATGGTCGTACGCCACGAGGGTGTCTCCCACCTTCACGTCCGCGACCTCCGGGATGAACCTCACCACGGGTATCCTTCCACCCTTTAACGTTCCCCATACCCCCGATCTCAGGTCTATAACCCTGATGTAGAAATCGCCGGAATGCAGGGTTAGAACCTCCGCGGTATTGCCGATAGTGGTGGTTATCCTGCCTGTTAATCCCACGGCCCACAGTATGTCCCCGGAGGATGGGAGGGTGTCGCACCTGACGGTTAGCCTTTCGGGGTAGGCCGGTGGATGCATATCAAGGAGTTTACATCTGCCCTTGAAACTTACGGGCAGATAAGTTACGGTGTCAAGGGGATTTACCAGCCTTATCTCTCCTTTTGATTTTAAGAGTTCATCCCTCTGGATACGGAGTTCTGTAAGGGTGTAGAGGGCTTCCCTTACGGCGAAAAAGGGAGAGAAGAGGTTCGGTAGACCCATCCAGAACAGGATATCCTTAACGAAGGGAAAAAGCAGTAATACCGAAAGAAAAAGGGCAATACCTTCCCATCTGTCCAGATCCAGTTTCAACCACGGAGGACGCATTATTTTTATCTACTCGCCGCAACCAGAAGTTTCTTATACTCCGGGTTCTTCTCTATGTTCTCAAGGACTATACCCGCCCCCCTCGCCACACTCTCATAAGGATTTTCCGCCCGTATAAACTTTACCCCGGTCTCCTCCTCCAGTCGCTTGTCCAGTCCCCTTATCGTGGAACCTCCACCGGTCAGGTATATCCCCTCTTCCAGAACGTCCCTCACGACGGAAGGCTCGGCCATGTCCAGAACCTTCCTTATAGCCTGAGCCAGGGAGTCTATTACCCCCTTAAGGGCCTCCTTAACGTCGGACGATTTAACCACTATTTCCGTAGGTTTGCGGGAGAACACCTCCCATCCCCGTATGACCAGCTCGTCGTTCTGGTCGCCGTACACGTCCCCTATCTTTATCTTTATCTCCTCGGCTATGTTCTCGTCTATGGCTATGTTGTACACCCGGCGTATATAGTCGGCTATGGCCTCGTTCATCTCGTCCCCCGCCACCCTTATGGGCTGTTTGGCCACTACGCCAGCGAGGGAGATTATAGCGATCTCGGACGTACCTCCTCCGATGTCCACTATCATGTGGCCCTGAGGCTCAAAGACGTTCAGACCTATTCCGACGGCGGAAGCAACGGGTTCCTCTATCAGGTAAACCTGATTTGCTCCCACGCTCTTGGCGGCGTCTATCGTGGCCTTCCTCTCAACGTCGTTGGCGCCGGAGGGGACGGCCATCAGCATGGTGGGGTTGGCTATAAAGTTCTTTATTACCTTCTTACGGAACTCTGCGAGCATCATCTGGACGTACTCAAGGTTATGTATGACGCCGTCCTTTATAGGTCTCTTGGCTATCAGGCCGGAATGGGTCTTACCGAGCATCTTCTTGGCCTCGTCCCCCACGGCTATGACGTCTTTGGTGCTTGCATCTATGGCTATTACGGAGGCCTCCCGCAGGACTATACCTTCCCCTTTGAGGTATATCAGGGTGGTGGAGGTCCCCAGGTCAACTGCTATCTCCGGTTTAAAGAAGTTCAGGAGGTTGCGGAAGAAGTTCCTCAACCCTCTATCTCCTCAACCTCTACGTAGCGCCTTACCTTTTCCACCTGTCCGCGTATGGCGGGTACGTCCTTATGGATCACCGTCTGGCCGATCTTCCGCAGGCCGAGGGAGCGGATTATCCTTTTGGTTTTTTTGCTCTTGTCTATGAGGCTACGCTTCAGCGTTATCTTTAGCTTCCTCATTCTTTACCTCCTCCTTTACCCCGTTACCCTCGGTAGGTTTGACCCTCTTTTTCTTGCCCCGTGCCGAGAGGACCTCGTCGGGACTGCGCATCATGGACAGGGCCTTTATGGTGGCGTAGAGGGCGTTTATGGGGTTGGTGGAGCCGATGAGTTTGGTAAGGACGTTGCGATAACCCGCAGCCTCAAGTATGGCACGTACGGGACGGGAGGCTATAATACCCGTACCCGGGGAAGCGGGCTTTATGAGAAGCTTCGTGGCCTTGAACTTTACCTGTATATCGTGGGGTACGGTACCTCTCCACACTATGGCCCGTATCATGTTCTTCTTGGCCTTCCTTATAGCCTTCTGTATGGCGTCCGGTGTCTCCTGGGCCTTTCCGTGGCCAACGCCTACGCGTCCGTTGCCGTTCCCCACGACGACCCACGCGTCTATGTGGAACTTGCGCCCGCCGGACGTCATCTTGGACGTCCTCCTGATGATCACCGTGGTTTCAATGAGTTGCTCTTCCATCCTTCACCTCCTTTAAAAGATGAGACCGCCCTCTCGTGCGCCCTCGGCCAGAGCCTTAACGCGGCCGTGGTACTTGTATCCTGCCCTATCAAAGACCACCTGCGTTATACCCTTTTCTTTGGCCCTCTGGGCGATGAGTTTTCCGACCTCTTTCGCCTGCTCGGTCTTTTTCATGCCCTTTATCTTCTCCCTTATCTCCGGGGAGAGCGTTGATGCTCCCGTTATGACTATGGATGAACTGAAGGGAGGATCTAAGACGATCTGGGCGTATATGTGCTTGTTGGATCTGTAAACGACGAGACGGGGCCTCTCGGGGGTACCCTCCACCTTCTTACGTACCCTCAGGTGCCTCCTCTTGCGCCTCTTAGCACGGTACTCGGTCTTTTTCCTTTCAGAAACGTACCTCATTTTATCCCCCCTTTATACTTTGGTCTTCTTTGTGGGTTTAAGAACCAGAACCTCGTCAGCGTAACGGATGCCTTTGCCGGTGTACACGTTCGGCTCCTTTATGGACCTTATCTGGGCGGCCACGAGCCCTACCAGCTCCTTGCTTGTACCCGTAACTATCACCGTATCCACGCCCTGAACCTCAGCCTTAACGTACTTCCTGTACTCCTCAGGCACGGTGTAGTAAACGGGATGGGAGTATCCGACGGTAAAGACGAACCTGTCCCCCTCCTTCCTCACGCGGTAGCCCGTTCCGACCACCTTCAGCTCCTTCCTGTACCCCTCCGTTACGCCCTTTATGGCGTTGGAGAGGTGACGGTACACGGTGCCGGGGAGAGCCTTTGCCAGCTTGCGGTCGGGCTTGGGTACGGTTTTCGGATCAACGGGTCTGACCCAGATCTCGTTCTCCTTTACCTCCACCTCAACCATCGGAGGGACGAACACCTCCATCTCTCCTTTGGGACCCTTGAAGTGGAATATCTTACCCTTCACTACCTCTCCTTTGAACTTCCCCTCACCCTCCTTCACTTCCAGCTTTACCCCCGAAGGGATCACTATGGGTTTCTTGATAAGTCTTGACATGGCGGACCTCCCTTAGTACACCTTGGCTATGAGCTCTCCACCGACCCTTAGACGTCTGGCCTCGCGGTCGGAAAGTACACCTTTGGACGTGGAAAGGATCGCAATCCCAAGGCCGTTATACACCTTGGGTATCTCCTCAACTCCGACATACACCCGACGGCCGGGCTTGGACACCTTCTCAACGTGTCTCAGAACGGGCTGTCCCTTGTAGTACCGTATGAACACCCGTATCTTCCGCTTGACGCCCTCACCCTCAACCCTGTATCCGTCTATGTAGCCTTCACGCTTGAGGACGTCCAGAATGGCCATCTTGAACTTAGAGGCCGGCTCTATTAAAGCCTCCTTCTTCCCGGCCGTTATGGCGTTGCGTATGCGGGTGAGCATGTCGGCGATAGGATCTGTAAGCATACCATTTACCTCCTGTATTCGGTTTACCAGGAAGCCTTAACTACACCGGGTAGTTTTCCGAACAGTGCCATCTCGCGGAAACAGATCCGGCATATGCCGAACTGCCTTATATAGCCGTGATCTCTACCGCAAATCTTACACCTGTTGCGGTACCTCACCCTGTACTTGGGCTTCCTCTTCATCTTCTCCATCTGCGCCTTCGTCGCCATAAGCGGCTATTATACTGCCGATTAGTATGGGATATGTTCCCTTTAATGCTCCAGAAAACAGTAGGGGTCCTCACCTAGATAGTCACCCGTCAGGGCCAGAGCCCTTCCACGACACCCACCGCATATTTCGTTGAACTTACACGTCCCGCACTTCCCCTTGAGGGTTTCCTTCCTGTTCCTCAGGTTCTTAAAGACCTCCGACTCCCTCCATATCTTCGTAAACGGTTCCTCCCTGACGTTACCTGCCCGCACCTCAACGAACGGACAGGGCCATACGTCCCCGTTGGCCTTGATGTAAACCAGACCTCTTCCGGCCGTACATCCGTGAAAAAAGGCTTTTCCGATCCCCCTGAGTAGACCGTTATTCCCGTTACTTTTTATCATGTAGGACCAGTACTGGGGCATGGCAACGGGCTCTATGATCGTCCGGCTGTCCCTCTGTTTCCTCGTAATGATTTCGTACAGCCTCTTATTCCTTTCCCGTCCGAGTGAAGCATCACGGATATTCCTTCCCCTGCCCACGGGAACGAGCTGGTAGACGAGCATGATATCCGCCCCGATGTCGTTCACCAGATCTATGGTTTCTTCAAGCGTATGCAGGTTGTAGTCCATCGCCGTAAAGTTGACCTGAATGACGAGGCCGGCCCTTTTGGCGTTCTTTATTCCCCTTATGGCGAGTTCAAAGGCCCTTTCGTGGTTCCTTATCATGTTATGGAGCGAACTGACGGGTGCATCCAGACTCACGGCCACACCGCTCACACCGTTCTCCTTGAGCCTGAAGGCCGTCTCTTCGGTTATCAGCGTGGCGTTTGTCGCCATCACGTAGGAGAAGCCGAGTTCTTTGCCGTAGGCGAGGAGATCAAATATATCCTTCCTTACGAGGGGTTCACCCCCCGTTATTACGAGCATCCGGAACTCCCTGACCTTCGCCAGCTCTTCCAGAAGGCGAAAGCCCTCCTCCGTGGTTAACTCGTCGGGGGAAGGCGTCCCGGAGGATGCATGGCAGTGAATACACCTCAGGTTACAGGCGAGGGTCACTTCCCACACCGGATGGGCGGGGAAACCTATACATCCCATGCCGTAGGCTCCGGAGGCAACCGGGAGGGTTTTGAATCCGCTTCCAAACAGCCAGTGGAACGTCTTCTTCCACCTTACAAGGTACCCGTAGTAGAGCAGGCTTCCGAGTTGCCTGAGTACCAGTGTCGGAGGGATATAAAAGGGCAGAACCTTCGGTTTCCCCATGTCCAGCGAGGGATTCTATCCGGGAGGTACAATTTACTAATGGGCAGGGGTAAAAACCGTTCTGAGTTCGGCACCAACTTTATACCCCCGTAAAATCCACGCTTATGGTCGGTCTTAAGGACTTCGCACGCAAGTTGAAAACAAAGGACGGGGAGTTAACCTACTACTCCGTCCCCGACTTCCTCTCCTCTGTGGGGGTGAACCCCGACAGGCTCCCATATTCCATAAGGGTCTTAGTGGAGAACGTCCTTCATAGCCTTGACGGTTTCCTCGTTACGGACGAGCATCTGAACATCGTCTCCAGCTGGAGGCCCCAGACGGAGCGCAAGGAGATAGCCTACATGCCCGCCCGCATCGTCCTCCAGGACTTTACGGGTGTCCCCGTTGTGGTGGATATAGCGGCGATGCGCGATGCCATGAAGGCCCTCGGAGGAGATCCCAGACGCATAAACCCCATAAAGCAGTCCGACCTCATCGTAGACCACAGCGTTCAGGTGGACTACTTCGGCACCCTCTACGCGTACATCTACAACGTGCGCCTTGAGATGGAGCGGAACCGGGAGAGGTACCAGCTCCTCAAGTGGGGCCAGCAGGCCTTCTCCAACTTCAGGGTCGTCCCCCCCGGTAAGGGCATAATCCACCAGGTGAACCTTGAGTACCTCGGTCGGGTGGTGATGGTAAAGGACGGTGTAGCGATATACGACACCCTCATAGGGACGGACAGCCACACCACCATGATAAACGGCCTCGGAATCCTCGGCTGGGGTGTGGGCGGCATAGAGGCGGAGGCCGTAATGCTCGGCCAGCCCTACTACATGCTCCTGCCGGAGGTCATAGGGGTGAGGCTCATAGGGGAGCTTCCGGAGGGGGCGACGGCCACCGACCTCGTCCTGACCATAACGGAGGCCCTTCGCAAGAAGGGGGTCGTGGGTAAGTTCGTTGAGTACTTCGGCCCCGGTCTGGCCAACCTCTCCCTCCCCGACAGGGCCACCCTCGCCAACATGGCCCCGGAGTACGGCTCCACGGTCGGCTACTTCCCTGTTGACGAGAACACCCTCGCATACCTGAGAGGAACCGGAAGGGAGTCCGTCGTCCCGCTGGTGGAGGCCTACGTTAAGGAGCAGGGCATGTTCTGGAGTCCGGAGGCTCCGGAGCCGGAGTACACGGATGTCGTTGAGATAGACCTCTCTAAGATAGAACCGAGCATAGCCGGACCCAAGCGTCCGCAGGACCGTATACCCCTTAGGGAGGCCAAGGAGAGATTCCGCATTATCCTCAAAGAGGAGTTCCACAAGGAGGGACCCACGGCCGACGAGGTTATAAGGCAGCTTGAGGAGTTTGAGAGCGAGGGTGGGGGACACGTACTCACCGAGAAGGACGTCGCCGTCGTCGTTTACGAGGGTGAGGAGTTCGTCCTGACACACGGCTCCGTCGTCATAGCCGCCATAACCTCCTGCACCAACACCTCCAACCCCTCCGTCATGATAGGGGCGGGCCTCCTGGCAAAGAACGCCGTTGAGTACGGCCTGCAGACTAAACCCTACGTGAAGACCAGCCTGGCGCCGGGGTCGGCCGTCGTAACGGACTACCTTACCCAGTCCGGCCTGATGCCCTACCTTGAGGCCCTCCGCTTCCACCTGGTGGGGTACGGTTGTACGACGTGCATAGGGAACGCCGGACCTCTGCCGGAGCCTATTGAGAGAGCCATCAGGGAACACGACCTTGTGGTCGCCTCCGTCCTCTCCGGGAACCGGAACTTTGAGGCCCGTATCCATCCCCTCGTCAAGGCCAACTTCCTCGCCTCCCCGATGTTAGTCGTAGCCTACGCCATAGCCGGCCGCATAGACATAGACTTTGAGAAGGAGCCTCTGGGGTACGACCCCAACGGCAAGCCCGTATACCTGCGGGATATATGGCCGTCTCAGGAGGAGATAAGGGACTACATAAACCGATACGCCCTCAAACCTGAACTCTTCAAGAAGAAGTACGCCGACATCTTCAGAGGTACGGAAGAGTGGGAGAAGTTAGACGCTCCCACGGGGGTTCTCTACAAGTGGGACCCCAACTCCACGTACATCCAGAGGCCTCCCTACTTTGACGACTTCAAGCTTGAGCCGGAGCCTCCGAAGGACATAATCGGGGCTTACGTCCTTGTCAGGGGTGGGGACACCGTCACCACGGACCACATCTCCCCCGCCGGCCCCATAGCCCCCGACCGCCCCG
>JALWYV010000021.1 GCA_027003075.1 Caldifarciminota bacterium | reverse complement strand
GTACAGGGTGGGGGGGGTAGAATTCATTGCGTTATAATCAGATTCTTTTCATTGTTCTTTGCATTAAATATATCGTTAATGGAATTGAAAACTTTTCTGGGGGAGGATTTGAAACAATATATCTTATATACTTCAATGTTGTCGGATATTCCGTTTTAGAAAGTTTATGTGTTGCTATATAAATTACTGGAATACCCTTTGCTGGGTGATATTTTATTAAGCCCTTAGTTAAAAATCTTATATCTAGAGTTAAATGGCGATATATTTGCAAATATTCATTACCTTTGAAATTTCCATGTTTATCAACAACAGGTACTATTAGAATATCATCCCAATCCTTTAAGGAATCCGCAACGCCCAGCTCCCAAGGACACCATCGTGATTTAATACCATTCTTGGTTGCTAGAAAGATAAATAAATGCATCTGCCGAATTCTTTCCTTAATTTTTCTTGCTGTTTCTGCACTTGTAATTCTTGGCATAGATGAGTCATTCCAGTCAACATATACCTTAAAACCTAAATCTTCCAGAAGTTTGATAAATCCTATTGCAAGTTTTTTGTCTTTATGGCTATGAGAGAGAAATACGGTTATACCCTCTCTTATTTTTAATATATCTATACTTTCATCAATTGATGGAATATAACCCTTTGCTTCCTTATATGCTTCCTTATACTTATTCAGTAGCAATGTCTCTTTTATAAATGCCATCTCTGCCTCCTTGCTTGTTTTGCAGCTTCCTCAACCCAATCTCCAATATTTTCGTACCCTTTGTCCTTCACCCAATCATAAACTGCCGGTTTTATGAGTTCATCCAAGGTATAAACCTCACCTGTCCACAATTCCTCAGGAAACTTTTTAGAACATTTAGGGAGAAGGTCAAACTTTCTCCATTCTCTATAGGGTAAGAACAGTAACCAACTTTCCTTATATTCAACATACTCGGCTTTTCCATCCTTTCCTATATAAACCCCCACATATTCAAATGGATTTTCTCCTTTACAATCCCTTTTCTTATTTTTATCCTTAATATTATGAATATAAATTCCTAACAGGCCATTACCTTTGTCAAAACTTTTTAAAATTTCGTATCTAACCCACTTTCTGAGATATGTTTCACAACCTATCAAAACAACTGTTACAGATGTTCCTTTTAATTGATTATTTATCCATTTCTTTACAGCTAAATCTCCTTGTCTTTTTAGTTCTTCAAATTCCACAGCATCAATAAACCCTGGCGATTCCCTACCACGTTTGGTTACCCAGCTGTTCCTAACAACATTTGCCCTCCATACATCTCGTTCATAATGAAAGCTAAAAAATACTTTTCTTGCCATACTAATATCCTCCTCCTTTTTGGGTGAATATAAAGATTAGGAATAGAAGAATTAACATTGGTGCGTAAAAATACATCAGAGTTGTGGAAAACATTACTCCTAGTATTGAAGGCTCCTTAGAACTAAATCTATTTGCATCCATATTAAACAAGTATTCATCCGTTTCTAGTCTATTTTGAATCACCCAATTATAAAGATGTCTATATAACCGTTCCTGCTTAAGAAAGTATGCATCCAAAAACCAAAAAGCGAGTAATGGGATATACGCTATAAAAATTTGAAATTTTGATCCTTTCAAAAGAAGAACTGCCGTTATAAGTGTTATAGTCCAACCTTTTATTACAAATGAATTATGACTTAGGCGATTTATTATATTCTGAATTATATCAACCTCCTTAAACATAAACTCCTTCAAATCTTCCCTACTATACCTTCCAATTCTATCCCCTTTTGCTTCTCCCTTCACAAAATTACCCTCCTCCATAGTGGATATTATATGGCAGAATGCATACTTTAAGATCCACACTTAAGAGAACCTCCAACCGACACCGAGACCAAAAGCCATGGGCTGCTTCCTTTAATTTTTTAAAGGCGGTTATTTTAAACATTTGACCATTTTTTGCCGTGAAACATGTTTCTCCACGATGCGGATTATCTTCTTCACTTTCTCAAACCCGTCGTCTATCGCCTTTTTGTCCTGCATCTCCCTGTAGTATCCCCCAAGATGGAGGATAGTATAAACCGCTGAAAACAGCTTGAGCAACAGGCTCTTGTCCCTGCCTATGGGCAACTCCTTGATTATCTTCCTGTACCTTCCTATCTCCCTCGTCTGCTCCCTCACCTCCTCCGCACTCCACCCCTTCTTCGCCATAAAGAGGGCCTTCAGAGCCTCAAGGGCGGCAAAGTAGGCCGTACCGGATGCCTCGGCAACGTACTTTAGGTCATCGTAGACCCCGGCCTCCTCATCTACTGGAGACATCCTAAGCATTTCCCTGGCGTTTTTCAGATACCTCCTGGCCAATCTCAACCTATCCTGCGGGGTCTCTAAGGATTTAACGGCGGGCATCCCCTTATTCTACTGCCGGGAGATTCGTCTTTCCACAATAGAATCCCCACCATGCGACAGAGTAAATCCCTAATCCGCACCTACAGGGAGCCTCCGGCCGACGCCGAGACCAAGAGCCACAGGCTGTTGGTGCGCGGTGGGTACGTACGCCAGCTCACCAGCGGGGTCTATACCTTCCTCCCCCTCGGCTGGAGGATAATGAAGAAGATAATGCGGATAATCCGGGAGGAGATGGACGCCATAGGCGGGCAGGAGATATTCATGCCCTCCCTTTCCCCCTCGTCCCTATGGGAGGAGTCTGGCCGATGGGAGAGCTTCGGGGACGATATGTTCCGCCTGAAGGACCGCAAAGGTAGGGATTACGCCCTCGCCCCCACCCACGAGGAGGTTATCGCCGAGATAGCCCGCAACACCGTCTATTCCTACAAGGACCTCCCCCAGATATGGTACCAGCTCCAGACCAAGTTCAGGGACGAGCCGAGGCCGAGGGGTGGCCTTCTCCGGGTGAGGGAGTTCATAATGAAGGACTCCTACAGCCTTGACGCCACGTGGGAGGGGTTGGACGAGTCCTACGCCAAACATAGGGAGGCCTACAAGAGGATCTTCACCCGGTGCGGCCTGAAGTTCGTCCACGTTAAAGCCTCTACGGGACTGATGGGAGGGAAGGAGAGCGAGGAGTTTATGGTGATCTCCGACGCCGGTGAGGATAGGTTGGTCATATGCGATTCCTGCGGATATGCGGCCAACGTTGAGGTGGCCCCGGCCATACCCGTGGAGGAGGTGGAGGAGTCTCCGTTCAAGGAGAGGAAGAAGGTCCATACCCCCAACGTACGGACCATAGAGGAGGTCTCCTCCTTCCTTGGCGTTGAGCCGAAGTTCCTCGTCAAGTCCCTCGTGTATATGACGGACGAGGGGCCGGTCCTCGTCCTCGTGAGGGGGGACCACGAGGTGAACGAGGAGAAACTGGCCAGGATCCTCAAGAACCCCCGCCTCGCCACGGCCGAAGAGGTGATGAGCCTCCTCGGGGTTGAGGTCGGTTTCGTCGGCCCCCTCGGTGTTGGCCTACCCAAGGTGGCGGATCGCTCCATCCGGTACCTCCGGGGCTTCGTCGTAGGGGGAGGGGAGAAGGACTACCACATCGTCGGCGTGAATCCGGAGGACCTCGGAGACGTCAGGTGGGAGGATGTCAGGTACGCCGTAGAAGGGGATCTCTGTCCCGTCTGTGGGAAGCCCCTGAAACAGGTTAATGCCATAGAGATAGGCCACATCTTCAAGTTAGGGACCCGGTACAGCGAGAGCATGGGGGTGTACTTTACGGATAGGGACGGCCAGAGGAAGCCGGTAATAATGGGTTCCTACGGGATAGGGCCGGGCCGGATAATGGTCAGTGCCGTTGAGCTGTACGGGACGGAGAACTCCATGCTCTGGCCTAAGTCCATCGCCCCCTTTGACGCCCACATCATAGACCTCGTAGGGGAGGGTGAGGAGGTCTATAACCTCCTGCGAGAGGCCGGTTATGATGTCCTCTGGGACGACCGCGAGGAGCGCGCTGGCGTCAAGTTCAAGGACGCCGACCTGATAGGTATCCCGATAAGGATAGTGGTGGGCAGGGCGTGGAAGGACGGCAAGGTGGAGGTCCAAGACCTCTGGAAGGGGGAGAGGTACGAGGTGCCGAAGGAGAATCTGATTGAGGAGATGGGGAAGTTGGTGGATCGGGGTTAAAATACAGCCGCCATCCTATCTGACGTCAAGTGACCCCGGAATCCGTACAACGAAGGCGTTTCCCTCTTTAACGTCCCCGAAGACCCTCTTTTCGCCCTTGAGGGTGCCGGTGTCCCCCGCGATGCCGGCGACGAACACGTACCCGTTGGGACCTATAGCTACGGCGCGGGCCTCTGCTCCTCCCCTCGGTGAGAGCAGGACGGTGGCCAGGTGCCGGGAGAGGTCGTTGCTCAACTTACTGACGAACGGGTAGGGGGGACCTATGTCGGGAGGTTCCATCATAAACCACTGCGTTATCCCGGCGACGAAGACGTCCCCGCTGTCATCTATGGCGATTGCGTGAGCGAAGTTGTGTTCCTTGTGGGAGAGCGTTGCCGTAGCCAAGAGTTTAAGGTCCTCGGTGAATTTGGCCACGAAAACGTACCTCCCATCGGAATTCCCCACGGCGACCCTCAACTTCGGTAATCTGATGGAAGGGTTGCCTATAGTCCCGGCGATGAATACGTCCCCGTTGGAATCTACGGCGATGGACGGAATTGACCAAAGGAAGGGCATCAAGGGCAGGAACGCTGTGGATGCGAGGCTATCCAACTCGTTGGACAACCTACTGACGAAGTAAGATGGGATTCCGTAGTACGGGGATAGGTTGAGGTTGTGAACCTTGATAATTTTACCGTTCGGGTCAAACTCCCCGGAAGACAATGTAAAGCCGGTGATATAGACGTCCCCCTTCGGACCTACGGCTACGGACCTGGCCAGATCTAACCCCTCCGTCCCCAGTACGGCCGTGGAGATGACTTCGGTTAGGTCGTTGGTTAGCTTACTGACGAAGATGTCGTCTCTTCCGGGAGAGCCGAAGACCACCCTGTTCGTCGCGAAGTCCTCGTAGTGCTTGGTTATGCCTACCGCAAAAACGTTCCCATCACCGTCCATAGATAGGGACTCCACCCTGTCCCCCCTGCTTGAGGCGAGTATTACCGTGGAGATGTGCCGGTTCAGGTCCCCGCTCAACTTACTGACGAAGGCCTCCGTTCTATCCCCCGGTTTACCGAAGACCTTCCTGCTCGGTGCGAACCCGTAGTAATCCTGCGTCCATCCCGCAACGAACACCTCCCCGCTGCGGCTTACGAGGACGGCTCTCGCCCCATCGCTCGCCTCCGATCCCAGTACGGCCGTGGCGATGTGTTCCGTAAGGTCGTTGCTTAACTTACTGACGAAGGCGTCAAAGTAGTAGGGGAAGGTGGAGCCGAAAACCTTCGCATTCGGTGCGAAGTCATCGTAAAGGGCAGTCTCGCCAGCGACGAAGACGTAGCCGTCGGGTGATACGGCTACAGATGTGGCCGCATCTATGCTACTGGAGGCCAGTATCGCTGCAACCATCGGATCTATTACGAGGGTGTACCTTCTGTCGTACTCCCCGACTGCGAACTTGATGGCGTTTTTAGACAGTACGGGCCTGACCTCCACCTCCTCTGCCCCCTGATAGGCCTTGAGGTCGCTTATCTTTACAACCTCCTTGCCGTCCTTAACAACGTAAAGACTCCCCTCCCGCTCCTCAATCCGACCCCCATCAACCTCAACCTCCATATCCTCCACCCTCCCTCCCGGCTTCACGATGAACTGCATCTCAACCACACCCCTGCCATCGGCAGTGAGTACGGCGTCTATTCGCGGATATACCTCCTTCAGGACAACACGTTTGTACGTCGGTACGTTGCGTATGGCTTTATTCCGTCCGAAGTAGGAGACCTTCGTCTTTAGGGGCATATCTCCGGTTATGAACTTCGGCTTTGCCCCGAAAGAGAGCCTTACGCCGTTGATGTATATTGCCCCGTCTTTGAGAACGTACACAGTTGTAGGGTGCATGCTGTAGAAGACCACGTCGTCGGAGAGTTGTCCTACGTTCTGAGTGAAAAGCATGCTGATACCTCTATCGTAAAGCCCGGTGACCTTCAGGGTAGTGGATATCTGGGCCAGTAAAAACATAGCACGATTATAAACGTGAAAATAAATGCGGTGAATGCCCGTTCTCCTCCCCCATAAAATCCCCTCTATGGTCAGGCTCTCCCACGTCGCCCTCGCCGTATCTCCGGCAGATTACGAGGACGTCAAGGAGAAGTTCAGCAAAATACTCGGGGTGGAACCGGAGGAGAAGGAGTTGCCCCACGCCAAACTGCGCGTTGCCATATTCAAACTGCCCAACACGTCCATAGAGCTTCTGACCCCTACGGCGGAGGGGTCGGATATAGACAAGTTCCTTCAAAAGAGGGGGAACGCCGTTCACCACATAGCCCTTCAGGTTGAGGACGTTGAAGGGGAAACGGAGCGTCTTGAAAAGGAGGGGTTTGAGATAGCAAAGAAGGGATACAAAGGGGTAAAGGGCGGAAGCGTATCCTTCCTGCACCCAAAATCTACAGGAGGGTTCCTCATAGAGCTGGTTGAGGAGGAGTACTGAAGGTGGGACACTGTGTGGCTGTGGTGACGATACCTCAGGTTTACAATTGAGGGATGTACCCCTCTTACCTCGCCCTTGGTATTCAGTGGATGGGATGATACAAGCGACAGAATGGAAACGTTTTTTGCTGGTAAAAGGCCTGAGAATCTTCCAAGATACAGAGGGGTCTGAGACGGATAAGGTTTGTGCCTCCAGTGGATTAACATCCTTCTATCAACGCAATACCTCGCCCTTTACGAGAGCGGTGAACTATCGGGGAGGGTAGAAAAGGCGAAGGAACTTTCCCGCAGGTGTGTACTATGTCCACGGGTGTGTATGGCTGACCGTTTAAAGGGAGAAGTTGGAGAGTGCGGTGTCGGGAGATACGCCCTCCTGTCCTCCTACGGCCCCCACTTCGGTGAGGAGAGCGTTCTGAGGGGATGGCGTGGCTCCGGCACGGTGTTCTTCGCCGGGTGCAACATGAGGTGCGTTTACTGTCAGAACTACGAGATAAGCCAGTTGAAGTTCGGGAGGGAGGTTTCTCCGGATGAACTCGCATCCGTATTCCTTGAGGTGCAGGCGATGGGTTGCCATAACCTCAACCTCGTGACCCCCAGCCACGTGGTATGGCAGATACTTGAGGCTCTGCTGATAGCAGTTGAGAGGGGTTTCAAACTTCCGATAGTGTACAACACGAGCTCGTACGACTCCCTCCAGTCTCTACGGCTGCTTGACGGTGTGGTGGACATATATATGCCGGATCTGAAGTACTCCGACTCAAAGGCGGCCGAAAAGTACTCCGGGGTTAAGAACTACTGGGAGGTGGCCAGGAAGGCCGTGAAGGAGATGTACAGGCAGGTGGGGGATCTGGTAATAGGTGAAGACGGCCTTGCGAAGAGGGGGGTACTCATAAGGCATCTGGTCCTGCCCAACGACGTCGCCGGTAGCAAGAGGGTGATGGAGTTCATAGCAGGGGAGTTGTCTAAGGATGCGTGGGTGAATATAATGGAACAGTACTACCCCACCTACAGGGCGTGGGAGTATCCGGAGATATCCCGTAGGATAACGTCTGAGGAGTACTGGGAGGTGGTGGAGTACGCCGCGAGCCTCGGAATCCACAGGGGGATACCCTTCACGCACAGGGATTGAAATATCTGGCAAATTTTTCCCACAAAAAAGTCGTTCTACATTATACTTTCAAAGATGAGAGGGAAAATCGTAAAGGTCCTGTATTGTGTTGCCGGTTTACTGGCACCTGCGGGCCTTTATGCCCTGAGCATGTGGTGTAAGACCTTCTCGTCTGGAAGCAGTGCCTACGGTTTTCAGGTGGAGGATCTACCCGATAGTACGTTCGTTATAGCCGGTACGTACGGAGCTTACCTGCATCTGATGAAGGTTGATATGGACGGGAACGTCCTTAAAGAGCGGGATATACGTATACAGAACTGGTGGAATGCGGCCCATGGCCTTATAAAGTCCCCCGATGGGGATTTACTACTTGTTGGACACGCCACTTCCAGCTCCACATCACCGTTATACGCACTCCTTATGAAACTGGACACTTCCTTAAATATCCTGTGGTGGACGGCTGAAAGAAGAGCCGGATCGTGGTTCTGTGTGTGGAACGAGTACTTCGGGGCTAAATTTTACGATGTGGTGGTTGTAGGCAATCGTGTTATAACCTCCGGAAATGACGATAACTGCAGTGGTAACGAGGCGGAAGGGAAGATAAACATCTACGATCTGGGTACGGGATCGTTGCTTTTCCGCGGAGCGTACATAATGCCGGGTGGATCTTACAGGAATAGCGATCTGGTCAGTGTAGTTCCTGTAAGCGACAACCTGATATACGCTTTTGGTGGCTCGGATTATCCTAACAACTCGCGCATAAAGGTGCTCGCATTTGATACGCTCGGTAACGTCCTCTGGGGTAGGGCCTTATACACGTCGTTCAACATAAGGCCTGCTACAACCTTGAACGGAGGTAAAGGGGCGGTTAGACTACCCGATGGCAGGATACTGCTCCTGTTAGATTGCAGGAACTACACCTCCAATATGGATGTCGGCTTCGTTATTCTAGATACGGCCCTGAGCGTCAGTAGAGCGCACTGTATACAGGGTTCAACACACGACTGGCCGAACGCCATAATGGAGGATTTTACTCCGGGGTACTACGTGGTGGTGGGCAGGACGGATTCCTACGGCGCGGGTGGGGCCGATGCCTTCATGATGAAGATGGATACGCTGGGAAACGTACTCTGGTTCAAAACCTACGGAGGTGCGGACTACGACGAATTTCTGGACGTGGTCAGGACGCCCGATCTGGGCTATATGGTCGTGGGAAGGACGAGATCCTTTACGGGGAACTGGGAGATATGGGTTGTGAAGACGGACACGGCAGGGAACACGTGCGGCCTGTGCGCCCCTCAGACCCATACGCCTTCAAAGTACAGCGTAAGTCTTTCCCTGACGTCCGGGTACACTCCCATTAACTTCACGTATGCGACCCTGAGTACTCTGGACACGACCACCTTCAACCTAACCCTATCCCGGAGCTGCGCCCCCGTAGGCGACGATGATGACCTCGGTACCTCAGAGAATATATGCTCTCCGGTTAAAGTAGCGATAGCCTCCGACGGTGTGGAGATAAACGGTAGGGGCCACTACATCGTCTACAGCGCATCCGGAAGTCTGATAATGTCCGGAAAGGTTGAGGGCAGGACGTTCCTAAAACTTCAGAGAGGTGTGTACTTCCTTAAATTCGGTGGCAGGACCCACCGTCTGGTCGTTGTGAGATAACGCCCTACTTCCCTATCACGTCTTCCATAGAAAGGCCGTTTTCGGCCAGTATCTCTCGCCTTAGCCTGTTTAGAAGGCGGTTGTAGAAGTATATGCTGTGCAGGGATGCGAGCCTCCCGGCGAGGGTCTCGTTGGTTTTAAAGAGGTGGCGGAGGTAGGCGCGGGTGTAGTTACGACAGGTATAACAGTCGCACAGGGGATCAAGGGGCGTGAAGTCCTCCGCGTACCTTGCGGACTTCAGGTTTATTTTACCTTCGGACGTGAAGACCGTCCCCCGGCGCGGGTTCCTCGTGGGAAGAACGCAGTCAAAGAGGTCTGCCCCCCTTACAACGGCGTCGTAAATATCCTCCGGCAGTCCGACCCCCATAACGTACCTTATCTTATCCCGCGGCAGGACGTCAAGAACGGTGTCAAGGATCCTGTTCCTGTCCTCCCGGCTCTCTCCAAGGGCCAGGCCGCCGACGGCGTACCCCTCAAATCCGATTTCCATAAGTTCCTTCGCCGACCTTATCCGTAGGTCCTCGTATAGCCCCCCCTGAACTATACCGAACTGCATCTGATAGGGGTGTCCCAACCTCAGGAACTCCTCACGGCTCCTCCTGGCCCACCGGGTGGTTATCTCAAGCGCCCTTTCGGTCTCCCCCCTGCTCGCCGGCAGCTCTATCGGGTAGTCCAGAACCATGGCTATGTCCGAACCGAGGGCGTTCTGTATCCTTACGGCCTTCTCCGGTGTAAGGAATACCTCCCTTCCGTCAATTGGAGATCTGAACCTTACTCCATCGTCTGTTATCTTCCTCAGTCGGGACAGGCTGAAGATCTGAAACCCTCCCGAATCCGTCAGTATAAACCCCTTCCAGTTCATAAAGGCGTGCAACCCTCCCGCCCTCTTTATGAGGTCCTCCCCCGGTCTCAGGTGAAGGTGGTAGGTGTTGGATACGATTATTCTCGTTCCCACCTCGTAAAGCTCGTGCGGACTCAGGCTCTTTACCGCCCCGTACGTCGCCACGGGCATGAAGGCGGGCGTAATTAGACTACCCCTCGGTGTCTTCAGTATCCCAACGCGGCCACGGTGTCGTTTGCTCTCGGCTATCACGGTGAAGGAAAAACGCATGAGCAGGGTATTCTACAAGGGCAGGACGTTTGTTCTGTGTTTTCGGAGAAGGCCGGCCTTAGAATAGGGACGGTGAGGGAAGGTAAAGATCTTCTTGAGAAGGATCCGATCCTTCGTCGGATAGTTGAGGTCATCGTTAAGGAAATAGACCCCGACAGGATCGTTCTCTTTGGCTCAAGGGCGAGGGGGGACTACAACGAGGGCAGCGATTACGATATCCTCGTGCTTAAGGAAGGTATCAGGCCGGAGGAGAGGAGGCCGTTGCAGAGGAAGATAAGGAGGGCGTTATGGAAGGAGGATATCTACAGTTCGGCTGCCGTGGATGTGATAGTGCAGAATACTCGTAGATACGAAGACTTAAAGGAGAGGTGGGACCTGATATATTACGACGCAGATAAAGAGGGGGTAATACTTTATGAGAGAAAGGGCAAAAGAGTGGTTGAGGTTCTCCCTTGATGACCTTGAGGTGTCCCGTGAGGCGGCGAAGCTCGGAAAGTACAATATAGCCGCCTATCACCTGCAACAGGCCGTTGAGAAGTCTATAAAAAGGGTCATTGTGTTTATCGGAAAGCGTAAGAATTTGAGAACGCACGATATAAGCGTTCTCGTTAAGATGTTGTTGGAAGAGGGCGTTGATGTTCCCGTTGAAGTTCTGGACGCTCAGGATCTAACGGAGTACGCTTCCACTACCCGCTATCCTGACGACTACGTCCCCGTATCTCTGGAGGAGTACGAAGAAGCCTACGAGGTAGCGGTAAGGGTCTACGAGTGGGCAAGGGGTATAGTTGAGGATCGGCCTTAGAATGGGGATAGTGAAGGACGGCAGAGGTTTGCTTAAAAGGGATCCCGTTCTCCGCCGCATAGTTGAGGTCATCGTTAAGGAGATAGATCCCGATAAGATAATCCTCTTCGGCTCAAGAGCAAGGGGAGACTACAACGAGGGCAGCGATTACGATATCCTCGTGCTTAAGGAAGGTATTAGACCGGAAGATAGAAGGAAGTTATGGGGAAGGATATCCTCCGCCCTCTTGAAAGCCGAACTGTACAGCCTCGCCGAGATTGACGTGATCGTTCAAAGTACAAGGAGGTTTGAGGAGCTGAGGGAGAGGTGGGACCTCGTGTATTACGACATCCACAGGGAGGGGATAACGCTCTATGAGAAGAGAGTGGGCAAAAGAGTGGCTTGATTTCGCCGGGAGGGATTTGAGAATCTCAAGGATTCTGGGGGAGAATGAGGATTATGATGGCGCGGCGTACCACCTCCAGCAGGCAGTTGAAAAGAGCCTTAAGGCCGTTCTGGTCTTTTACGATTTGAGGGTGCCGAGCAGGGAGTTCCGCACGCACAACATAGCGAAGTTGATAGGTTTGCTTGAGCGGGGAAACGTCGGCGTTCCCGACTTCATAAAAGACGCCAGATCCCTGACCCGCTACGCCTTCACGACCCGGTATCCTGACGACTACGTTCCCGTATCTCTGGAGGAGTACGAAGAAGCCTACGAGGTAGCGGTAAGGGTCTACGAGTGGGCAAGGGGTATAGTTGAGGATCGGCCTTAGAATGGGGATAGTGAAGGACGGCAGAGGTTTGCTTAAAAGGGATCCCGTTCTCCGCCGCATAGTTGAGGTCATCGTTAAGGAGATAGATCCCGATAAGATAATCCTCTTCGGCTCAAGAGCAAGGGGAGACTACAACGAGGGCAGCGATTACGATATCCTCGTGCTTAAGGAAGGTATTAGACCGGAAGATAGAAGGAAGTTATGGGGAAGGATATCCTCCGCCCTCTTGAAAGCCGAACTGTACAGCCTCGCCGAGATTGACGTGATCGTTCAAAGTACAAGGAGGTTTGAGGAGCTGAGGGAGAGGTGGGACCTCGTGTATTACGACATCCACAGGGAGGGGATAACGCTCTATGAGAAGAGAGTGGGCAAAAGAGTGGCTTGATTTCGCCGGGAGGGATTTGAGAATCTCAAGGATTCTGGGGGAGAATGAGGATTATGATGGCGCGGCGTACCACCTCCAGCAGGCAGTTGAAAAGAGCCTTAAGGCCGTTCTGGTCTTTTACGATTTGAGGGTGCCGAGCAGGGAGTTCCGCACGCACAACATAGCGAAGTTGATAGGTTTGCTTGAGCGGGGAAACGTCGGCGTTCCCGACTTCATAAAAGACGCCAGATCCCTGACCCGCTACGCCTTCACGACCCGGTATCCTGACGACTACGTTCCCGTATCTCTGGAGGAGTACGAGGAGGCCTACGAGGTAGCGGTAAGGGTCTACGAGTGGGCAAAGGGTATAGTTGAGAACCAGTCCTAATTTCCTTCCAACCTCCTCCTGATCTCCTCCGCCTTCCTGCGATACTCCCCGGCCTTCTTTTTATTCCCTTTTTTCTCGTAGGCCTTGGCAAGGTTTTCGTAAACGGTGGTGACGTAAGGATGCTCAGGGCCTAAGGTTTTGAGGCAAATCTTCAAGTGTGCTGCCGGATGTTGAGAGGAGCAGCAGCATAGACGAGTATTTTAACACGGTCGGCCGGATTTTGCAAGGGGGAACTTTCGGACTTAAAATTCTAAGGTGCTAACGCTTGCGGAAGTAAAGGAGATACTTAAGGGATACAAGGATGAGATAAGAAAGAGATACAAAGCGGAGATTCTGGGTGTTTTCGGCTCTTATGCGAGGGGTGAGCAGAATAAAAAGAGCGATGTGGATATTCTGGTCAGGTTCCATGAAGGTGCAACACTTTTTGATCTCGTTGAGCTTGGAAATTTCCTTGAAGAAAAACTCGGTATCAGGGTGGATATAGTTTCGGAAAACGCCGTGAGGGAGGAGTTAAGAGATAGGATAGAGGAGGATTTGGTTGCACTGTGAAGAGGGATTATAGGCTTTTTATAAAAGACATGCTTGAGTCCATGGAAGCGATAGAGAGGTTTGTTGAGGGGATGGAGTTTGAGGATTTTGTCAAGGACGATAAGACAACGAGCGCGGTGATAAGGAAATTTGAGATCATAGGGGAGGCTGCGAGGTACGTTCCCGATTGGATAAGGGAGAGGTATCCGTATGTCCCCTGGAGAAGTATGATAGGGATGAGGAACAGGTTGATTCACGCCTACTTCGGTGTAGATTACAAACTCGTATGGGACACTATAAAGGTTGAACTCCCAAAGGTAAAGTCTCAGTTGCTAAAAATCCTCAAGGAGTTGAGAGAATAAAGAACGATTCCTAATTTCCTCCCAACCTCTTCCTGATCTCCTCCGCCTTTTTCCTGTACTCCTCGGCTTTCTTTTTATCCCCCTTCTTCTCGTAGGCCCTGGCGAGGTTGTTATATACGGTGGCGACGTAAGGGTGCTCGGGATCAAAAACTTTAAGGAAAATTTTTAAGGATTTTTTGAAGTAATTAACGGCATTATCGTAATCCCCTTTATGCATCCATATTTCCCCCAAATCTTTATAGGTTATGGCAAGATATAGGTGGCTAGAACCTATAACCTCTGTATAAACTTTTTCAGCCCTAATGTAATACTCAATAGCCCTACAGTAATCCCTTTTCTCGAAGTATACCTTACCCATGGCATGGTATACATCTGCTTCAAGGATTTTCATGGCATTCCTGACCTTTATCTTATTTAGCTTTCCTTTCTTTGAATTTGCTTCAGATTCTCGCACCCTTATTTTCCTAACACTGCTTATGACGATATTGTACATATTTATTGCATCGTTGAACATAAGGTTGTCGTAAAGTATTATAGCATACGTATAACATCCAATAATAACCGCTTCTGGAATGTTGCCTTTTCTACCTTCATCGCATAAATCTTCATATCTTCCCTCCTCAGCGAGCGAGTACAATTTCTTACTTCTCTGATGAAGAAGTTCAAAGAGGATTTCTCCTACTCTATCGGCTATAGCGGTATCAAGCGCTGCGATGAGTATCAGCATAGTTACGTATTCTAATACGGCCGAAGGTGATTTTGCAAGTGGGAACAAACCGTAGAATCTTCTCTTGAGGGAATGGAAACGGGACGTGATGTTCTGGCGGTTCGCCGCATACGGTTTCCTGAAGAACCTCCGGCTTTTTGAACCTTTCCTCATCCTCTTTTTCAGAGAGCAGGGCCTCACCTTCCTCCAGATAGGTATACTGTATACAGTTAGAGAACTGGCCACGTACGTCTTGGACGTCCCCACCGGCGTATTCGCCGACACCGTTGGAAGGCGGGTGACCATGGTCCTGTCCATGCTGACCTATATCCTCTCCTTCGCCATATTTACCCTTACTTCCTCCTTCTACCCCTTCGCCGTCGCCATGTTCCTCTACGGTCTCGGCGATGCCCTTCGGAGCGGCACCCACAAGGCCCTCATACTCTCCTACCTCAAACTTAAGGGATGGTCCCATCTCAAGGTGGAGTACTACGGAGGAACGCGCAGCTGGTCCCAGAGGGGTTCGGCCGTAAACGTTATACTCGCCTCCGTCTTAGTGTTCTTCACCCACACCTACAGGTGGGTCTTCGCTTTGAGTATCCTCCCCTACGTCCTGAACCTGATAAACCTCACCACGTACCCGGCAGAATTGGATAAGGTAATCACGGATAAGAAAAAGCGTAAGGGATTTTATATCCTCAGTCTGTTTGAGTTCCTAAGGAACGGGGACTACAGAAGGGCGCTGCTCAACTCCGCCCTTTACATGGGACTCTTCCGGGGGACGAAGGACTACCTACAGCCCGTCCTCAAAGGCCTTGCTCTGGCACTACCCGTACTCCTTTACCTTAGCGGCGAGGAGAGGACGGCCGTCCTCGTCGGCCTCGTCTACGGCACAATATACCTGCTGAACTCCGTCGCGTCGGAGAACGCCTACAGGATAAGGGACGCCCTCAGGGGAAGGGAGGGGCTGGCCATAAACCTGACGTACGCTGTCGGGAGTTTATCCGTTCTCCTCGCCGGCCTGACCTTCCACATATCCCTCAAATGGCTCTCCGTCCTGATGTTCCTGTTTCTCTACCTGATACAGAACGTCCGCCGCCCCATAACCCTGTCCTACATTTCGGATACCGTACCCGAAAACGCCGTGGCTACAGCCCTGAGCGTGGAGAGTAGCGTACGTACCCTGTACGCGGCGGCTCTGGCTCCGGTTATCGGTTATCTGGCCGACACCCTCGGCGTTGGCCTGGCCCTCGCCTCTGTGGGGGCGATCACTCTCCTCCTGCTTCCCTTCGTTAGCGTCAGAGAGAGAAGCGGGGTATAAAGACGCGGGCCGCTTTAGAATTCCCATCTTCATGCTGAAAAAGGCTCTATCCATGGGACTGAGCGAGAGGGAGTACAGGGCTATAGTGGACCTCCTCGGAAGGGAACCCACGGACCTGGAACTGGGTATATTCGCCCTGAACTGGTCGGAACACTGCTCCTACAAGTCCACCAAACGGTTCCTCAGGAGGCTTCCAAGCGAGTCGGAGAGGACGTTGAAGGGGCCCGGTGCGGGTGCCGGGGTACTGGCCCTTGATGAGGATACGGTCGTTGCCTTCAAGATAGAGAGCCACAACCACCCGTCGGCCGTAGAGCCGAAACACGGTGCCGCCACCGGTGTGGGGGGGATAGTGCGGGACGTCCTGAGTATGGGAGTGAGACCGGTTGCCCTTCTGGATACCCTCCGGTTCGGGGACTTCCGCAGGAGTAAGAAGTCCCTTCGCCTTTTAAAGGGGGTGGTGGACGGTATAGCGTGGTACGGGAACTCCATCGGCGTCCCCGTCGTGGGCGGTGAGGTATTCGTAAGCAAAACTTACGAGGATAACCCTCTGGTCAACGTCATGTGCGTTGGCGTGGGTGAGAGGAGGTACGTCAAGGAAGGCGTACTGAAGGGGGTGGGGAACAGCGTGCTTATCGTGGGCGCCCCCACGGGGCCGGACGGCATAATGGGTGCCTCCTTCGCCTCCCAGGCGTTTGAGGGGGACATATCCGAAAACCGCCCCGCCGTCCAGATAGGGGACCCCTTCATGGAAAAGCTCCTCATAGAGGCCACACTTGAGGCCGTAAAGTTGCCGCAGGTACTGGGGCTTCAGGATCTGGGGGCCGGAGGACTCTCCACCGCCCTGCCGGAGATGGCCCGGAACGGTGGTGTGGGCGTGGAGCTTTATACGGATAGGGTTCCGACACGGGGTCCGCTCACACCCTACGAGATAGTCCTATCCGAGAGTCAGGAGAGGATGGTCATGTGCGTTGAGGCGGGTAAAGAGGACGAGGTCGTAGAGATATTCAGGCGCTGGGGTCTTGAGGCGGCTGTGATAGGGAAGGTGATTGAGGAGAAGGTCTTCCGCATAAAGGACGGGGACCGGACGGTGGCAGAGATCCCCCTCGGATTCATATTCTCCGGGCTTCCCGTACCCGAATGGATAGCCGAACCCTCGCCCCCCTCCCTGTGGGAGTACCTCAGGATAGTACGCAGACTGGTTGAAACCTACAGGAACTCCTCCGGAAGGAAGAAGACGAGGCTCGGAGCCATAATGCAGCTATACGGTTTCTCCACGTTCCCGATAGGGGATCAGATAGGTATACACTGGGCGGAGTCCGAGATAAAACGGGAGAGCTTCCGCATACAGAGGGCGGTGATGGCCGGTAGCCGGGACGAGGACGTTGAGGAAATAACCCGGCTTGTGGAAGCGTATTACTCCTTCCTGCGGAAGATAGCCTCGTCAAAGAAGGAGGCGGAGAGCCTTCTCAAGGAGAAGTACGTACAGAGGGCCGCCCTCAAGGTACTCTCCCATCCGAACGTGGCCTCCAAACGCTGGATTTACAGACAGTACGACCACATGGTGGGTACGGACACGGTCGTGGGGCCCGGTTCGGGGGACGCCGCCGTGATGCGGATCAAGGGGAAGAACTACGCCCTCGCCATAACAGTGGACGGAAACGGGAAGTACCTGGCCATAGACCCCTACTGGGGCGCCCGGAAGGTGGCCTTTGAGACCGTTCTGAACGTGACCCTCAGCGGAGGGGAGGTGATAGGGTTTACGGACGGGGTGAACTTCCCGTCCCCCGAAAATCCGGACACTTACTACAGCTTACAGATGGCCCTGAAGGGTCTGGGAGACTTCGCCCGTTTCTTCGGTATACCCGTGGTTTCGGGTAACGTGAGCCTCTACAACGAGACGGAAGGTAAGAGGATCTTCCCGACCCTTATGGTCGGTGCCGTGGGCGTCGTGAAGGACGTCTTTTCCGTCCCCTCCGTGGGGATAAACCGGGAGGGTCTGTACGTCTACACGGTGGGCTTTCCGGCCACATCCTTTGACCTCGGAGGGAGCGAGTTCCTCGCCACCCTGCTTGAGGAGTTCCCGGTTGAGGACGTGGATGAGAACGTACTGTACCGCTATTACCGGAAACCCGAACCCTACAACTACGACCTCCACTACCTGAGGGACCTCGTAGCAGCCTTATCGGAGATGATAAGGATCGGCCTGATTATAAACGCCCACGACGTCTCAGAGGGAGGACTTTTCGCAGCCCTCTCGGAGATGGTTATACTCGGCGAAGGGGGACTTGACGTCACCGTTGAGGGCCTGGGGGAACTCTTCTCCGAAACCGTTCCCAAGGTCGTGGTTACCACCTCCATGCCGAGGGAACTGGAAGTTTACCTGTCAAGGCGGAACATTCCCTACGAGAAGATAGGGCGCACCGTTGAGGATCCCGTCCTGAACGTGAACTACTACGCCGGACGGAGCATATTCCTCCTGAAGGAGAACCTTGAGAAGGCCTATTACTCCACCTACGAGGTGGACGGTGGAAGTATTTAGACCGGAAGATTACAGCCCGGAACCCACGTGCGCGGCCGTCGGCTCCTTTGACGGGCTTCACATCGCCCACAGGAAGATAATATCCTCCTGTATCGCCTCCCCTTACCGGAGTATGGTCGTCACCTTCCGAACCCACCCCGTCCGGGATTCGGACCTCCTCTTTACGCCTGAAGAGAAAATATATGCCCTCAAGGATGCGGGTGTAGACGCCGTCCTGCTGTTGGATAGGGAACATAAATCCCTTACGGCCGGTGAGTTCATGGACATGCTCATCATCCACTTCCACGTTAAACGGATACTAATGGGATTCAACCACCACTTCGGCCGGGGCAGGGAGGGTTCACCGGTATGGATAATTGAGAACTTCAAAGACTACCCCGTGGAGATGCTCCTATTCCCTCCCATGGTGATAGACGGGGAGGTCGTAAGCTCCTCCCTGATAAGGAGGCTCCTGAAGGAGGGCAGGGTGGAGGAGGCCTCCCGTTTCCTCGGAAGGTACTACTCCGTAAAGGGGGAGGTGGTAAAGGGGGCGGGTATGGGCGCAAAGCTCGGTTTCCCCACGGCCAATCTCATGACTCCTCCGGAGAAGTTGGTGCCGGCTGATGGGGTCTACGTGGTATTTGTGAAGGAGTTGTTCCGCTGGGGTGTGATGCACGTGGGTCCGAGGCCGACGCTGGGGCTGGAGAGGAGCATGGAGGTTCACGTACTGGACTTTTCGGGAGACGTGCCTTCAAGACTTACGGTTGAATTCGTCAGAAGGCTGAGGGAACCGAAAAAGTTCCCATCGGTGGACGATCTGAAAAGGCAGATAGAGAGGGATATTTACGAGGCGAGGAAGTTTATAAGGGCGTTCGGGCGGGGTCCGGTGTAAATTCGCCTGTACAATAGCACCGAAATATGGGATGGTGGGAGGACTATTTTGATGAGATTTATGTACGAGTTTGCAAACACATCGGTCTGGAAAATGAGGGAAGGATCAAGAGGGAGGTGGACTTTATAGAAAAGGCTCTCGGTTTAAAAGAGGGCATGAAGGTTCTGGATGTGGGGTGCGGTCAGGGAAGACACGCGGTTGAGCTTGCCCTGAGGGGGTACGAGGTTGTGGGGCTGGATTACTCCCGGTACCTTCTGGATCTGGCTGAGAAGAGGGCGTCCAACAAAGGTGTGAGCGTACGCCTGATCTACGGAGACATGAGAATTATGGATTTCCGGGAGGAGTTTGATGCCGCATTTCTGTTTTACACAACCTTTGGGTTTTTCAGCGATGAGGAGAACTTCCGGGTCCTCGGAAATGTATCAAAAGCCCTCAGGAGGGACGGCATGCTGATGCTTGATACGAACAATCCTTTCAGGGTTCTGGACAATCTTGAGAGTCGTTCGTGGCTCGTGTTGGAAGACGGATCCGTATACCTTGAGGAGCTTAACCTGAACCCTGAGACGATGCGGGTGGAAGTTAGAATACGTTTTGTGGACGGTAAATGCGAAGTTATAAACAGAAGGAGAAGCGTCCGTATATACACTCCGGCGGAGCTTATCTTTTTGATGGGGCAGGTGGGTGTGGAAAAGGTCTCCGTCTATGGGGATTACGACCTCTCACCCTTCAGTCGCCAGAGCAGGCGTATGGTTATAGTGGGCAGAAAGGTATGATCCTACCTCCTGCCCTTCAGGACCTTGAGGATGAAGGCGTACCGCATGGCCATCTCCTTCATGTACTGGTAGCGTCCCGCCCTTCCGAGGTGGCCAGCCTCAAGGTCCGTCCAGAGGAGTATGGGGGTGCTGGCGAGGTTGTTCTCGCGCAGTTTCAGGACCCACTTGGCCGGCTCCCAGTAGCCCACGCGGGGGTCATAAAGGCCCGCCGTGGCCAAAACGGGGGGAAAGCTGTCGGGCTTTACGTTGTCGTAGGGGGAGTAGGACTTTATGTACTCGTAGAACTTGGGGTCGTTGGGGTTCCCCCACTCGTCGTACTCCGGCACCGTCAGGGGGAGGTTGGGGTCCAGCATGGTGTTCAGGACGTCCACGAAAGGCACGACGGCCACGGCCGCCCCGAAGAGGTAGGGCTTCAGGTTCAACGCCCCTCCGACTATTATCCCGCCGGCGCTGCCCCCGGTTATGGCGATCTTTCCCCTGTCCGTCCAGCCGTCTATTATGAGGTACTCCGCCGACTCAACGAAGTCGTATATGCTGTTCTTCTTCTTCAGGAACTTTCCCTCCCTGTGC
>JALWYV010000020.1 GCA_027003075.1 Caldifarciminota bacterium | reverse complement strand
ACCGTTGTCCAGCCGGACATCCTCTTTGTATCCGGAGGACGCAAGAATATCGTAAAGGAGCGTATCTATGGCCCTCCCGATTTGGTAGTTGAGATCGTTTCCTCTACGAGCTACGTAAAGGACAGATACGAGAAGTTCAAACTCTACGAGAAATACGGTGTCAAAGAGTACTGGATAGTTTTACCACGGGAGAAAGTGATTGAGGTCTGGTGCCTCAGGGATGGTAAGTACGTTCTACATTCATTTGCCGTTGAGAAGGGAGAGGTTGAATCTTGTGTACTTAAGGGCTTCAAGTTAAAAGTTGAGGAGGTGATAAAGTGAAGAGGAAGGTTCACCTTACCAGAACCTTCTTTACCTTCCCCCGGTATATTACGAAATAGACACCTTTCTTTAACCTTACTTTCCCTTCCCTCCCCTTTGCCACGAGCCTGCCCGACGGCGAGTATATTTCAAACGGCTCAGAAAAGTACAGGTCCTTACCATCGGGAACTTCCTTAAGGGACACTGCGGGACATATCTCAACGGCGGAGTACAGCCATTTACTGTGCATCGCAAAGTCCCCGGAGTTCACCAGACCGTTCTCGTTCACGTCAAACCACAGGGCGACCAGAAGGTCGTAGGTTCCGGGCGTTATGCTGGAGGGGATAACGAAGTACCGGTAGGTTGACGTTGTGCCGGGCGGTACGCTTACGAGCCTGTCCCTCGGAGGATCATCTACGTACCCACCGTTGTAGAGAGATGCACCTATCATGATGTGGTTATGGGTATACTCCGTATATGAGGCTACGTTAAGTGTGATGGTTAAAGTATCTCCGGAGCAGACGGAGGTGGGGGATACGGAGATTCCGGTTATGGCGAGGGGGCTTGAGAGGTAAAAGCCTCCGGGGTTGTAGTAGTGGTCGTTTATCCACTTCCACGTGGAATCCCTGTTCGCCCACCGGGAGGAACCCCACTGGCACATCCCCCTTCCATGCCCGTAGCACGAGTGTCCAGAGCAGACGGGGTCGTAAATACAGGGCCATGCCGAGCCGTCTCCGGCGTACCCGTCCCCACATCCGCAGTTGTTGTTCTCTGCTGAGTACTCCGACCGGGCTACACTCCCACCGTCTTCAAGCATTATTCCGGAGATGTATATGGCGGCGTCCTCCGTCGCCACGTAGCTGTCGGAAGGGTCCCATACCTGACAGCAGGTGTTGTCGCATATATCGTACGAGGAGTTTATGGGATGAGCCACGTGCCACGCACCGTAACTCCTGTAAGGTACGGCCCCCGCCCTCAGGGAATGGGCCGGCCAGCTTGCTATCCACTCGTCGTCAAGGCCGTACATAACGTAGGTCTCAAGGGAAACTATGCTCACGGACGAACAGGTTCTGCAACTGCAGTTTCTCCCAACCTTTATGCTGGTCGGAGGTATCAGAACGGTAGCAAGCAGCCCCTGTCCGGAATCTCCTCCTTCATCGGGTGCTTTTTTTTTACGATTATCCGTGACCTCTTTCTTCTCAAATAGACCGTGAACGTCCTTTTTAACTACCGTTCCTCTCCCCGGCGTAAGGTCCACGTTCAACCGGTGTACCCCCTCAAGTAGCCTTTCCCCTTCCTTCACGTAGGCTCTGTACCCATCCTTTGTGAAGATGATCTTTGCCTTCTCGTACTCCTCCTCTCCTCCTGCCTTCTGCTTCTTAACGGGTATCCGCAGGGTGTAATAACCTTTTTCGTCCGTTATGGAGGTGTATTTGCCCGAGGACGTTATCACCTCAACCTTTACACCGGGTATGGGTGTTAGAGTCGTGGCATCCACGACCCACCCGTACCATACGGCAAAGCCTTTCCTTCCCTGAGAGACCGGGGGTCTGGTACGCGGCATGAGGAGGAACTCAAAACTCGTGGGCATTCCCTTTCTCACCGCTATTCTACTCCTTAAGGGAGAATAACCGGGTGCCTCAACCGTTACGTTGTACGTTCCCTCATCCAGATCTAACCTGAGGATACCGTTTGTGGCTTTGTATCTCCTTCCATCAACCTTAAGGGAGGCTTCCACACCGTGCCACCTTACGGCGTCCCTGACTCTGATCTCCACAGATAACGCTACCAGTATCAGCATGCTCCCGTATTTTAAGGTAGACACGTTTCCCATACCCATCGTTCCAAAAATTGGCATTACGGGAGTAGAATACCCCCTATGAAGAGTAAAGCCGTAGCCTTCGCCGGCCAGCCTTTATCGGGAAAGACGTATACAGTGGCAAAAATTCTGAGCATGCTCAAGAAGATCCCCAAAGCGGACACCAAGTACCTTGACTACGAACCCGACGAGCAGGAGCGCGGTTCAACCACTACCTTAAAGGTCTTCTCCGTTATGGAGCCGGACGTTCACGTGCACTTTCTGGACACTCCCGGATTTATTGAGTTCTTCTATCAGAGTGATCTCGGTATAAGGATGGCCGATACGGTCTTTATATTTCTCAAGGCGGGGAGCGAGGTGGATGCGAGCGTTGAACATGCTTACCTCACGGCCAAAAAGTTCAACATACCATCCTCTTTCGTCATAACGCAGTACTCCTCCGGCGACTGGCAGAAGACCCTTGAATCTGTACGTGCCCTTACGGGTGGGAAGGCTCAGGTCTTCGCCGACCCCGGCACCCCTCCCACTCTGGACAACATGAGCGAGGAGCTTAAGGAGGATATAATCTCCGTGGACGACAACCTCCTTGAGAAGTTTCTGGAGGAGGGGGACGTGAGCGAGGAGGAGATCAGAAAGGTTCTGGACAGCGCCCTCAGATCCCCCGATATACATCCCGTACTTTTCGTGGAGAGCGACGAGGATATAAAGAACTTCCACGAGTACATAAAGAACGTGGTTCCCGGATACACCGGAGAGGAGGTTCCGGCCGTCGTAATATTCAAGGCCTCATTTGACCCCTCCATGGGTGAGCAGTTCTACGGCAGGGTCTTCGGGAAGATAACAAAGGGTATGGAGCTGAAGAACAGGCGGACGGGTACGGTGGAGAAACTCTCCCACATATACGTACCCCTCGGAAAGAACAGGGAGGAGGTGGACGAGATCCTGGCGGGGGACTTCGTAGTCCTGCCCAAGTTAAAGGACGCAGAGGTGGGAGACGTGCTGACGGCCGGGGACGTTGAGTTTGAATTTAACTTCCTTGAGGAACCCTTTAAGCCCTACGTGGTGGCCATAAGCCCGAAGGGAAGGGCCTCCGAGGAGAAGATCTCCGACGCCATGCACCGCCTTGGCCACGAGGACCGTTCCTTCTCCTACGAGTACAACGCGGAGTTACACCAGCACCTCCTGAAGGCACAGGGGGCCACCCACGTAAACGCCATCATCTCCCGTCTGAAGGGGAAGTTCGGTGTGGAGGTTGAGCTTACGAAACCGCGCATACCCTACCGTGAGACCATAAGGAAGAAGGCCGAAGCCGAAGGTAAGATAAAGAAGCAGACGGGAGGACGGGGCCAGTACGCCATAGCCAACATAAGGATAGAGCCTCTGCCGAGGGACAGGGATTACGAGTTCGTAAACTCCATCTTTGGCGGTGCCATACCGAAGGAGTACATACCCTCCGTTGAGACCGGGATAAAGAAGGCCATGGCCGAGGGTGTAGTGGCCGGATACCCGGTAGTGAACGTAAAGGTGGAGCTGTACGACGGAAAGCACCACCCCGTTGACTCCTCCAACTTCGCCTTTGAGATGGCGGGTAAACTGGCCTTTAAGAACGCGGCGGAAAACGCCGACCCCTACATCCTTGAGCCGCTCTACGAGGTTGAGATACTCGTCCCGGAGGAGCATCTCGGGGACGTCATGGGGGAGATAAACTCCCGCCGGGGCCGGGTCATGGGCTTTGAGCCGGCGGATAGAAAAGGATACCAGAAGATTAAAGCCATCGTCCCTCTTGAGAACGTCTACGACCTCATCGTACCCCTGAGATCCATAACCAAGGGAAGGACCGATCTGACCTACCGTTTCTCCCACTACGAGGAGGCACCCCGCAACGTACAGGAAAGGGTGATAGCAGAGTACCAGCAGGCTCAGAAAGAGGGTTAAAGGTAGGACTCAACGGTTGACAGGAAGCGGCGGAGGTTCTCCTCCCAGTTGCAACGCTGGAGGATAAGGGAACGGTTCGCCTCCCTCGCCCGCTTCCACCATCGGAAATTGAACCTTTCCTTAAACCGGGCGTACATCTCATCGGCATCCGGTGGGGTCAGGATCCCCCTCTCTTCATCCACCCATTCCCGGTTGGCCGGTATGTCCGAGACGATCGGAACCCCACCCAGGGCCATACACTCAAGGAGGGAGACCGATGAGGTATCCCTGTCCGGTACGGATATGCAGAAGTGGGCGGCTCTCAACACCTCAAGGTACTCGGAGTAACCTATCCTTCCCGTAAAACGGACGTCAAGCCCCATATCTCTGGCGTACCTCTCTATCTCGCGCGACAGACTACCACTCTGGAGGTACGTTACCCTTATGGGGTAATCGTTCTTAAGCATACTCAGGAACTTCAGGATCTCCGTATGGTTGAACAGAGGTTCGTGCCTCCTCATGGAGACGAAGTGTAGAGGCTCCTCAGGTAGATCCCGAAGGCCCAGGTCTCTCACCTCCTTCGGTACGCCGAAGGGTATGACCCTCACCCTTTCGGGAGGTACGTTGAAGTTCCTCTTCAGAACGTCTACCACAAAGTTCGCGTCAACCACTATAAGGTCGTACCCCCTCAGTATCCTTCCCGCCAGAACCCTGTGAAGGGGGGTCTTGAACGCCCAGTGCAGTATGTCGGAACCCCACAGGGCCAGTACCTTCACCCTCGCTCCCAAAAACGTCCCGATAAGTCCGTAGTTGGGAAGGAAATGGGCGAAGATCACGTCAGGTTCCAGACCTCTGGCCAGTTTCCTTATGCCCGGAACGGACGCTACGTACTTGAACTTCCCCACGGGGGGAGGACGAAACGGGACGACGTTTCCCCTTATGGGAGGCTCCAGAGAGACGATGTGGACGTCGTGTCCCTCCCCGCCTATAGATTCGGCCCACCTGTGGGTGTGGTAGGAGGACGCGTCTCCGAGTAAGAGGAACCTCATGCCTTTATAAAGCCGTCCTCGTCTATCATGACGACGAGTTTCAGGATGATGACTTCGCTTATATCGTCCGTCCTTATCCGTATCTCGGATATATCCTCCGGTATGAACTCTCCGTACCTCAACTGCTCCTCAAGGTAACGGCGAAGCTCCACCTCCCCCTTCTGTATCGCCTCCGGGAGGCTCACGCTCTTTACGCGTAACCCCCTTATGGCGGGTATTTCAAGGACGTAGTCCCCCTCCACGGATAGGGTTATCTTCGCCGTATATTTGAAGATCATGGCTCATCTTCCCTCTATGGTGTAGAAAGCGTAAAGGATACCGAAGACGACCGCCGCGGAAACCAAGATCTCCATGGGTCCACCGGTTGGGGTCTCCGAAGGGGATATGCCCGGTACCCGAACGGCGTTAATGTCGGACGTGGAGACGTGGTCCTCGTAGGTGCCGGAAACCTCACCGTTAAATCCACACCCGGAAACGATAGCCCGGAATGAAGCCGTTCGCTTCACGTTCCAGAAGGTTTTCTTATACACTACACGGGCATCTACCACGTTAACTCTGGTCGTGCACGTAAGGGTGGTATCGGTGTACTTTAAGCGTAGGTACTCGTACATCGCCTTTGGAACGTTCGCTCCGCTGAAGTAAGTGTTTACCGATAGGGTACATTTACCCTTACACGCGGAATCTACGGCAGCGTAAAGTATTTCAAGGTCGCTGGGGGGCAGGACCAGGAGGAATAACATTCTACCCTCCGAGCTCCCCACCCCCCTCCCAGCCTTCCTCCTCTTCCCCGAGATCGGGAAGGTACTCGGAGGCACTATCCATTACGGTGGAACTCGCAAATATCGGAGCACCGGCCCTGAGAGCCACGGCTATGGCATCGGAGGGACGGGCGTCAATGCTGTAGGTTTTGCCCTCGTGGTTGAGGATAAGGCGGGCGTAGAAGGTGCCGTCCACGAGGTCGTTTATTACCACCTTCTCCACGCGGGCCCCGAGCGTCTCTATGACGTTGTGGAGGAGATCGTGAGTGAGGGGACGACTGAAGGTCTCACCCGTCAGGGCCATGCTGATAGCCTTTCCCTCAAACGGCCCCACGATTATCGGAAGATGGCGACTGCCATCCTTCTCCTGAAGGATGACCGCCATCCCCATACCGCCCTCGGTCCGTACGAGGGCGACGTTCTTGACCTCAAGCTCTACGAGGTTACTCATTACTCCTCAGGTTCAACCTTAACCTTGATCTTAGCGATCACCTCCGGGTGGAGCTTTATCTCCACTTCGTGGGTTCCGAACTCGGTTATACCCTCCTCCAGGAGGACCTGGGCCTTGTCCACGTCGTACCCCATCTCCCTGAGCTTATCGGTTATGTCCTTAGCGGAGACGGAACCGAAGGGCTTGCCCTCCTCGTTGGTCTTGAGGACGAATAGGAGCCTCTCCCCGGAGAGCTTCTTCGCCACCTGTTCCATCTTACCCTTCTTCCGCTTCAGGGAGAGTTCCTTCATCTTCCTCTGGTTCTCCCACTGCTTTATCACCGACGGCGTGGCCTCTAAGGCGAACCCTTTGGGTATGAGGTAGTTCTTTGCGTATCCCCAGCGGACCTTTACTATGTCGCCCGCCTTCCCGAGCTTGGGAACGTCCTTAACGAGAAGAACGTTTACCTGCTTCATACTATGTACTCCTTTATGAAGGGCAGGAGAGCCAGCATGCGGGCGCGCTTTATGGCACGGGCCAGACGGCGCTGCTCCTTTGCCGTGAGACGGGTGTACCTGCGGGGAAGGATCTTACCCGTAGGGGATATGTACCGCTTTAGAGTCTCCACGTCCTTGTAATCAAAGGTCTTCCCTTTCTTCTTCGCCATCTTTCACCTCCTTTTTAAAAGGGCATCTCCTCCGGAGGCAGGCCGAGATCCTCCTCCGAAGGTGGCTCGTAACGGGACAGGTCTATCCCCTCTTCCTTAGGCGCTCCGGACCTCTCAAGAATCTGCACCCTGTACGCCCTTATCTCGTAAGTGTTGAACTTCCTGCCCTCCGCCTCCCACTCCCTGTAACGGAGTCGCCCTTCCACGACCACGGGCGTACCCCGGAGCAACCTCTGGGATATACTCTCGTTAAGATCGTTCCTGCCGAGGGAGTAGAGAACGTCTATGAAGACGGTGTTACTCTTCCACTCCCCTCCACTTCTGTAAGGCGCATCCGACGCCAGACGGAACTTTATGAAGTTCCTGCCGTCGGACGTATTCCTCAGCTCCGCGTCGGAGACCAGTCTCCCCGACAGTATAACGAAGTTTATGTTTGGTAAACGTATGCTGCGCTCCTCTCTCATTCTTCGTCCCTCCGAACGACCATGTACCTGAGGAAGGTACGCATGAGCCTCAGATGGGTGTTGAGGTCGTACGCCACCTGAGGACTGGCCTTGAACTGTATGAAGTAGTACCTTCCGTGCGTCTGTTTCTTGATGGGGTAGGCGAGCTCCCGGACTCCCCAGTCCTCCTCGCCGATTATCTCCCCACCGTTCTCCGTTATGAAGGCCTTGACCTTCTCTATGGACCCAGCCTGTTCCTCGTCGCTCTGCTGGGGGCTCAGCACAAGAGCCACTTCGTACTCTCGCATAACCGGGAATTATACCCCCGTTTTACGTTTGATTGGGAAATTTTCGGGCGGTTCCGCCGTTCTCAGGTTTAAAATACCCGTGGTATGAGCAGGGTTTACAAGAAGATAGAACTCGTAGGGACGAGTACGGAGTCCTTTGAAGACGCCATAAAGGTGGCCGTTGAAAGGGCGGCGAAGACGCTGAAGCACCTCCTGTGGTTTGAGGTGAAAGAACTGCGGGGGGCGATAAGGGACGGGAAGGTATCCGAGTTTCAGGTCGTCCTTCAGGTAGCCTTCAGAGTGGAGGAGGACGTAGAGTAAGACTCTTTGCAACTGGGGGAAAGTTTAACAAATCGTTCAGGTTTATAATTCGTTATGCGCCTGAACAGGGAGGAGAAGAGGGTACTCCTTGACATAGCCCACTCGTCCATATCCCGGGCCTTCAGGGGGGATCTCACCCCTCCGGACCTCTCCGACCTCCCTCCCCGTCTCCTTGAGAAGGGGGCGAGTTTCGTTACCCTGACACAGGGGGGTAGGCTGAGGGGGTGTATAGGTAGCGTGGAGGCATACCGTCCCCTCGCCCTTGACGTACACTACAACGCCATAGCAGCGGCCTTCAGGGATCCCCGTTTCCCCCCTCTCCACCCGGACGAGTGGCCGTACACGGAGGTGGAGGTGAGCGTCCTCTCCGAACCGAAGATCTTACCCTATGAAAACTTTGAGGATCTCGTAAGGAAACTCCGACCGGATATGGGCATAATTCTGGAGCATCCCCAGGGCAGGGCCACGTTCCTCCCTCAGGTCTGGGAGAAGATACCCGATCCGGTACGGTTCCTTACGGAGCTGGCGTACAAGGCCAGCCTTGATCCTTCGGTTTACGACGACCCCCGCACGGTGGTCAGGTACTACACGGTGGACAAGTTCACCTACAGGGATCTGGAGGAGTAGAATTCAAGGACGTCCCTCCAATCAGAATGGAGACTCCTGTACGTTTTCGCCTCTGAAAGGGCTTTCATAAGCAGGTCCAGACCTCTCTTACCGATAGATCCGGGATTCAGCAGGTTCTCCATGGCAAAGAGCAGGACTTCGTGGGGTTCTGCCTCCTCTATCTCGGTGGGCTTTTCGGAGGAGTACTGTACGAGGAAAACCGTACCTATGGGGACGGGATAGGACACCTTCTCAAACCTCAGGGTATGATCCACGGGAAGGGTGGGGTACACCAGCCCGTCCTCAAGGCCGAAGGCCACCATGTCGTCGGACAGGTAGCGGTACCCGGCCCCAACGAATCCCCTCAAGAGGGTACTCTTTCCTCCGGCATGATAGCCGAGGAACAGGATGGCCTCCCTGCCGTCGGACACGGCGCTGGCATGGAAGAGGGCAAAACGTTCCGTTTCGGGACCGTAGTAGTTCCTCAGGACCCTCCCCAGAAAGGCGGCGACCTTCCATCTGTCTTCGGGCCTCACGTGGATCACGCCGGGCGTGGGAAGGAACTCGTTCCTGTGGGATGGGAAGGCGCACATGTGCCTCTTACATTCGCACGGGTAGTAGACGTTTATCCTCTCAACCACGTCCATAACCCCCACGAGGGAGGGAGGAAGCCTCAGAAGTACGTGGGAGTCGTATATTCCGAGCCTTAAGTACATCAGGTTCTCCCGCCTATACGGTTGGTCAGACTACCGAAACCCACCAGTTCAAGCGTAATCTCGTCCCCCTCCTTCAGGAACCTGCCAATTTCAACGCCGCAGGAGTCGGGGACTGTTCCCGTACCCATGAGTTCACCGGGGTACAGGTTCTCCTCAAGTCCGGCGTACGCTACCATGTCCCGGGGGAGGTGCTGGGGGTCGGCGGTAGTGGACTCCGATACGAGTTCTCCGTTTATGTAAACCCGTACCCTCAGGTCCGTGAAGCGGGGGAGGATCTCGGGTGCTGGTATCACGAAGGAGGATATGGAGGTGGCGAAGTTCTTTGCCTTTACGACGGGTCCGAAGGGGCTTTCGTAGAACTCCTTCACCTGCATGTCCCGCGCTGTAAAGTCGTTGAGGATTACGACCCCTCCGACCATACCTTCGGCCTCCTCCGGTGAGGGGTTCCTGCCACCCTTAACTATAACCAGGCCCAGCTCAAACTCGTAGTCAAGGTAGCGGGTGTACGATGGGTAAGGCACGACGTCCCCGTCCGTGTACATCTGGAGGTGGTTGCCCACGTAGTAAACCGGTCTCTCGTAAAACATACGGGGAGGCTTCAGGGAACGGCCCAGGATGGGGAGTTTAAACAGTGGGTAAAGGGCGGGTCTGAAGGTTCGGATCAGGCCGAGTTTGGCCTGAACGTAGTGCCTTTCCCAGAGCATGAAGTCCCTGAAGGACAGGGGCCTGAAAGGTATAAGGGGTTTACCGTTACGGGGACGGGCGTCCTTTAAGGTCTCCTCAACCCTGCCCTTTACACTCTCCCAGTCCCTCAGGAGGGCGAGGAGGTCCTGACCGTACTCACTTAACCCCAGATCGTCAAGGGGAACCCACCCTCCGTCCTTCTCTATCGCGACGGATACCTTACCTGCGAAGTCAACCCGTCCTACCTTCACCGAACACCTCCCTGAGGAAATCCCTCAGACGGCGGTTGAACTCCTCGGGGTTCTCAAGCGGTGCGCTATGCCCGGCCTCCGGTATAACGTACAGCTTACTCCCCTCTATCGCCCTGTGAAGTTGCAGGGCCTCCTCGTAGGGCCGGGATCTGTCGTCTTCCCCCACGAGTACGAGGGTGGGTATCCCGATACTCTTAACCTCGTCCTCAAAGGACGGTCTGTTGAATATCGCCCACGCCGTTTTTACAAGGGCATCCCGTTTCTTTTTATCCTTAAACCACTCCTTCCACTTCTGCTCGTACTCCCTTACGAAAGGTTTATTCAGGGACCTGGGTGAAAAGAGGGCCTTCTTTACGCCTCCGGCCACTGGACCGATCCCGAAGAGGTAGGATATGACGGCCATAAGCGTCCAGACGAACTTCTTCTTCAGCTTCTCCCCGGTGGCACCGGTGTCGGACAGTACCACGCCCCTGAGGAGGGCCGGATTGCGGGCGGCCAGCCTCATGCCAACGAAACCACCCATGGAGACCCCCACCCACACGCAGGGCTTCTTATCGCATCCGAAAATTTTCAGCAGGTCCACGGCATCTTTGTATAATTCCTCTATCTCGTATCCGCACGGAGCCGGCTCGCTCTTCCCCTGCCCTCTCCAGTCAAAGGCTATGCACCTGTAATCCCTCGCAAACTCCTCCATCTGGTACCGGAACATCTCCGAGTCAAGGAGGAAGCCGTGGGAGAATACGATCGTCCTGTCCCCCTCTCCCCTCTCCTCGTAGTAGTAGTGCGAGTTCCTTACGTCCACGTACGGCACGATGGAAATTATAAAGATGTGCTGTAAAGCCTTACCTGATCAACACTTTGTAGCGTTGCCCCTTTGCAACGACCACGTACACGCCGGGCTTCAGGTCTCCGGTTACCCTCCTGCCATCCACGGTGTAGATGCGGACGTTTCCTCCCTGTAGATCAAGATCACCGCACTTCGTCCGTTCGGATACACCGAGTTCGTCACCGTCGCCGAAGGGGACACATACGTTCTTAACGTCTATATCCGGCATGGTAGATACCACCGTAGGATAGGTTTCGGGAACGGACAGCGAATAGACGCCAACGCTTACGGAGTAGGTGTCGGGAAGGAAGTCGTAAACCTCCGGTGTCGGGGTTCCACTCTCTATACACACGTACTTATCGGCGGGGAGTTTGGCAACCATGTGGTCGTACGCCCCTCCGGAGTTGAAGGCCGGGGTCTGGGTGTAGCCGACGAGGAAGTAGCCGCCGTCGGGAGTAGGGGCGCCGTTCTCCGGAAAGTCGTCCCCGCTTCCACCGATGGTCAAGGATGTTATGACGTTTCCAAGGGCGTCCACCTCCATGAGCCACCATTCGGCTCCTGCTCCCCAGGATCTGGTGTAGGCGAATACCCCCAGTTTCCCGGAGGAGGGCATGAGGGTACGGGCGTGGTCCTCGTTCCTCCCTCCGTAGGTTCGGGAGAGGTTTACGCTTCCATCTGTGAGATCAAGGACGAGGAGCCAGAGGTCCCAGTTCCCGGCTCCCTCAGATGTCGTTGATCCAAGCACGAAGATGCTTGAGGCAGCCACGTAAACGTCCTTAAGGTACTCCTGATGTATGCCGTCGTACCCCTTCGCCCATACCACGTTTCCGGAAGAGTCCACCCTCAGTACGAGACCCGCCGACCCTACGCTTCCTACGATTACGAAACCTCCGCTACCGTCGGGATAGACACCTGAGAAGTTCCCGACCGTGTAGTATCTGGCCAGCCTGACCCTTCCGGAGTCGTCCATTACCATAAGGAAAGGCATCTCGGCCCCTTTGAGCCACCCAACGGCCGCGTAACCGTCACTCAGACGTACCACGTCGGTAAAGTATCCTTCAATACCGTAGGAGATGCTGCCGAGAAAAGAGCCATCAACGTCCAGTTCCAAAAGGATGGGAGAGCTTCCAAACTTACCAAATACGTGGTACGTACCCCAATCACTCTCAAACGGGAACCTCAGCTCGTCTCTGGTATCCCTCCCATAGGTTGAGTACCACAGTAGATTTCCGAGGGCGTCAATTTTGATAACCGTACCGTCCGTCTTTCCTCCTCCACCGAGAAGTCCCCCACCGACCGTGAGGTAGCCGTCCTCAAGTACCAGAACACCGGCTCCGTAGGAGTAATCGTTCTGGTTTTTCCCGAAGGTGTAGACGAACCCCGTACTGGCGGCATCAAGCACCGATGCCGCCAGAGTAATTGTAAATGTTGCAAATCCTACTCTCATAGCATGTATATTATAAGGTCTGCACGTGGTAAACTTCTACTCCCACTCAATCGTCCCCGGAGGCTTGGAGGTTATGTCGTAAACTACCCTGTTGACACCCCGGACCTCCCCGGTTATCCTCTCGCTTATTCTGGCCAGGAGATCGTGGGGAACCCTGCTCCAGTCCGCCGTCATACCGTCAAGGCTCTCAACGATCCTCACGGCTATCACCTCCCCCTCTGTCCTGAAGTCCCCCTGAACGCCTACCGTCCTTACCGGCACCAGAACGGCGAAGGCCTGCCAGACCTTTTCGTACAGACCGGCCGCCCTCACCTCCTCCTCCACTATCCGGTCCGCATGGCGTACCCTCTCCAACCTGTCCCTCGTAATCTCACCGATTATCCTGACGGCGAGGCCAGGACCGGGGAACGGATGTCGGCTTATCACCTCCTCCGGGAGTCCCATGACCCTCCCTATCGCCCTTACCTCGTCCTTGAAGAGGAAACGGAAAGGCTCAAGTAGTTCAAAACCGAGCCTCTCCGGCAGTCCCCCTACGTTGTGGTGGGTCTTTATGGTTGCCGACGGCCCCACCACGGAGACGGACTCTATGACGTCCGGGTAGAGGGTCCCCTGAGCCAGAAACCTCGGCTTTGGATCCAGACCTGAGGCGAACTCCTCAAACACCTCAACGAAGAGGTGACCGATTATCTTACGCTTTTCTTCCGGGTGGGTTACCCCCTTAAGGGCTGAGAGGAACCTGTCTCCCGCTTCTATGACGTTAACCTCCGGGAACAGCCTCCTTACCCTCTCCTTCTCTCCCCATCTCAGCAGCCCCGTATCAACGAAAACGAAAACTGTCTGGCCGGGTACGGCCTCCTTCAGGAGGTATCCCAGAACCGTTGAATCCACACCACCGGAGAGGGCCAGAAGTACCCTATCCTTGCCCACCCTTCTCCTTATCTCCTCCTTCAGGTGCTCCACGATGTTCCTCGGTGTCCACGTCCTCTCAAGACCGGCGAACTTCGCGAAGTTCCACAGTATATCCGTGCCGTACTCCGTATGCACCACCTCCGGGTGGAACTGGACCCCGAACGTACGCCTATCCGGGTTAAAGATCGCGGCGTACGGTGACCCCTCCGTCCGGGCAAGGGGGTAAAACTCCTCAGGTAACTCCTCAACCCTGTCCCCGTGGCTCATCCATACGCGGAACCGTTCGGGCAGCCCTTTAAAGAGATGATCCTCGTCCAGAACCTCCAGCTCCGCCGGTCCGTACTCCTTCCTTTGAGACGGGGCTACCTTACCTCCAAGAAGGTGCGTTATAACCTGAAGGCCGTAGCATATGCCGAGGACCGGCACCCCTTTCGTCAGCACCTCTCTCCGGGGAAGTGGAGCGTTCTCCTCGTAAACGCTGTAGGGACTACCCGACAGTACGACCGCCCCCGCATCCTCGGGCAGAGGGGAGTCGAAAGGTAAAATCTCGCTGTAATAACCGAGTTCCCTGAAACGCCTCGCTATTAGTTGCGTGTACTGGGAACCGAAATCGTAAACGTAAAGTTTCCGCACGGGGTATTTTACTGCGGATTATTCCACCAATTTCGCCGGGTCAACGGGCCTGCCATCCCTGTAGACCTCGTAGTGGACGTGGGGACCCGTGGTCAAACCCGTCCTGCCAGCGAAACCGATCATGTCGGCCGTCCGTACCGTATCGCCGACCTTAACCACCGCACTGTCAAGGTGGGCGTAAACGGTTTCGTACCCTCTGACGTGTTTTATTCGTACGTACAACCCGAGCCTCTTATCTCTCCCCACCTCTTTCACCACACCTCTGGCCGTAGCGAAAACCGGAGTACCTTCGGGGACGGCCAGATCTACACCCACGTGGTAATCTCCGTGCATCCCCCTGATTATCGGAGCAGAGACCGGATAGGCGCACGGCGTATCGCACTCCTGAACGAATATCGGTAGGGGTACTATCGTCCCCGTATTCTCCCCCGCCGGGAGGGTGTCCCCCGGAAGTCCGCTTATGAGGGCGGAATCTATCCTCCGCAATTTCTTCTCAAGGAGAACGTACTTCCTTTTCAACTCGTTGAGCTGCTCCTCGGCTGTCAGGAGGTCGTAGTACTTCTTTATCACCTTCCCCTGAAATACGAGGGCTATTAAAGCCAGCGCAGTTACGACGAAACCTATCAGGCCGAAGAAGACGAGAAGACCCACCCCTACCTTGAACAGGGTTAAAGAAAGGCCGGCAAGGGTGTACCTCCTCACCCTGCCGGCTTCTGCGATTATTATCTCAATCCGTTTTCTCAGCCTTTGACCACCTTCTCTATGGCCTCGGCTATCTCACGCGGGCGGAACATCTGCCCGACGTACTTGTTGACGAGGTACATCTTCTCGTGTTCCTCCGTGTACCTCTTCAGGTAGTTGTAGAGCTGCCCGAGGGCGTTCAGTTCCACCACGAAGACGTACTTATGGCGTGATATGAAGTTCCTGACCTCCTCCTCGTGCAGAGGCATGAGGGTGCGGAGCCGCATGTAGTGGGAGGGTATACCTTTCTCCTTGAGCTGCTCCATGGCCTCAAGGATGGGTCCCATCGTGGCACCGAAACCTATTATACCTACCTCGGCGTTCTCGTCCCCGTAGTACACCGGCTCCGGCAGATCTCCCCTCTCAAGGGCCGTCCTGTACTTGCGGAGGCGCTTATCCACCATCTTCTTGCGGATTACGATGTCCTCCGTCGTGTAGCCCGTCTCGTCGTGTTCGTTGGAGTTGGCGTTGAAGAAGGTTCCGGGGTAACCGGGAATGGTCCGCGGTGATACGCCATCCTCCGTAAACTGGTACCTCAGGAAGGTCTTACCTTCCCGGGCTATTCTCTCGGCCTCCTCACGGGATATGAGCTTACCACGGTCTATCTTCACCTTGTAGGGATCAAGGGCATTGGGCTCGGCCGTGTACTTGTTCTGAGCGAAGGCCTGTTCCGTGAGTATTACGACGGGGGTCTGGTACTTCTCGGCGAGGTTGAAGGCCTCGGCCGTCAGGTAGAACCCCTCCTCAAGTGTAGCGGGAGCAATTACGATCTTAAGGAGATCTCCATGACCACCGAAGAGTACGTGATGTACGTCCGACTGCTCCGTCTTCGTGGGCAACCCCGTGGAGGGCCCCGCCCTCTGGGAGTCAACTATAACTACCGGAGTTTCGCTATTGTAGGCCATGCCGATAGTTTCCGTCTTCAATGACAGACCGGGGCCGGATGAGGAGGTCATTGACCTGACGCCAGCGTAAGCGGCACCGAGGGCGAAGTTTATGGCGGCTATCTCATCTTCAGCCTGAACGACGGCACCGTTGAACTCCGGCAGGTAACGGGCGAGCATCTCCAGTATCTCCGAGGCGGGCGTTATGGGATAGGCGGCCTCAAAACGTACACCGGCTGCCAGAGCCCCGAGGGTTATGGCTTCGTTCCCGACCATCATTATGCGGCCGGGATCTCCGAGGTTCTCAATTACGTACTCGTCCCTCTTCTCCTTCTGGGAAGCCAGTTTCCTTCCCAGCTCGTAGGCGTCTATGTTCTTCTTAATTATCTTTTCACCCTTCTCCTTGAACCAGGCCGCTATGACCTTGTGGACGAGGTCGTGATCAAACCCTAAGATCTCCCCGGCTATGCCTACGGCCACCACGTTCTTTATGATCTCAAGGCCCAGCTCCTGCCGGGCAGTTTTGGCGAGGGGTAGCTCGTAAATGAAGACGTCGTCCCTCTTAAGCTCCTCGGGGAAGGCCTTTACGGAAGAATCGTATATGATCACCCCTCCGGAGGTGACCTCGTGGACGTGGTTGTACAGGTTGGCGACGTTGAAGGCTATAAGGTAATCTATCTCGTCTTTGGGTCCGTATATGGGTTCGTACTTGGCGCGGACAGTCATGTTGGTGGGAAGGCCACGGATGTTGGACGGGAAGTCCTTTACAGTCACCACGTAAAGGCCCATTTTTTTCAGAACCTTGGAAAGCATCTCACCGGTCGTAAGGCTACCATCTCCGGCAAGGCCAGCGATCTTTATCGCTATATCGTTCTTGCGCATAAGTCGGTTATTCTAAGGCCGCCCCCGGCGGGTTATACAGGTTAATTGAGGTAAATTTGTAAGGGTGCCCATCCGTATAATTGCCGTGTTATGCTGGTATTTTTCCTGTCCGGTCCCTCGCCGGAAGATGTGGCGAGGTTGAAGACCCTTGAATCGTACTTCTATAGGGCTGAGGTGGAGATAGGTGTGGATGGGGATCTCCTGAGGGTTATAGCATACCGTTTGACGAGATTTCACAGAGCGAAACCGTACCCCAACGCCGAAGCTGTTCCCCAGTACGGTGTGATGGGTATATTTAAGATCGAAGATGCCGAAAAGGTTTCCGGTATTACCCGAGATCGTATAGTTAACGACAATTGGGCGGGCATAAAAGCCGGCGCCCTGCTGCTCAGACATTACCTTGACGCCTGCGGTGGAGATCTCGTGTGCGCCCTTGAGATGTACGCTCCTCCCGGTGCAGAAAAGGTATTCGCCAGAGATATACTTATGCTCCTTAAATCCGGCGTGAAGTTCCCCGTACTCGGAACCCGCCCACATCCGGACATCCGTATACCCGAATACCTGATGGAGGTGGAGAACGGTTCCGGGGAGGGTCTCCTTGCGTGTCCTCCGGGACCGGAATTTCCGTTAGTTGAGAGGTGGGTGCCTGCCCACTCCTCTAACTACACCAGCGCCAACAGGCCGTCGGACTACCCCATAAACTACATAATAATTCACACCACTCAGGGAACGTACTACGGGGCGATTTCGTGGTTCCAGAACTCTTCAGCCAACGTCTCCGCCCACTACGTTGTCAACTCCGAGTACAACCCATCGGATGGGGCCCCCGTGGGGGAAGCCACTCAGATGGTGTGCCACAAGGATATCGGCTGGCACGCCGGAAACTGGACCTACAACACCCAGTCCATAGGTATAGAACACGAAGGGTACGTGGATGAGAACGGATGGTACACGGATACGCTCTACCGTAAGTCCGCATACATAAGCCGCATGGCTGCCAACACTTTCGGATTTCCTAAAGACAGGGCCCATATTATCGGCCACGTTGAAGTTCCCGGAGCGACCCACACGGACCCGGGAGATTACTGGGACTGGGCGTACTATACGGTTCTGGTGAACGGCCTCCCGTCTGTAGATACGATAGTGGACGAGCTCTCTCAGGGGTTCCGAAAGTACGGCCCAAGTCAGTACTGGTACTACGACTCCGCCAACGGCTACGGTGCCTACGGCCACATGTGGCATACGGGGTCGTGGAGCGGTGTTGCAAACTGGGCGAAGTGGACCCCAAACCTCCCCTACACCGGACCCTACGAGGTCTTCGCCTACATCCCGGCCGGCACCCAGTACGACGCCTACGTCCCATACATCGTAAACCACGCCGGTGGCACGGATACGGTGTGGATAGATCAGGGTAACTACTCCTCCGAGTGGGTGAGCCTCGGTACCTACAACTTCAACGCCGGCTCCTCCGGTTACGTGATCCTCCTTGACTCCTCAACAATAAGCGGGGACAGGATAGCCTTTGACGCCATAAGGTGGTCCTGGAGAGGTAGCACGGTATGCGGCGACAAGGTCGTGGACGACGGAGACGCCGGATGGAGTGGTTTCGGAACCTGGACCCTCAGCTCCTACAGCGGATACAACGGCGACTACAGATACGCCTACGTGGGAGGTGCGCCCGACTCTTCCGTATGGTTCTCCGACCTCGGATGCTTCTCCGGGTACGTCGTGTACGCGTGGGTCCGCAAGGGTTCCAACCGCAGCACCTCCGTACACTACAGGATATACGCCGACGACGGCGTAAGGGACGTTTACGTCAGTCAGTACAGTGCGACCTCCGATACCGGTTGGATACTCTTGGATACCGTTTGTGCCGATACCCTTCACGTCGTCATGTACGACGATGCTCCCGACGGAGACGTGGTGATAGCCGACGCCATCCTTTACCAGAGGGATACCACCGTAAACTGCTCAATCACGTCCTACGACGAAGCGGCCTATAACGGCGATGTGAACCTGACGTACTCCGACAACAAGGTCACGGTTATGGTCCCCTACCCCCAGAGGGTGATCCTCAGGGTGTACTCCCCGTCCGGCCGTACGGTTATGAGCAGGGACCTGGGTGAGGTCGTCGGCTGGGTCAAGGTTCCGATAGATTTACCCAAAGGTGTGTACTTCGTGAGGGTGAAGGGCAGAACATTAAAAATTATCGTGAGGTAGGGCAGAATAGGGAAGACCCGCCTTTAGAATGGACTCCTATGGTAATTGGAGTCCCCAAGGAGATCAAGAAGGAAGAGTACAGAGTCGCGATGACTCCCGCAGGTGTGAGGGAGCTGACCCGCCACGGCCATAAAGTAATAGTTCAGAAAACTGCCGGACTCGGTGCCGGATTGAGCGATGAGGATTACGCCGGAGCCGGGGCAGAACTGGTAGATAGCATTGAGGAGGTGTACGAGAGGGCAGAGATGATCGTCAAGGTGAAGGAGCCGCAGCCGGAGGAGTACAATCTACTTCGTGAGGGACAGGTCCTCTTCACGTACCTGCACCTCGCAGCCGACGAGAACCTTACGAGGGCATTGATGGAGAGGAAGATCGTGGGAATCGCCTACGAGACGGTGGAGACGGACGACGGCTTTCTCCCCCTCCTGGCCCCGATGAGCGAAATAGCCGGTAAGATGGCCCCTCAGGAGGGTGCCAAGTACCTTGAGAAGCCCTTCGGAGGACTCGGGGTCCTTCTCGGAGGTGTCCCCGGTGTGCCTCCAGCCAAGGTCGTGGTCATAGGGGCGGGATCTGTGGGTATGAGTGCCACGATGGTGGCCGCCGGTATGGGGGCGGACGTTACTCTCATGGATATAAACGTCCAGAAGATGCGCCTCGCGGAGGAGATAATACCCGCCAACGTGAAGACCCTGTTTTCAACAGAGTACACGCTGCGGGAGGCCGTTAAGAACGCCGACCTCGTCATAGGGGCTGTCCTGAAACCCGGAGCCCGTGCCCCCAAACTCCTGACAAAGGATATACTCGCCGATATGAAAGATGGGGCGGTCCTGGTGGACGTCTCCATAGATCAGGGAGGGATATCGGAGTTCTCAAAGCCTACAACCCACGACAACCCCGTATTCGTGGCCGAGGGTGTGGTACACTACTGTGTGGCCAACATGCCCGGAGCCGTACCCCGTACCAGCACCTTCGCCCTTACCAACTCCACCCTCTCCTACGTCATAAAGCTGGCCGATCTCGGATGGAAGGAGGCCGTGAAGCGGGATAAGGCCCTTGCGAGGGGTGTAAACCTCGTCTTCGGCAAGGTGACGTATAAGGCGGTGGCCGAGGCCTTCGGTCTGGAGTACACGCCTCTGGAGGAGGTTCTATAGGTTCCGGGGTAACGGAACCTTGCATCTGTGGGAGTTTAAAAGTTCAGCAAATGGGAACAGATAGGGAGTTGCTCCATCGGGGTAGGATTCTGCGGTCGTGAATGCGACGGCCGATAAACGTTCGTATACGTGTAAGTTATCTGACCACTACCTTAAACACCTTACCCCCGACCTTAACGAAATACACACCTGCAGGCAAGGAGACCCTGCCCTCGCCCCTGAAAACGAGCCTTCCGCTGGAAGCCAATTTGTGCCTCTGGTGGTATCAACGAAGATGCTTATCGTCCAGAACTTATTAGGCCAGTTTCTGTTTAGTACTGCTGCCACTAAATAGCCGTCGTTAAGTGCGAGGTCCCCTTCAAGGTAACTCTGGTAGCAGTAGTTGGGTATATCGCTGTTTATACGTGTGGCGAAGAAGGAGACCGCTAACGGCAGCACGTTTCACCTCCTACCTCACGAGATATATCGGGCTTAGTTCCATCTCGTATTCGTAGGTTCCAAAGGTGTCGGCAAGGGGTATAATAGCCCATCTCATGGGAACAAAGCCACTTTTCTTACCGTCCTTCCCCCATGCCCAGCAGGCCGGGGAGCCTCCATCGTTCCATATCCACCCGGGAGGATTATTGACGTCAAATCCCTTCTTTAAAGAATCAAGATCTATCCGTATTTCTCTCCACAATGTGTCAAGCGTTAGATTCCTAATGATGAATCCTCTACAGTACTGTTGATATGCGATCTCTCCTCCTATTTCGTACCTTCCCTTCCCCCTGATATAGAAGACGAGATACCTCCCCCAGTCAAGGAGGTCAAGAGGATAGCCTCTGAGATAGGATGCCATTCCAGGTTTAAGGAGCCTCGTCTTGAATTTTCTATCCCTGTACTCCCACACCCCCCTTAGATGAAGGGCCTTGTAGTCATTCACGATCCTGTATTCCCCATCGGGTATGGGTATGCTATCGCTAACGGGCAGGGTGTCAAAGTTGGCTATCTCCCAGCCTCCGTACTCGTACTTCACTGCACCGACAGCCTTGAGTATGCTGTCCATCTGTTTGCTCTCGTCAAGATCGGCGAAGAGATAAACGAAAAACAACATAAGGTCATATTTTGAGGGTGAAGCGAAGATTTTTCAAGTACTTTTATATGACCACTACCTTAAACACCTTACCCCTCGTTTTAACGAAATACGCACCCGCAGGTTCAGTGTACCTGTCCGAGTGGACGTAATTAGTTACCCTGCTCTCAAACCATACGAGCATCAGGGTGATCATCTCTCCTCCTCCTTCTTCAGATACACGTAAAGAGGCGATACCTCAAACCGGACGTAGAATACACCTACCTTCTCGTAGGCCGAAATTACAACCCGTATCATACCGTTGGGATACATGCGTTTATCTCCGAGGTAATCTTCAATAAACCTCCTCATCACATAACTCGTGTCCGTCGTATCAACCTCAACAATATCCGCGGGTCTTAGCACCACCTTTTCCCATCCGTCTGTTCCTTCGGGGAAATTGTATATAGGTCGTAATTTTCCTTTGCCAGTTCTCGTTAAACCCGAACCTGCAACTGTAAACGGGAAGTTGCACTTCACGAAGAGGACTATACTGTCAATATCCTCAAGGAAGAGCTTGCCTCTGATGAGCATGTAAGGTGTGCCTCCATGGTACTTTTTGGAACCCTTCCTGTAAACGTGGTACCACGTGTCCTGAAGGGCTATGTGGTTTCCGAGTTTGAGGTCGTACCCCTGAGGTTCCTCCGGCAGGGGTGTGGTGTCAGCCTCCTGAAAGTACTCCCATACCTCCCATCTCCCAAAGAGGGAGTCCGGTGCAGGCTCAACCGAAAGTAATATGGAAAGCAGCATAAGTTAAATTTTAAGGGTGAATCTGTTGTCAAAAATCTCTCTTACCCTTCTTCCCACGATCCGTTGCACCCTGTACCCGACACTTTCCACCGCTATGGACACCCTTTAAAAAATCGCAAGAAACAAACCGTGGACATCCCCCGAAAACCACGGTAGAATATCCTCCTTATGGAGAGACCAGAGATAAAGACCCCACCTCCGGGGCCAAAGGCAAAGGCGATACTGAAGGAACACAGGAAGTACATCTCCCACTCCTACCCCAAGGGTCCGGAACTCGTGTTTGACCGCGCTAAGGACGTATGGATCTGGGACGTGGACGGGAACAAGTACCTTGACATGCTCGCCGGCGTGGCCGTTAACTCCACCGGCCACCTGCATCCCGAAGTGCTTCAGGCCGTTCATGAAGTCTTGAACCGTTTCCTGCACGTCAGTACGGACTTCTACCACGACCTTGAGGTAACTCTGGCCAAAAAACTGGCCTCCATCTTCCCCCGTGAAGGGGACAACCAGATGGTGTTCTTCACCAACTCCGGTACTGAATCCACGGAGGCATCCCTTAAACTCGCCCGCTGGCACACTAAAAGGCAGTACTTTATAGCCTTTGAAGGGTCCTTCCACGGCAGGACCTTCGGTTCCCTCTCCGTAACCTCCTCAAAGACGGTACACCGAGCCCGTTTCTCCCCCCTTGTTCCGGGGGTCTTCTTTATACCCTATCCTAACGCCTACCGTCCGCCCTTCAACGCCCCTCCCGATAAGGCTTCCGACCAGCTCATAGACTACATAGAGAACGTACTGTTTGACAGGATAGTGCCACCCGAAGAGGTCGCCGCTTTTGTGCTTGAGCCTATACAGGGAGAGGGCGGGTACGTACTTCCCCTGCCCGACTTCTTCCCCAAACTCAGGGCGCTGGCGGATAAGTACGGTATACTCCTGATCTCCGACGAGGTTCAGGCCGGCCTCGGAAGGACGGGGAAGTGGTTCGGTATAGAACACTGGAACACCGTTCCCGACATCATCGGCGTGGCCAAGGGCATAGCCTCCGGTCTTCCCATGGGAGCGATGATAGCGAAGGCCGAACTAATGGACTGGCCCCAGGGGGCGCACGCCAACACCTTCGGGGGGAACCCGGTGGCCGCCGCAGCCGCCATAAAGACCCTTGAGCTGATAGAGAACGGTCTCATGGAGAACGCGCGGGTTGTCGGGGAGTACTTCCTCGGCAGGCTCAGGGAACTTCAGAAGTCCTACGAGGAGATGGGGGACGTGAGGGGTAAGGGCCTGATGATAGGCATAGAGTTCGTAAAGGACAGGGAGAGTAAGGAGCCCTATCCGGAGTTCAGGGATAGGGTGGTTTACGAGATGTTCAGGAGGGGGGTGGTTACCCTCGGATGCGGACCCACGTCCCTCCGTTTCTCTCCTCCGCTCGTAATACGCAAGGAACACGTAGACGTCGCCGTTGAGATACTGGAGGAGTCCCTGAAGGCTGCAAGGGAGGAGTTATCACGCTGAGGAAAGAGGTTGACCTCCGGCCGAAGAGTTTAGACGAGTTCGTCGGTCAGAGGGACGTTGTTGAGAACCTGAAGGTCTTCACAAAGGCGGCGAAGGAGAGGGGTGAACCGCTGGAACACGTCCTTTTGGTTGGGCCTCCGGGCCTGGGTAAGACGACCCTCGCCTACCTCGTGGCCGCCGAGATGGGTACCGAGATAAAGACGGCATCCGGTCCTTCCCTTGAGAGGCCGGCAGATCTGGCCGGAATACTCACCTCCCTGCCCTCCGGTGGTGTCCTCTTCATAGACGAGATCCACCGTATACCGAGGGCGGTTGAGGAGTACCTGTACACGGCTATGGAGGACTTCTACATAGACGTCGTCATAGACAAGGGGGCGGGGGCGAGGACGGTACGCCTTCCCCTCCCCCGTTTTACTCTCGTAGGGGCGACCACCCGTATGGGTCTCCTTACCAAGCCGTTAAGAAGCCGTTTCGGTATAATCCTCCGTCTGGACTACTACTCGGTTGAGGAACTGGCTCAGATACTGAAGAGGTCCGCCGACCTTCTGGGGATAGAGGTCACGGAGGACGCCCTGATTGAGATCGCCCGCAGGGCCAGAGGCACCCCCCGTATAGCCAACAACCTGCTCCGCAGGGTGAGGGACTTCGCTCAGGCCGAAGGTAAGAGTGTAATAGACGGAGAAACCGCCCGCATGGCCCTTGAGAGGTTGGGTGTGGACGAGCTGGGCCTAACTCCGGACGACCTCAGGTACCTGAAGGTTCTTTACGAGAAGTTCAGGGGTGGCCCGGCGGGTTTGAAGACGCTGGCCGCCGCCCTCTCAGAGGACGAAGGCACCATAGAGGAGGTGATTGAACCCTACCTGCTGAGGATGGGTTTGATAGAGCGGACACCGAGGGGAAGGATCCTCACCATGAAAGGGGCCGAACACGTGGCCCAGAAAATTCGTTAAAGGGGGCCGAAGGCCCCCCTTTCCTCTACTTCCACGTCGCGTAGGTGTAGCACTCTGCTCCGCTCTTTTGATAGAGCGTATCCGTAACGCCTCCGGCGGAGGCATCAACCGTAACGATGAGACAGGTGCCGCTGTGGGAGACGGCCAGATGCGTACCGTCGGGACTCCAGACGGGGTAGATGGAACGGATACTGTGGGAATACACGTCCTGAACGTTGCCGAGGGAAGGGAAATCCGCGACGGCTATGCGGGGATTATCCCCGTAAAGGCCCATCCGTGCGTAGGCCACCTTACCGTTTCTCACCCTCCAGTGGGACTCCTGCAGGGAGTTGTCTCCAGAGAGGTGTACGAGGGTATCGGCCGATATTACGTAAATCCACGGCTCTTGAGAGTAGGCACCGTTGTAATCCTGAAGGGTCATCAGGAGGGTATCGTTTCCGATAAATTCGGGGGATAGGTTCGTCTTACCGTCGTCCCCGAATGTCCTCACCGTGGTGTTGTTCTGGAGGTCATATAGGACGACTTTCAGGTTTCCGGAGGTCCCCCATGTGAAGGCGAGATACCTGCCGTCAGGACTTACTACAGGTTGAATCTCGTCTCCCGACAGGTCCGTTACCTTCGTCCGTCCGGAGCCGTCGCTGTTGGCCACGTAGATGTCGTAATCGCCGTCGTCGTTGGCGGCGAAGTATATCTTGTCACCGAAGACGAAGGGGTGCTTCTCATCCGCGGCTGTACCTACAACCTTGGTCAGGGTTCCGTCCTCAGGTTTGAGGGTGTAGATGTCGTAGTTTCCGCCCTCGTTGGAGTAGACGTAGAGGGTCGTACCGGCGTAAGTGTCCTCTTCGGGACCGGTATCCTTCTTACATCCGGCCGTTACGAAGCCGGCTACCACGATCAGAGGGAAAAGCGCGCTTAACCTTTTCATGTTTCACCTCCCTATCTTTCCTTTTGCCTTTTTACCTTTTGCCACGTAGAGTTCTATACTCCCGGACTTACCATTTATCACCACGTAGGTATCCTTTTCATTCCATGCGAGATGGAGCTGGTTTCCCATCACAAAACGGCCGGAAGGTTTTCCGAGTTTAGATATAAAGAATTCGGCCAGATCCTCCTGAGTTTTACCCTTCACTACCCCGGCCATCATAAAACCGTCCTCCGTCTCGCCCAAAAAGCTGGCTCTGAAACCGGGAGGGGCATATTCCCTGGCCTCACCTTTTAGATTTACGGAACCTATATCAACTTCCCGTCCCCCTGCCGCCTTCATTTGACTCTCTATGGCTTTTTCAACAACCCTCTCTCCCATCCTTTCGGCCATTCTCTGCTGGCATCCCCCGGGCATGCAGGAGAGTAGAAGAAACACGGGGATCAGAAAGACCCGCCTCATTTCCCGCCTCCTTTTCTGCCCTTGGAGTAATGAACGCTTACGCCACCTTCTTTCTGCCGGACCATCACCGAGAATTTCTCACCTTCCCATACGAGGGTGACGGCGTTCCCTATGACGGGATTCTGAGCCTTTTTCGTGGGTTCCCCGAACTTGGAGGTGTAGAAACTTACGATATCCTCCTGTGTTTTACCCTTTACGTTTCCCCAGGCTACGAAACCCTTCTCGTCCTCTCCGAAACCCTCAAGCTGGAATCCGGGAGGGGCGTAATTTACGGCCTCGCTCTTCTTGAAGGCCTCCCACTGCTGGGCCATAGCAGGGTGGGATAGGTTGGCAGGAGGCTTTATCTGAACCTGTTGTTCGGCGACGGGTTTCACGGCACCCTTTTTGGCCTTCTCCTCGGCCTTTTTACCGCCACAGCCTACCAGAAGCAGTACGGCAAAGAGAGATAACCTTTTCATTATCTTCAATTTCAATATCTTGTAATATACCCTCGCCGAGTCGCGGTCTCCCACGGACCAGATGCGGGCGTAGTGGTCAAAGGGGAGGGTCTGGAGATTCCAATTATGGAACGGTTTGGATAGGGAGTTATCCGAATGGAGCATACGGCCAACCTTCCGCATGCTCACCTCCTCTTTTCAAGCCTGTAGTAGAACCTTACGGAATCGGTTGAGTTGGGCCTGCACCTCATGTTTCCGTTGTCTATCATGGCCACCACTATGTAGAAGGAGAGGGTATCCGTACCACCGTAGGGCTGAGCGAATGAGGCCGTGTCCCCCGGACTTCTGAGGGTGTCGGGTAGAACGGCGAGGGCCAGTTCCTGAAATCCGGGGTTGGACGTATCTCCCGCAAAGGCGAAGGTCCCCACATCGTTTCCGGCCTCGTACCTGCCGAACACCCTGAGGTAGTCTCCCGGATATACCGGCTCGTTCAAAGGGAACCTTGAGCCTTCGGGATCGTCGTAGGCGTCTCTGGGCCACGATAGTACGAACTCGTCGCACACCGTATCTCCCGTTATGTCCCTCTCATAGGCTGTAAACGTACCTTCGGCCAGAAGCACCCACGATGTGGTATCGCTACCGGGTAGAGTATCCGTGGGGTTGTCCTCACCCACGTCCGGTCCCGTGGATGAACCGGATTTACACGTCGCTAACGTGATCGCCATCATCAGAACTAAAATCAATCTCAACAACCCCTTCATTACCGTTAATTTTAAAAACGTTGTTTATCTCCCCTCCTGTTAGTTGCAGGGAGGCCTGCAAATCTCATACTTAAACGATCCGGTTTAACATCCCCAGAGTTCTACGTTAGAATCCAGACTTCACCATGGAATGGGAAGTGGTAGTTCTGGGAGTTTATATATTGCTTCTCGGCTTCTTCGGAGCCGTGTCCCTCAGGTATCTCTTTCACGTTATCGCCTTTTACTTCCTGAGGAAGGAATGGAGCCTTAAACCACCTCCTCTGAAGCGCCATCCGAAGGTGTGCGTGCAGCTTCCCGTTTACAACGAACCTTTCGTCGTTGAGAGGGTGATCAGGGCGGCGGCCCGTATGAAGTGGCCGGCGGATAAGCTGGAGATTCAGGTTTTGGACGACTCAACCGACGAAACGCCGCAGGTGGTCGCGCGGGTGGTTAAGGAACTGAGAAGGAAGGGTATAAACGTACGCCACATAAGGCGTGGTAACAGGAAAGGGTTCAAGGCTGGGGCCCTGGCCTACGGTATGGAACTCACGGATGCGGAGTACTTCGCCATATTTGACGCCGACTTCGTTCCTCCAGAGGACTTCCTTCTGAGGACGGTACCCTTCCTTGAGGCGGATCCTAAACTGGCGGGTGTTCAGACCCGCTGGGGCTTTCTCAACGAAGATGCCAGCCTCCTTACGAAGGCTCAGGCCTTCATGCTTAACCTACACTTCGTAATAGAGCAGTTCGTGAGGAGCCGCCTCGGCCTCTGGATGACCTTCAACGGTACGGCCGGGGTCCTGAAGAGGTCGGCAGTTGAGTGGGTGGGGGGATGGCAGACGGAGACCCTGACTGAGGACTCCGACCTCTCTATAAGGTTGTACGACAGGGGGTATAGGATACTCTACCTGCCGGATGTGGTCGTTCCCTCCGAGCTTCCCGACTCCGTTCTGGCTTTTAAGGCGCAGCAGAAGAGGTGGGCCAAGGGAGGTGCTCAGGTCCTTCGTAAGCACTGGAGAAAGATCCTGTCTCCCGAATGGCCCCTCGGCTGGAAGATGGAGGTACTCATGCAGACCTTCGGAAACCTCGGATACCCCCTCGGTCTCCTCCTGATGTTCCTGCTCCCCGCGGTCCTGTACATAAAGTTCTCCGGCAAGTATCCCGACCTCTTCCTCGCCATGGGCGCCTGGGCTATATTCACTATAGCCGTGGTCTGGATGGCCTTCGCCGTAGCATACGTAAAGGCCCACGGTGACTGGAAAGCCCTCATTACGGTCCCCCTCGGTATGTCCATAGTGGGTGGTCTGGCTCTTAACAATACCAACGCCATACTGGAAGGACTCTTCGGAGATAGGGGAGTATTTGAAAGGACACCGAAGGCCGGTGAGAGGGGAACCATAATCACGAGGGGTATCAGTAAGAACCTGGTGATCTCAAAGCTGGAGGTCGTATCCGCCACTTACCTGCTGAGCCTTGTCATCTTCAGTGCTATAACCTTCCAGATGATACTGGGTCTGGCCCTCGCGACCAGCACTTTCGGCCTACTCTGGCTTGGCACCTCTTCGGTTATCAGGATAGAGGGGGAGAGCGTACCGGAAAGCGTGTGGGAGTGGGAAATGGAGAAGGTACGGAAAGCGGCGTGATAGGGCCGGATCGTGCCACTTCCGATCTGCAATATACGGTATAAACGTGTTTTTTATTGTGTAATACAATATGCTTAGAAACGTGACAAGGGTAATAGTAGAACGGTCTCGTACGGCCGTATAATGGTTTTATGCTCGCAATTCTGCTTTTTTCTTCCGTTAGATCCACCGTTGATACGGTGAAAGTGTTTAAAGCCCATCTTCCCTCACCTCCATCCGAGTACGTACCCCTCACGCTGGAGGAGATAAGAGGGCTGGCCCGTATTAACCACTTTGAAAAGGGCCGGGAGAACGATTTAAAGGATGAGTCGGGAAATAACGCCGATGGTATAAACTTTCTCCCCTACCCTTCAGACACGGTTCTCATAGACTTTGAGACAATAGACTACACTAACTGGATACCTCCGGATCCCCAGATGGTGCCGGGGAGTACGTACGTGGGTGTGGTCGTTAACTCTCATATAGCCTTTTACGATAAAACCGACGGCTCGGAGGACTACTACAACACGCTGAGGGGCTTCTTCTCCTCCATTATACCATCCGGGGGAATGGCCTTTGATCCCAAGATAGCCTACGACCTCCTCGCAGGCCGCTGGCTCGTCCTCGCACTGTACTACAACGGCTCAACCCAATCCGCCCACTACCTCCTTGCCGTCTCCCGGACGGATGACCCGATGGGCGGATGGTACTTCTACCGCCTGAACGCCAAGTACGACGATAACACCCTGCAGAACAACTGGGCGGACTATCCGGAGATAGGTTTCAACGACCGGTGGATAGTCCTTACCTCCCAGCAGATAGGTTTCTCCTCTTACGACTACTACCCCAAGGTCAGGGTTCTGGATAAGGCAGCCGCATATAACGGTACTTTAAGCGGGTGGATAGAGGACTTCGTGGACAGCGAACTCAGCTGCATGTACAACTGGCCGAGACCTTCCAGGTCCACCTACGATTACTCCACCGACGTATACCTCGTACGTTTTAACAGGATGTACAAACTATACGGCCCCACGAACAACCCCCAGCTCTCGTCCTGCATAACCCTGTCTCTCTCATCTTACAGTTACCCTCCGGACGCGCCTCAGGGTGGAGGTTATCAGGAACTTGAGGTCGTTGGAGCAACGTTTCAGGTGTACTACATGAACGGGAAGCTCTACTATACGTTCCACGACGAGCATCCCCTGAACTCTTCCCTTGCTGCCGGAAGGCTCGTTATACTGGACACTTCAGGGAGCGTCGTTGAGGATAGGGCGCTTTACGAGAACGGAGTTTCGTGGATATACCCGGCCGTCACCGTATCACCCAGGGGGATAGCCGTGAGCTTTACGAGGGTGGGGACGTCTGCAGGAGACTACCCATCGGCCGCCTTCATAGCGCGCGCATCTTACGACACCGCCTTTTCTCCGGTCAGGATGAGGGCCGGCCTCTCATGGTACTTCAACGATAAGGGAACCGGCAGAAACCGTTGGGGTGATTACTTCGGTGGGGGGCCGGATCCCGTTGATTCTACCCTATGGGTAATAGCCGAACTGGTAAGGGACGGTTACGACGACCGGTGGACCACGTGGGTGTTCCAGATAGACTTTGATACCCCGGCCGTGGACGTGGTTGAAAGATCCCAGATCCGTACCTACGAAGGGAGCGTTTACACGGTGGACGGCCGCAGATCGGAGGATATAAAGAGCGGACGTGTGTACTTCGTGGTTAAGGACGGGAAGGTGAAGAGGATACTGAAGGTACGTTAGTAGGGTGGTGTGCCGAAAATAAGGGCCTCAAGGATGGGAAAGGCGTAATGTCCTGCCCCCAGGGGGCCGAGGAGTGTGGTCGCCATAAGTAGAAAGGAGAGTTTCCGGACCTTCCGGTGTACCGTTACCCCGGAGAACGCCATGAGGAAGAGGAGGAGCATCACCATAATGGAAACCCATCGGGGATAATCGTATCCGAGAAGGAACAGGAGGAGTCCGGTAAAGGGAGACATCCGCACGTAAGGGGGGAGGTCTCTGGCAGAGTGGAGATAAACGACCGTGTATCCGGAGAGGATAAGGATGGGTAAAAGGAAGTCCCACGGTCTACGTAATACTTCCCCGAGAATGTAGGACAGGTTTGAGAAGATGGTATCCTTAACACCGGCCGATAGAACCTCTATAGCATCGGGGATAACCTCCGGTCTTGAGAGAAGATAGCTTTCCATCTGGGGAGACAGATTACCCCACATTACTACGGCGAACACCAGAGATATGGCCACGATTCCGTTTAATATGGCCACCCGCTTACTCTTTAACCACAGAATAGCCGTCAGGACGGGAACGGCGTAAATTACGTAGGCTTCGTGTACGAGTACCCCCAGAGCCGTTAAAGGGGGGATAACGTAGAGGTACCTCTCACGCTTTATGAGCAGAAGGGATACGGCCATAAGGAGCAGATTGAAGTGGTCGTACCTTCCAACGTCAAACCCGAGGTGGAGGGCGGTAGCCGGGGACAGGAGGAAGAGAAGCCACAACCGTCTATCCTCCGTGAGAAAAGTGAATATCAGGGCCATCAGGATAGAGGCCATAAAAGTTGACCAGAAGGCGAACCGTTTTACATCCCCGAAGGGTAGGGCCAGAGTCCCCACGAGACCCCTTCTGACGAAACCGTACGTATAGTTCACGTGCCAGTACGAGGCTACCCAATCGCTGACCGAACCCCCGAGAGAGCCAAAGTACACGGTCGGTATAAGGAAAAGTACGACAAAAACTACGAAAAAAAGGAACCTATCCCTCAAGTGGGTATTCTACGTCCACTACTTCTGCTTCTTCCCGGTTCCTGTCTCCTTCTCCTGCTTGTTGTCCTCGTCCTCCTCCGGTGTGGTGTAGGCTTTCATCATGAGCTGGTAACCCACCAGAGTACCGTACATACAGCACTGGGGATTCCTTGCCACGAGACTCAGGCATCCGAGGGCTGTCCCTCCCGTGAGGGCTATCCCGAAATTCAGGAAGGGGTAGTATTTCCCATCGTGATAGAAGTAGGATCCGCCGAACTCCAGACGTAGACCGTAGGGTATCTTACCCGTCTTTCCCCTGAAGTGGCCGGTCAGGTCTATACCGAAGGCAATGTACTGGTGCAGGTAGGGAAGGCGCCTTATGGCTCCGGGTATCCTTATTGTGTCTATCGTGAAGTTGGGATCGTACTTGTATCCCGTTATGGAGTACAGGAGCTGGTAGGAGACGTACCATGAGAAGTACCTGTTCACCCGTGCTCCGGTTATGAAGTCAATCTCCGGGGTTATATAAGATGTGCTGAACACGTCCACGTAAAGCTTGGGCAGGACGGAGGCGTAGAACTCGTACCGGGGGTGCTTGTAAAAGGTCCACTTCGCATAGGGGGCGAGGCCGAGGAAGTTAGCCGTAAGACCGACGGATAGGTTCTTCACGGCTCCTATACCGAAGAACCCCCCGAACGTAGGAAATACCCCGTATTTACCGTAAATGGCTGCGTTTTTGGACTCGGGAAGGACGTGGGCGGGGACGTTCCCGTACAATCCTGCGTCTATCTCGCCCGGCTTCAGGGGCTGGGCGGTCTGAAAAGTCCCGAAAAAACACCCCGTAAACAGAAGGGTTCCGGGAACTAAAAGTAAAATATGCCTCTTCTCCACGTCTATATTTTAATCCCGCCGGACGGTTCCGTGCATACAGTATGCCCGGGTACTTTAGTCGTCGGTAGAATTATCTCTATGCTGAAGGTCATTAACGTTAGAACGAACAGGAGAAACGAACTCCTTGATATAACCGATGCTGTCAGACGGGTAGTCAGGGAGAGCGGTATCAAATCTGGTATATGTGTACTGTACTGTCCCCACACCACGGCCGCCCTAACGGTGAACGAGAACGCCGACCCTTCCGTGAAGGTGGACATAAACGAGCATCTGAGCGAACTGGTACCTGCCGGCAAACGCTACCACCACCTTGAGGGGAACGCCGATTCCCACATAAAGAGCGTACTGGTGGGCTCTTCCATTACCCTGATAGTTGAGGACGGGGACGTTATACTGGGGACGTGGCAGGGGATATTCTTCTGCGAGTTTGACGGTCCCAGAAGCAGGAAGGTATACGTTAAGGTGATGGAGGGGTAGGTTGGAGTTCAGGGAGGCTCTAAGGGAACTGAAGAGGGTGCTGGACCTTATAGAGGCGCTTGAGGGCGAAGTCGTACGGGCTTCGGAGATGATAGGGGAGGCCATACGCAGCGGCCACAAGGTCCTCGTATGCGGAAACGGAGGAAGTGCGACCGACGCCCAGCACTTCGTTGCTGAACTGGTCGGAAGGCTACGGAACGATAGGGATCCGCTTCCGGCCGTGGCCCTCACTTCCGACACGGCCGTTCTCACGGCCATTTCCAACGACTACGGTTATTCTGAGGTCTTCTCCCGACAGGTTGAGGCCCTGGGCAGCAGGGGGGACGTGTTGGTGGCCATATCCACGTCGGGGAGGTCGGAGAACGTAAACAGGGCGGTTGCCGTGGCCATGAGGAAGGGTATAAGGGTAATATACCTGACCGGGAAAAATGCCGGCGTCAAAGGGGACGTGGTGATTTCGGTCCCCACGGAGAACACGCAGAGGGTCCAGGAGGTCCACCGCTTCCTGCTCCACATCATCGCTGAAATGGTGGATAGGGAGGTAGCAGGTTGATAGAATTTTGGGCCTCAGAACACTTCGGCCCCCGGCTCAACGTCGTCCGTATCCGGCCTGAGGAGTACGACCCTCCCTTCCCGGTCCGGCACGCCGAGAACCAGGACCTCGGATATCACCCCTGCTATGTTCTTGGGAGGGAGGTTGGTGACGCATACCACCATCCTGCCCAGGAGGTCCTCCGGACGATACAGGTCCGTTATCTGGGCTGAGGAGGTTTTTACGCCGTACTCCCCGAAGTCTATCTTCAGGATGTAGGCGGGTTTGCGGGCCTTAGGATGCGGTTTCGCCTCTATCACTCTGCCCACCCTCATCTCAACGTCCCTGATCATAGACCGTAATTTTAAGAGCGTCCTACCTGACTATAACCTTGAACCTCCTGCTTCCGCCCCTACCTTCCATAACGACGTAGTACACACCTCTGGTGAGACCGATCTCGTCCACGGTGCCGATTACTCTACCGCTCCTCAACCTTCTCCCGGCCATATCATAAACCGAATAGGTCGCCTGCACAGATGAGTAGATCGTTATTCCGTTTCCGAAGGGTATAACCCTCGCCATCCATCCGTCCTCATGGCTGGAGGGACCCGTACGGAACCGGATGCTGTCAATGTGGAAACCCGCTCCCTCCTTCAGGTTTACGGTCAGTCTGTACTCCAGTTCCCTTATCCCGGATAGTATAGGGTAATCCCTCACTTTCCCTACGTCAACCATGATCCACGGCGTCTTTGTACCGTTGGTTTCCCCCCTGACGTAGACCTTTATATCCTTCACCTCTCCGAATACCTCCACGCCGTAGAGGTTGACCGCCGTGTCAAAGGTGATGGGGGCAGAGAGGAAGCCCACGGTGTCGGATCTGTCATAAACGTTACCGAATATCTGAACGGACAGACCACGGGATGCCCTGTGGGTACCCGGAAGCAGTGTCAGGTTCCCCGGTGAAAATTTGCCATACCCGAGGTTCCAGAAGACGACGGAGTAATCGTGTTCCTTTTCAAAGGAGACGATATCCGTCCACCCGTCCCCGTTGAAGTCGTTGAGCAGTATACCGTTGCTACCGGGCGATAACAGCTCCTCCCTCCTCCACCTTCCACCCCCGTAGTTGAAAAGCAGGACTACCCTTCCGTTATGCCAGTCTTCGCTTATCGTCTTTTCAGAAGCCACTATGTCCAGAAGACCGTTCCCGTCAAGGTCTGTTACCTGTACGGCCTTGCAAGCCTCCGACCTGAAGATGCTCTCCGAATCGGGTGGGTACTCACCTTTCCAGTTCCCCCAGAGAACGAATATGCGGTCGTTGTGGCACCCCACGATATCAAGCCACCCGTCACCGTTCACATCCGCAACCGTACCCCCATAGGTGCCAAAGGAGTCGTAAGGCGGCGGATCGGTCCATACCAGACTGTACCTCGCGGTGTCTATCCCGTCAGGCCCTCCGTAGTATATCCTCGGCGGGTACACCGGTTCAAAGTCGTAGTACGTACTCCCTACAAAGACGTCTAAGTAGGTGTCGTAGTTGAAGTCCGCCACAAGTACGACGTGCGTTCCCCCTCCCCAGAGACACCCGGAAGAGCGGTATCCTTCAGGACCACCGTAAAAGACCCTGCTGCACTCCATCCCGTCCGGATGTTCCTCCTCGTCGTCTCTCCATACTCCGGCCACTATGTCCAGATACCCATCGTTGTTCAAATCCGCAACCGTGGGGGTTTCCACCGACCCTGCGGCGAGGGTGTCCCTCCTGTACTCGTCCCACGGATAGTCGTGGTATATCAGTACACCCGACATCGCTCTCTTCTCCATCACGCCTATTACTAAGTCAAGCCTCCCGTCTCCGTCCATATCCCCGAGCCACCCGGCGTCTATGGCCGTCATGGTGTCCGACTTGTACTTCCACAGGTGGACGGAAAATCTCCCCCCTCCAAGGTTCAGGTAATAGGGCTGGTAGTCGTGTCTGAAGTACCATTCGTTGTTTAGCAGGACTATGTCCGGAAGGCCGTCGTCGTTCAGGTCAAGGTCGTTACCCACTATCCTAAGCCCCCTACGGACGTACAGATGTAGCCCTACCCTCCACTTCCTCAGGGCGTAGGATGAGTCCTCCCACGTCAGGGGATGGTTGCCAGTGTAGTAGTATTCGTATCCTGCGCGGAAGTGATCCTCATCAACTATAAAAGTGATAGATATCAAAATAACCATGGGAAACCGGATTATAAAGGAGTAAGTAATGTAATTTTGCCCATTAGTGCCCTCAGTACGAACTTTCTAATTTCCCCGTTCTATGGACGGTAAGCGTTTCTCATACAGACTGTCCAGCTTAATAATAGCCAGCGCCACCTTTCTGAACAGGGGGGCAGCCGCCGTACCCCCCGTACGCACCTTCTTAGGCTCGTCTAAAAGTACGTATATCACGTACCTGGGATCTTCAACCGGGAAGAACCCTATAAAGGACGTCAGGGATCTGGCCATGCTGTACCTACGAGCCTTGGGGTCGTACTTCTGGGCGGTTCCGGTCTTACCCGCCACCTTTATCCCCTTTATCCGGGCCCACCGGCCCGTTCCACTGTCAACCACACCCACGAGGAGCCTCTTGAGGGTCTGGAAGGTGCTTTTACTTGCCACCGTCCGTATGGGGTAGTACCTCGCAGGCCCCTGAATCAGTTTGGGGAATATGAACTTTCCGTCGTTGGCAACGATAATGTACGCCCGGATCATCTGGATGGGGTTGACGTATATCCCCTGCCCTATGGCCATGTTGGCTATCTTCACCCTCCTCCACATCCTGTACTTTGAGAGCTTCTCAAACCTCACCGGATCCTCCGGTAGACCTATATCCGCCGGCTCGCCGAAACCATAGAGGAGCGCCCTCCGATACAGACCGTTCTTACGAAGGCTGTCCATCATGAGGGCGAGCCTGGCGGCACAGGCGTTGGAAGACTTAACGAGCGCCCAGTACCAGGTCGTCTTATCCTTCAAGGGCGTTATATCCCTGATCTGGACCCCTCCGCCGAGGTTCAGTACACCATCCGATATCCCGCAGGTATCCTCCGGTTTTATGCCCCTCTCAAAACCCTCCGTATAGACCACGATCTTGAAGTTGGATCCGGGTTCGTAGTTGAATATGTGGTTCCTCCTCAGGGATCCTACGGAGGAGTAGGCCAGTATATCCCCCGTTCGGGCGTCGGCTACCACCACCATACCGCCGCGGGCATCCACCCTCTCCACCCTCTCCTTCAGGAGCGTGTACGCTATCCGCTGGACGTTCATGTCTATGGTTGTGTGGAGGTCCTGACCGTCCGATATGTCCTCACCGAACAGGAGGTGCCTTATGGCCGTAAAGAGGGATACGGGCATGGGGTAAACCTTCCCGGAGGCGTCCTTGAGATACCTCCTCACCGTATACCGGGGGACGAGTACGCTGTCGTACCCGTACTCAATGCCGGAAACCCCGTGTATCCCTCTCACCCTTCCGACTATATCCTCGCACGCCTCACCGCACGGATAGTACCTGCGGTTGTTCCGGATCGTCCGGAATATCCCTTTTATCCCCCTGAGGGAGTCCCAGAGGAAGGGAGGAAGGCCCTCTATACGCCTGTGTAGAGCGGTCCTGCTGACGTTTATACCCCACCGGGATAGCTTTATAGAGTCCTTAACGGAGATGGTGTCAACTATCTCAAGGGTCAGACCCTCGCCGCTGAAGGCCAGAGGCCTGCCCATGCGGTCGTATATCGTTCCCCTCTTTCCGGAAACCTTGACCTCTATGATATGCTGTTTCTCCGCCATGGATCGGTAAGGCTCCGGTTTGAAGATGACGAAGTGCAGGATCTTCCCCAGAACGGCGACCACAACCACTATCACGAGGATGCGGAAAGCCGCCAGACGGTGCATCAGGTACGCGCGGGTTATACGGTCCCTTCTCCTTAAGGTCTTCCCAGGCATTCGGGACAGAAGACGCTCATGAGGGCGAGTTTGCCCGTTTCTATCGTTCCGTAGTCGCGGTCCCCAAGGAGGTCGGCACCGGCCGCCGTGTACCGGTACAGGGCCTCTTCAAGCGTGAGCCTCTCGTCTTCCACGGGATGGTATAACGCACCGGATATGCCGTAGATCGGGCCGGGCGGCATGGTGTCGGATGAAAAGGCGTAACGGATGCCGAGGTTCTCCATTGTGCGGTACCTGTTGTGCCAGTATATGGCGTCCCCCACGACTCTATGGTACAGACTACCCAACCTTCCCCACCTCCTCGTAAAGTTAGGCTGCACGGATATGCCCACCCTCAGGGCAGCAGCCTTGCGGTAATGCTCGTTCCTCGGAAACAGGAAGTGTTCAATCCTGTGAACAGACGGGTCCCTGCTCCTTTCTATCACCCTCAGGGCCTGATCTATAGCCCTGTCCCCAATGGCGTGGAACCACACCCCCAGGCCCAGACTCTCCGCCTTCGCGACCACCTCAGTAAGGTAGTCGTCGTCGTGAAGCAGAAGACCATCTTTACCCGTATCCCCGTAGGGGAAGGAGAAGGCGGCCGTACGGGCCCCGACCGATCCATCAAGGAACTCCTTTACGCCCACTATGCGGAAGTGGTCGCTCCTGTAGTTGAGGAGATCCGAAACCTCGTCTAACTCGCTGTAGTAAACGGCCACCCTCCACCGGAGGGTGAGTTCTCCCCTCCTGTCCATCTCCACGAGCTTTCTGACGTATATGGCCTTCGTATTTTCTCCCACGGCCACTATCCCCAGTTTTCTGGCGAGATCCTCCGCCTTTCGTATAGCCCTTTCCACCTCTTCTTCGGAGGGAACGATATACTTACTCAGGTTGAGAGGAAGATGCTCAACGGCGAGGCCGGTCTCCTCGTCCAGACCCTCTATATCACCGTACCTCTCTTTCAGCCACCTTATGGCGGCCGTATTCAAAACGGCCTTGTGGCCACATACCCGCCTCAGAATCAGAGGACGGTCGGTTATACGGTCAAGGTCCCTGCGGTTAAAGGTGCGTCCCCATGGGGTATCGTCGTAACCCTCCATAACCACCACCTCGGATTCAACCTCGTTCACTCTGCGGGCGACGAACTTCAGGGCCTCTTCCAGGTCCTTTATACCGTCAAGACGGGGCCTGTTCAGGCTCAGGGCGTAAGATGTGAAGTGAGAATGCGTATCCACAAAACCCGGGATAAGGAATCCGGCGACGTCGTACCTGTCAAGGCTCACCTTAACGGACGATATAACACCCCCTCTGCTCTCAACTAACACGTTATCGTAGATGTACCTTCCCACTAACGCCCGTGAGAATATCAACATGTTGCTTATTCTATTGCCGTTGTACCGGTACGGTCAGAGGTCCTCCGGTACGTCAAACGTGGAGGCTATCCGCAGGGGAAGGGGGACACGCCCCACCTTAACTAAGTGTTTCCTGTGCCATCTGAGGTCGTCTATTACCACACCCCTCTTTGAGGAGGCGTGTATCATCTTGCCGTTGCCAAGGTATATGCCGACGTGTCCTATGGGTTTCTTGTAGTAATCAAAGAAGAGCAGGTCTCCCGGTCTCATGCTATCAATCGGAACGGGTTTCGCCCACCTCGCCATGGCGCTGGCCGTACGGGGAGGTGAATAGCCGAACTTCCTGAGTACGGTACCCACGAAGCCGCTACAGTCAAACCCCGTTGAATCCGTTCCACCGTACCTGTAAGGCGTACCGAGGTAGGATAGTGAAAAGTACAACACCGCCAGAGTGGGGTCCATAAACATTGCGCCCGTATCTTAAGGCCGTTGTGGAACATCCCTGAGTCTAATCGGTGATGATCTGGATAACTCTAACAGCCGCGAAACTGGTTATGCCGGCGAGGGTGTTCCTTGCCGTGGGCGATACGGTAGAGGTGCCTGCATTCCTCGTACAGAAGGGAGAAAAAAAGAGGGTAAAGCCCAAATGCAGCGTTATAAAAGGAAAGTCCATAAAGGCAGCCAGCAACCGTCTCATAGGCGTTGAGGTGGGCAGAAGCCTCGTCGGATGCAGGTACAGAGACAATAAGAGGGTGATCGTGGCGGTGGTGTCGGACCGGAAACGGGGAGAGATGCGGCCACCGAAACGGCTCATGGTCCTGAGAGTCGGGGAGAAGATAGCCCTGCCAAAGGTTGACGTCCCGAAGGGACACGAGGTCAAGTGGTTCGTAAAACCCCGCTGGATCGCCAAGATCGTAGGTGACTCCGTTGAGGGACTCAGCGAAGGGAGGGGAATAATTCAGGTCCACATAGTGAGGGGGAACGTGGTCGTAAGGGAGTTTCCCATACGCCTGATAGTTGTGGACGAGGATACGAGCATAACGATAACTCCGAGGTTTACCCGGCTTAGAGTAGGAGACGCCGTACAGTTCAATCTCTCCGGAGAGTACAGCGGTAAAGTAGAATGGTACGTCGTTAACCAGCGCGTGGGCAGGATAACGGATGAAGGCCTCTTCGTCGCCCTCAGACCGGGTCGCACGGTGGTGGTAGCCCGTGTCAGGGGGAAGGACGGTAAGGTGATATCCGCAAAGGCCATGGTCGTGGTTAAGGGTAAACCAAAAAAGAGCAGACGTAAACGTAAAAAGTAACTTTTAGAGCACGTTCCCACCTCGTCCCCGCCCTGCGGCGGGGACACTTTTATCTTAACCAGCGGTGGGCGTTCTCCTCAAGGAGTTTCCTTATCTTCTGGGCGAGTTCCCTGTACCTCTCCTTATCCTTCCACGCCCTCTCCGGGTACAGGAGTTCCGAAGGCACCCCCTCCACCTTCTTCGGCACCAGAAGGCCAAAGTGGGGTTCCCGCTCGTACTCCTCTATCTCGCCGTTGATGGCGGCGTTGACGAGGCGCCGGGTGTAGGGTAGGGGTATCCTCTCCCCCTCGCCGTAGGGACCCTTTACCCAGCCGGTATTAACGAGCCAGACGGACGTACCGTGTTTCTGCACCTTCTCAAAGAGCATGTCGGCGTATACGCGGGGGTGGAGGGGAAGGAAAGGCTCGGCAAACCCTATGGAGAAGGTGGGTTGAGGCTCCTTTATGCCCCTCTCCGTTCCGGCTATCTTGGACGTGTACCCGGCGAGAAAGTAGAGTTTTATCTGATCCCCGTCAAGTTTGGCCAGAGGGGGAAGTACGCCGTAGGCATCAAGGGAGAGGAAGAATATGTTCTTCGGATGGCCTCCTCTCCCGTCGGGTACCACGTTATCAAGGAACTCAAGGGGATAGGATGACCGGGTATTTTCCGTCTTCTCGGCCGAGTTGAAGTCCACCTGCCTCGTTTCCGGATCCATAACCACGTTCTCAAGGATTGCCCCAAATCGGGTTGAGGCCTTATATATACCCGGTTCGTACTTCGGGTTGAGTCGGATCACCTTCGCGTAGCACCCTCCCTCAAAGTTGAAGACTCCATCGTCCGCCCAACCTATCTCGTCGTCCCCTATGATCGGTCTCTCGGGATCCGTGGAAAGGGTGGTCTTTCCCGTACCGGAGAGGCCAAAGAATACGGCCACGTCCTTCTTCTCCTTACCCATGTTGGCGCCGGAGTGCATAGAAAGGACGCCGTGCTCGTGGGGATAGTAATAGTTGAGGAAGGTGAAAACGGCTTTCTTTATCTCGCCAGCGTACGATGTGCCACCGATTATAAACTCCCTCCGCTTAAAGTTCAGGATAATGAATGCCTCGCTCCTGGTCCCGTCCTCCTCCGGGTTGGCCTTCAGGTACGGGGCGTGGAAGATCCTTATAAAGGGCTTGAAACCTTCGTAAGATTCAGGTATCAGGAACATGTTACGGACGAAGAGGGAGTGTACCGGTCCTTCGGTATAGACCTCAATGTTTACCCGGTGATCGGGATGCGCACCCGCGTATACCTGCTGAAGGTACACGGTCTTTCCGAACAGGTACCCTATCACCTTGCGCCTGAGGCGCTCGTAAACCTCCGGAGATACTGGAACGTTTATGTCACTCCAGTGTATAAGGGACTCTGTGAAATCGTCCTTCACGAAGAACCTGTCCTTAGGGGATCTCCCCGTGTAAGGTCTCGTATCCACTACTATAGCACCGAAGTCGGCCAGCAATCCGTAACCGTTTTTTACGGCTTCCTCTATAAGTGTGGCCCTCGTAAGGTTGCGCCTTAAATTGGGAAACATAGGCGGCTATTGTAAGTCAGAAACGTACTTCCCATTTGTAATAATGAACCCTGCCAGCCCTCCTAACACCGTCCATAGGAGGTCGGACACCTCCGGGTGTCCCCTGCGGGTGTAGAGGTCGTAGAGCTCCTTTGACGAACCTGCGGTTACGACTACCCCCAGACTTACGGTACCCCTCTGAGTGGTCGCATAGGTCAGGGTGTAAGTAAAAAATCCCACCCCCAGATGCTGGAGTTTATCGGGGGTGGGATTCAGAAGACTCCACAGGAGAGCCGTCCTACTCCCTCCTGCAGGTGTTTACGCCGAGCGGAAGGTAGAGGAGGCAGAAGCCGACGGCCGCCGTGAAGAGCATTATCGCTCCGAGGACTACGAGGATGATCTTCGTTATCCCGGCGAGACCGAGGCCGAAGGCCAGCCCCAGAAACACTATACCGAGGATCGCCCTGATTATGCGATCCGTCTTACCCACGTTACACTTCATGGTTTACCTCCTGTTATTTTTCCTTTCCACCTCGTATCCTTTGGCCTTCCACGCCCGTATACCCCCCTTCAGGTTAAGGACGTGCTTAAAGCCCCTGGCTTCAAGGATACGGGCGGCAAAGGTGCTCCTGTTACCGGAGCGGCAGTACACGATCACGGTGTCCTTCTCAGGGTCGGCCTTTATCTCGGATATGCGGCGGGCTATCTGGTTGTGGGGTATGAGGAGGTCGGTGCCGGGGATGTACCCCATGGCATGCTCCCGCGGGGTGCGTACGTCTATTATTATGGCCTTCCCCTTCTTCTGGATGTAGCCGTGGAGCCATTCGGGCGTTATCCACATCCAGCTTAAAAGCATCGCTATCATAGCGACACTATTTTAAGGCCGACCCGAACGTGTCGCGGGAGCGTCCATCGGCCGTATAATGGAGCGTGTTTATAATCGGTCCGGGAGGATTGATAGGTGGGGGAGCCGGAAAAGGAGAGGGTAAGGGGAAGAAGGGCAGGGGAAGGAGGAGAGGGCGAAGACCTTACGGAAAGGGGAAACCCTCGGAGCCGAAAGGTAAGGGGCCATCCGGACGTGAAAGCGAAAGCTCCCCTACCAGACCTTCCAGCGAACCTGAACCTTGAAGACCTCCTTTTCGTGCACGTGATGGAGAGCCTTCGGAGTGTCCCCCACGAGCCTCTTGTTGACGGCGAGGTAAACGCCCGTTAGAGGCCGTGGTTCCCAGAGGAGGACGAAGTTTCCCTCAAGGTAGGAGTAATCCCATTTCACATCTTCCGTGTAGTTCAGGTAGGGTTTGAGGATCACGCCGAAGGGTAGAGGGACCTCGCCGTAGTACTGGATCATCCTCAGGTCGTCAAGGATCGTCCTGTAAACGTACACCACAAGTCCGGTGTTCACTCCGAAAGGTGATACCCGTAAGGAAGCCGTGTAGGAACGCATGGGATGGCCGAGGTACTCACCGAAACCGACGCTTAAAGAGGCCGTTTGCCATTCCGACCTGAAGTACCCCGGAAGGCTCATCTCGGCGTATCGGGCCGTGAAGTCGTCTATACCGTACAGCCTATCGTACCCGTACAGGTACTTTAAGTAGCCGTAGTAGGCCACGGTGAAGGAGCCGTTGAGGGTCCAGGGGACCATCAGGAGGTGGTAGTACCCTCCGAAGTTCTCGCTCAGGACGACACCCCCGATCTCCCTGTTGAACCTGTAATGGATCCCCGCCTCGTAGGAGAGCGTATTGCCGTAGAGTTTGAGGTAGTCGTTGTAGCCCATCCATCCACCCCTCGCCTCGTTGTTATCAAAGTTGATGGCCCTCACGTTGAAGGGTGATAGAAAGCCCTCACCGATTCGGGAATACCAGAGTACGAAGGACAGGCCCTTCTCAAGGTGTCTTTCAAGGCTCGCGGAGAACCTGCCCGCATCCTCCGGAAAGTTCCGGTAAAACGAGGAGGAGAAATTGAGATTCAGGGGCCTGAAATAGTACGTTCCCCGACCCCCGAAGACCTGATAGTTCGCACTGTCCGTTATAACGAAAGATGAGGAAAGGGAGAGTTCCTTCAGGGGCCTCCATGTGGCCTTACCGAAGGCAACGGAACCGAGGTATACGTCTTTGAGGGTGTTAAGGTAAACGTCGTTCCTTTCCCTCGCGGAGTAGAACTTCACACCGAAAAGGGGCTGTATCAGGTTGCGGGTGCGTATCAGACGCCCCTCCGGAGCGTACGTTCTCCCCTCCGTGAAGTAAGGTCTCTTTTCCGGATAGTCAACGGGTAGCCTGCTAAGACTGAACTCCACTATGTCCACGTCAACGTCCGAGAAATCCGGCAGTAGGGTCGCGTCTAAAAGCTCGTTCTGCCCTCTCTTTACCCGGGACGTTATGCCGGCCGTTGGCTGGATCTCCCTTCTGCTCAGGTCACCATTCCACGAGCTGTCCGCCTCACTCTGAAGACGGAACGATGGTATGAGTACGACCTCTACCCCCTTCTTCGGTTTTATGTAATTCCAGTCAAGTACGAGTCTGGCGTCGTGTTCGGGATCTCCCCTGAGGTTGGGCGAGAGCATCTGAAGCTCGGACTTTAATATTATCGTACGTGTCACGTTTATGGCCCAGGGCTTCCGGGTGTAGTCAAGTGTGGAGAAGGATATCTTCAGCAGGACCTCCCACCCCCAGTCGTGGATTCGGGCTTCGGCGTAATTCTCACCGTCCCACTGGGAGTGTCCGTACCTGTCTGCAACCGTACCGAGGGGGTTAACCAGTACCGCATAGTAAGGCGAGACCATTCCCCAACCCTTCGTATTCAGTATTACCTTAATGTGGTCCTCCCTCCCTCTCATGAGGGTCGGTGCGTCCCTTCTCCTGCTGTTAGCGTTTATTCCCCTCTGGTAAAGGCGGGCGTAGACTACGAGTTCATCCGGGGTGTATCCTATCCATACGAGGGCGGAGTCCTCCGGCTGTGGGTCCATATCCGGGAGTACTCTGGCCAGACGGTAGGGGGAGAGGGTGTCACTCAGGCGACGGATCTCCTCCGGGTGTCTTATCTTCACGGGCTGGAGCGTGAGGGAAACTATGCCAGGCAGCATAGCTGTGCATTCTATGGACGGCGGGGTAAATTCATCCTTTCCGTCCGTACCCTACGTAAGATGTCCAACACCAGTATAATACCCGCCTATGTTTACGCTCTCCAATTTGAGTCCAAACCCCGGAGCCAAGAAGAGAAGGAAAAGGGTGGGACGGGGCCCCGGTTCCGGCCACGGTAAAACGGCTGGTCGAGGGCATAAGGGTCAGAAGTCCCGTTCCGGTGGAACGAAACCTATATGGTTTGAAGGTGGTCAGACCCCCATTTACAGGCGGATTCCCAAGAGGGGCTTTACCAACCCCTTTGCGAAGGTGTACGACGTGGTTAACCTCTCCCAGATAGAGATTAAGTTTGAGGAAGGGGAAGAGGTAAGCCCGCAGACCCTGAAGGAAAAGGGGCTGATAAAAGGGAAACTTGAGGGTAAGCTTATAAAGATTCTGGCAAAGGGTGAGATCACGAAGGCTCTGGTATTTAAGGGTATTCACGCCTTTTCCCGGACCGCTCGGGAGAAGATAGAGAAGGCGGGTGGGAGGATAGAGTAAAATGGAGAGGCTGTGGAGGTCCCTGAGCGGTCTGTGGGAGATAAAGGAACTCAGGGATAGGATACTCTTTACGCTCATCATCCTCTTCTTCTACCGTGTCGGCACGCATATACCCGTTCCGGGTGTGAACTCCCACGCCCTCGTTGAGTACTTCCGTCAGGCCCTCGCCAACACGGCCTTCGGCATGTTTGACATCTTCGCCGGTGGTGCCCTGTCGCGTGCCGCTATCTTCGGCCTCGGAATAATGCCCTACATCTCTGCCTCTATCGTAATCCAGCTGCTGGCCGCCACGGTTCCCTACTTTGAGAGGCTTCAGAGGGAAGGTGAAGCCGGAAGGCGAATACTAACCCGTTATACCCGGTGGCTCACCGTGGCCATATCCACCATTCAGGCTATCGGTATAACCACGTTCCTCACGAACCTTCCACCCAGTCCCTCCGGTCAGCTCATAGTTCCCAATCCCGGGCCTCTCTTCGTGATCTCCACAGTCATATCTCTGGTGGGTGGTGCCATACTTTTGATGTGGATGGGTGAGCAGATAACCGACAGGGGTATAGGGAACGGTGCTTCCGTTCTCATATTCGCTGGCTCACTTGAATCCATACCCAACGAGATCATATCCACCTACACCCTCTGGAAGAACGGCGCGATAGAGACGCCGGCCCTTATATTCGCCTTGACGTTCTTCCTCCTCATAACCGGGGCGGTGGTCGCCGTTACGGAAGTCCAGAGGAGGGTCCCCATAAGTTATGCCAAGAGGACGGTTGGGTTAAGTCCGACCACCCAGACGGGGTACCTTCCCCTTACGGTCAACACGGCCGGCGTGATGCCCATAATCTTCGCTCAGAGTATCCTGCTTTTCCCCCAGACCATGCTTACGGGTGGGGGAGGTAAACTGGAGTTCATGTCCGGTATAGCGGCCATGTTCCAGCCCGGTACGTGGCTTTACGATGTGACCTACGCCTTCCTGATCATATTCTTCGCCTATCTGTACACCTCCATCATGTTCAACCCCAAGGACGTGGCGGATAACCTCCAGCGCAGTGGCGCCTTCATACCCGGTGTAAGGGCAGGCGAGGAGACAGCGGAGTACATTGACCGTATACTGACCCGTATAATCTTCCCTGCCGCCATATTCTTCGCTCTCGTCGCTATAGTGCCGTACCATATTTCTAAGGCAATGAACATACCTATTTACTACGGCGGAACGAGGCTCCTCATCATCGTGGGTGTGGCCCTTGACCTGCTCCAGAAGATAAACTCCTACCTCGTGATGTACAGGTACGACAGCCTTCTCGGAAAAGCGAAGGTAAGATCATGGAGAACAACGGGTATAGGATAGTCTTTCTGGGTCCCCCCGGTGCCGGTAAGGGAACTCAGGCCTCCCTTCTGTCTGAGAAGTACGGCATAAAGAAGATATCAACAGGAGATATACTCAGGGAGGCCGTGCGTAAGGGAACGGAACTGGGAAAGAAGGCAAAGAAGTACATGGATGCCGGGGAGCTGGTGCCGGACGATATCATAATCGGCCTTATAGAGGAGCAGATACAGGGGGTAGACTCCTTCATCCTTGACGGTTTTCCCCGAACTATGAAGCAAGCCGAGGCTCTGGACAGACTCCTTTCCGAAAGGGGTAAGCCTCTGAGCCACGTTATATTCGTCAACGTGCCGGACGAGGAGATAGTTAAGAGGCTGACGGCCCGTCGTGTATGTCCCAACTGCGGTGCGGTTTACAACATGATATATAACCCTCCGAAGAGGGACGAGATCTGTGACGTATGCGGCACCCCTCTGGTGCAGAGGTCAGACGACAGGGAGGACGTAATAAGGAACAGGCTGAAGGTGTACAGGGAGAGTACGGCTCCGCTGATAGACTACTACAGGAATAGGGGCATTTTCTACGAGGTGGACGGTGTGGGGAAAGTGGAGGAGGTTCTGAGGAGGATAGAGGGGGTGTTGAGAAGCTAACTGTACTGTTGCCTCACAGCGTCAAATTGTTTTTTGATTTGATTATAAATTTCGCCTATTTGTTGTACCTTGTTTGAAAGATTCCTAAGATGGTTGTTCAAGGTGTTCCATTCTTTATCCAGTTTGTTAAACTCTTCACCAAGATATAAAATAACACCCCTAATCTTTTCCGCTTCCTTTGATAATTTTTTAGCATGAATTCCCAGTTTTATCAGTTCTAATTTGTGCGCAAGCGTAAGAGGTGACACCACATGGACTCCGTCTTTTATAAAGGCATTAAGGGTATCATACGCCTCGCTTATTAGAAAATAATAAACACTTTCAGATGGTATAAATGCAAAAGCAAGGTCCAAAGTACCGTGTCTTGGAGATACATAACTATCTTTTATCTTCATTAAATGCCCTTTTATATCCTTCAAGAATGCTTTTTTGTATTTTTCACGCTCTTTATCATCTTCACTTTCAATCATTTTGATATAATTCTCAAGAGGAAATTTTGAATCTATACAAATAATGCCCTCTATTGTTTTTATGTAAGCATCCGGTTTCTTACCGTTGGGAATTTGTTTTCGGATCTCATACATGTCAGGAGGTAAGTGATCCTGTAATATACGTTCTAGAACAATTTCACCAAAAGCACCTCTTGGCCCAGGAGATTTCAACATTATTTCAAGATTTTTATGTATATCTTTAATTTCTTTTGTGTAGGTGGAAATTTCCCCTATTTTTGTATTTATATCTTCTTTGATTCCTGATGCAATTTTCTTAATTTCCTCAGCATATATGGATATTTCAGTTGTGGTTTTATTTATTCCTAAAGATATCCATATTTTGGAAATGACATTTTCCAAAATATTTTCTAGCGTGGCACTATCAAAAACATGCGAATTCTTGTATATTGTGTAAATTAAAAGAGAAATTAACAATATTATAATCAAAACCCCGAATAACAAAAGATATAACACCCACATGTATCCCATAGAGTCCGATATTTTACCCTTGAAATCTGCGGGCGTATAATACGGCGATGCTGTGGTTATTAGGTTTGCATTTTCAACTTCAGGCGAAGGCGAAGGAGATCTTCACCTACGATAAAGTACGGACGGGCTTCGTGGTTCACCTCAGAGGGGAGAGTGGAACGGTAAAGCTCATCGCACTGAAAAAGAGACCCGACGGTATATACCTCATGTCCTCTTTAAACGTGGATCTGGGCAAAACTCCGGAGATTGAAATTTTCCTTAAACCTGAAAAACCGATATACTCCTCCAACTACCCCTACGCCCTCGTGGGTGGGAAATCTCCTGAAGGTATAGTCGTAATCCAGAACATAGGTGACACCCCCATATCCCTTGAGAAAGTGGAGGTGAAGGCACGATGATCCTGCTACTCCTTACAGACTACCCCTTCATGCCCAACGTGAAAATATCGGCGGATCCGGGTCCTACCCTCAATCAGGGGGAATCCTCCTTCGCCGTCTCGTCCTCCGGAGACAGCATATTCGTAGCCTGCAATACGAACGAGAGGGGATCGTACGCCGCCCTTCCGTTTGCAGCATCTTACGACGGAGGAACGACCTTCCCGACGAACTACAACTTCGTGGACAACAGCGTGGGGATAACCTGGCATACAGATCCGGTAGTGGGAATAGACGACTCCGGGTACGTACATCTTCTGGTGCAGTTCTCAATTTACGTCGTACGGCATTACCTCTCAAGGGACGGAGGAATAACCTGGCACGACACTTCAAATATAAGCGACCTCTCTACAGGTGGGGACGTTGATAAGCCCTGGATGGTGGTTAAGGGGGATACCGTTTACGTGGCGTGGCAGGAGTTCGGAGGATCGGAGGAGGGGATAAGGTTCGCCCGGTCCTACGACAGGGGAAGGACGTGGCAGAGGTTCACCGTTGACCCAACGACCACTGGCCTCGTTTCTCTGGCCGTTTCCCCGGGTGGAATACTCCATCTCGCTATCATTGAGTGGACTTCAGGAAACATAACCTACAGGCGTTCCTACGATCACGGCTCATCGTGGACCTCGCCGGTCAGGATAGACTACGTCTCCTACAACTCCGGCTACGGCGACCGGGCCCCCATAAACTCCATAGCCGTATTCGGGGACGATACCGTATTCGTGACCTGGGTGGACGACCGCAACGGCACGTGGGACATTCTCGGCGCCTATTCCTACGACGGAGGAAACACCTGGTCCCCCACTTTCGTCGTGAACCAGAACCTTTCGGGTGGCCAGTGTAAGGGATGGGCCACGTTTGACCCCTACGGAGGGCTTCACGTCTTCTACTACGACACCCCCTCGTGGCCTACGGACACCTTCAGCCTATGGTCCGTGAAGTACCGCTACTCCCCCGACTTCGGCCAGACGTGGAACCCGGAGATAAGGATAACGGACACGACCTTCACCTCACCGGTCGGATTCATGGGCGATTACCACACCATATACGCCGATAGCAATTACGTTTATGCCGTATGGGCGGACGGCAGGGAGGGGGACCTTGACCTCTTCTTCAGTAAGGCGCCCATATCCCTGGTGAAGGTCAGGGAAACCCGCGAGGTTATAAGTGAGGGTACGCCCTCCGGATATGTGAAGGTGTACGATGTGAGCGGGAAGCTGATATACGAGGGGGAGTACGGGAAGATGAGTCTGAAACCGGGTGTGTACTTCGTAAAGAGCGGGAGGAAGGTGTTCAAAGTGATGTTTTAAGGGGGCTGTAAGAATTTGAGCAGGGTAAATGATTACCATTGCAAAAATGTTGATTTTATTTGAATGCTAACTCTATAATAGTCGCCTCATGATTTTAACATGTTTAATTCTCGGTTATACCGATGGGGACATTCAGATCGTCCCCGCAGAGAGCCTGGACGCTCAGGCGAGTCGGATGGTGGAGGTCGTTCCCAAAGGTGCAACTTTCAATGGGGTACCTTCTGTTTTTACGCTATCGGCCACGTTCATAGGGCCACGTCCTATGTACGACGAACCGTGGTCCGACGGTACGGTTAGCGGGCGCATTTCCTACATTCTCCCCCATCCTACAGATCCAAATACCATATACATAGCAGCCGCCAGCGGGGGTGTCTGGAAGACGACGGATGGAGGGAGCACGTGGACGCCACTCACAGATGGCCTTCCCAATATAGCGAGTGGGGCACTCGCTTTTGATCCCACGGATCCCAACACCATCTACTACGGGACGGGAGAGCTGCATTACTGTGGGTGGAGCTGTTTTACCGGTGATGGTCTTTACAGGAGTACTGACGCCGGGGCAACGTGGACCAAGATAGCCACCCGTAGTGAGGTAGGAGACTACATAGACCAGATATGGATAAGACCGAACGACCCGAACGTCATATTCGTAGCCAGTAACGACGGCCTGGCCCGAAGCACCGACGGAGGAGCCACCTGGAGCTGGGTCTTTACCACCAACGACGTAAACAGCATAGCCGTGAGGTCCGACGACTACGACCACATGTTCATAGGGGTGTACGGCGAAGGAGTCTATGAGAGTACGGATGGAGGCAGCACGTGGAACGTCATAACCTCCCTACCCACAAGCAACATAACGAGGGTTGAGCTGGCCGTATCTCCCTCCGATCCCAACGTCGTATACGCCAGTTTTGCGAATACCGTAGGTGGGCTGGAAGGTCTGTATAAGACAACGGACGGAGGTGCCACATGGATACAGCTCACCAACACACCCGATTACCTTTACTCTCAGGGTAGTTACGACCACGCCATTATAGTACATCCTACCAATCCCGACACCGTTTTCGCCGGAGGGGTGTTTCCTTACGACTCCAACCATCACGGTATAGTCAGAACGTTTGACGGTGGAAACACGTGGACGGACGTTACAGACCGTGGAACCGGCGGTAAGGTACATCCTGATATTCAGCACTTCGCGTGGGGAGCGGACGGTGCCCTCTACGTCGCCTGCGACGGTGGTCTATGGCGTAGTTACGATTACGGAGATTCATGGGAGAACCTCAACGGGGGCCTCGGCATAACCCAGTTCTACACCCTTGACGTTCATCCTGACGACTCCTCTCTCGTAGCCGGAGGTACTCAGGACAACGGTACGGCTGGTTGGTACGCTCCGTGGGGAGACGACTGGGAGAACATCCGCGGCGGCGATGGTGGTCCTGTCCTATGGTTCCCCTTCGCCCCCGATAGTATACTGACGACCTACGTCCAGATGAGCAGCCTGAAGTTGCACGAATGGGACGGTACAGCTTTCCAGTACGTCAATTACATAGGGACCCCCTGGTCCGGAGATAGGGCCTGCTGGACGTGTGGACCCCTTGAGGCCGATCCCACCGGGAACACTCAGACGGTCTTCGCCGGGACTTACAGGCTATGGAAGAGTACGGACGGAGGCCTTAACTGGTCCGCCATATCCGGCTCTCTCGTCTCCTCATCCTCCGGATACCTCATGTCTATGGCCGTATCTCCCACTATGGACACCCTTTACGTGGGATCCAGTTCTGCGGACTTCAAGGTCTCCTTTGACGGTGGTAGCACCTGGATAGACAGGACCCTGCCCGACGTAAGTACGTGGGAGGACATCTTTGACATCGTCATAAACCCCGATAACGCCGCCGAGGTATACGCCACGATAAAGCAGAGTTACGGGGCGAAGGTAGTTTACTCCAGCGATGCCGGCGCAACGTGGACGGATATAAGCGGTGACCTACCCAACACCCCTGCCCTCGCCCTTGAGGTGGACTTCACCACGACTCCCCACACGATCTACGTAGGGACGTACAACGGCCTGTATTACTCCATGGATCAGAGTACGTATACGAAGATAAACGGTGTTCCCTCAACGGCTATCTACGACCTTGAGATAGAGCCTACACATACGTATCTGATAGTCGCCACCCACGGCCGTGGTATGTGGAAGGTGCAGTTGCCCGTCACAACCGAAGTACGGGAGCGTATAGCTGCGGAGCTGCACGGCTTTTCCCTTGCCGGAAATGTCCTGAAGGCAAAGGCTAACCTAAGGGTCTACGACCTCTCCGGCAGGCTCGTTTCCGAGCTTTCGGACGGTGGTCAGGTACACCTTAACAGAGGCGTTTACTTCGTTTCGGCGAAGGGTAAGACCCGGAAGGTGGTGGTAAGGTAGAGGTGGGGCTTAAAAATAAGAGGGGGAGGGGGAACCCTCCCCTTTTTGGGTCGGGGACGGAGGTATAGCCGGGTGTATAATTCCTACTGTGAAGAATCCGAAAGTGTTTATAAGCCATGCGAGCGAAGATAAAGAACGGTTCGTATTGGAATTTGCAAAAAAGCTTAGGTCAAAAGGTGTTGATGCTTGGGTAGATAAATGGGAAATAAAACCTGGCGATAGTATTGTGGAGAAAATTTTTGAGGAAGGAATTAAAAATTGCGATGTATTTATAATAGTCCTATCAAAGTATAGCGCTAATAAAAAATGGATTAAAGAAGAATTAAATTCCGCTGTTATAAAAAGGATTGAAGGAAAAACAAGAATAATCCCGATAATAATTGACGAAGATGTCGGGGTTCCAACAAGTCTAAAGCATCTCATGTGGGTGAAAGTACGAGACCTATCCAATTATGAGAAGGAGTTTCAGCAGATACTCAAAACAATTTATGAAGTGATAGATAAGTCTCCTCTGGGCGAGCCACCTAAATTTGCCATAGTTGAACGTAAAACTTCGGATTATAACAAAATTGATGAGTTAGTGTTAAAAATAATGGGAGATATCATTCTACAAAAGGGAGATTTAAGTAAGATATTAACATCAATTGAAATTCTTCATAAATCTGAAGAGTATGGCATCACAGAAGATGAAGTTAGCGAATCTCTGGAAATACTTGAAGAAAAAGGGCTAATAAAACTCACAAGATTTCCAGCAGGTTGGACAATGATTGTTATGAGTACTCGGGGTTTTATAAAGTATTGTGAAGTTTTTTTAGAAGGATGGGAAGATATTTTTAAAAGAGTAATTGCATATATAGTCAATGAAAATATAAAAAATGATTATGAGATTTCCGAGAGAGTAGGATGTGATAGAATAATAGTTAACAACTTATTAGATTATTTTGCAGAAAGGGGATATTTGAAAATTTTAAAGGATAGTAGGGGGTATGCGCGAATTCTTGATATTACAGCAAAAGGTCGCAGATATTTCAAAAATGTTCTAAAATAAACATGTGGTACGTATGGGGAAAGGCGGGATAGACCGTTCAACTATCCCGGCAACCGGATAAGCCTTGCGATGGAACGGAAAAGTGTTCAGGACTTCTTTGACCGGCACGACCTCGGTTTGAGGGTGAACCAGACCCGGCAGGTCGCCCCTTACCGGATATTTCTGCACAGGTTTAAGGCTACGGAGAGTCAGATAAGGCGGATCGTAGAAATTCTCAGGCTTGACAGCGTAACTCAAAGGGACTTCTACGACATCCATATGAGTGAGTTCAGTAATGCCGACTTCCGGGTCCACTGCCCTATGGGTAGGAGGTACCTCAAAGATCCGGATATACTGTTCTACAGGGCGGAGAGGGACAACGAAACCGCCCGGAGGGAACTGAAGGTTACAAAGGTCTATCTGTACTTTAACAGAAGGACCGGGGAAGCCTGTTTTCAGGTGTACCACGGGTGGGGCTGACGGTAACAATCCACGCTCAAGTGTAGAATACCCTATTCTAATGGTCGGTATCCTTCAAATGGGAGGTAACCCATGGTAGAGTTCTCGCTATTTTACTTCCTTCCACCCCCACCCCTGTTCCTGTACGAGGTTCCTGCCGAAACCACGTATGTGTCCGGTGGTTTCAACTTCGCCCAGATAGACAACCTCCAGACTTTCGTTAAGCCCGAAGGTCTTCCCGACAACTACACCTTTCCCGTGGCCTTCAAGGTTTCAAACGGTATGCGGTTCCATACTTCCCTCATGTGGTCAGGGGACTGGAGTTTCTATATCGCCCTGCCCTCCGTATACGTCTCCACCCCTCCCCTTGGCACGAGCGCCCTTCAGGGAAACCCTCCGGAGGTTATCTGGGGGGAGATAGACGCCACCATAGAGGACACACTACTACCCGTTGAGGTGGACGACCTGAGGGGAAAGGTGCCGGTTACGTGGAGGATAAAAGGGAACGTCACGATCCAGCCCATCCTTACGTCCGAGAGTGGATTCTCCTATCTGCCCATAACCTTCGGAATAGGTAAGAACTTCGGAGATTACTTCCTCAACGTTGAGGGAAACGTTAGCCGGTTTTCCGGTAAAGGGGGATGGGATATAAGGTACGTGGGAGGGCAGATATACGAGGACACCTTCGCCCTATCGGGTGTCCAGAACGAGGCCGTTTTCGGCTTCCAGTTCGCCGAAGAGAACGTTGCGAGGTACGTGTACTCCTTTGAGATGGACCCGACTATACTCTACAACGCCGGCTTTCAATTCGGGAGGCGTTTCGGAAGGTTCAGGCTGGGTGGAGGTGTTGAAACCTTCAGGACCCTAACCCTCAACTTCTCGGACTCCCTTTACTACAACTACATCTCGGATCTTGTGGGAAACTGGGTCAGGAGCGAACTGTTCAACAACGACCTCTACGCCGAGTATTCGGCCGACTCCGATACCGTATATCTGCGGGGAAGCGCCACGGTGGGTCTGAAAACGGAAGGGTCGTTGAGGGACAGCGTAAGTACTACCGGAACTCACGCCTTCCCGGTGCGGGGTGGGACCTATCCGTTTCTTACCCTCTCTTACACGGGGGAGAACGTTTATGCCACGGCGAAAGTATCCGGTGAGGGATTGGCGCTCTTCTGGCGGGCGGGAGGGGAGTACGGGGGCTTCGGAGGCCTTGACCTCCGCTTTCAGGGGGAAAGGCTATCCTGCTGGCAATTGGGAGCTTTCTACGCCTCGGAGAGTTTCATATTCTCTTTCCAGATCTCAAGGGCCTTTGGCCACATCTCCTACCCTTACGTGGACTTCAAGATCCCCCTCATAACGAAGGAACTCTACGCCTACTCCTTCGGCCTTTCCTTCGTATGGAAGATTACGCAGTAGGTACGACCGTAGAATAGAATCGGCGTGAGCAACAGGGAGAAAAGGCGTCAGGAGATCATCCTGTCGGCGATGAAGGTTTTCATAGAAAAAGGTATAGACAACACTTCCATGGAAGATCTGGCCAGGGCTCTTGGGACTACCAAGAGTTACTTCTACTTCTACTTTAAGTCCAAGGAGGACCTGATAATCAGCATCTTCCAGCACCTGAAAGACAGGGCGCTGATGGAGCTGGAGAAGGCTCTTAAAAACGTGGACGACCCCGTCAGAAAGCTGGAGATCTGGATAAGGGAACACTTCAGGCAGGTGAGGGAGAATCCGGACTTCCTCCGTTTCGTTTACAACTTCGTCTTCTCCTCCATGGCCCGGAGGATAGACGTCGTCAGCAACCTGAAAAGGAGAGACAGGTACTTCGGTCTGCTGTCCGATATAATCCGTGAGGGGCAGGAGAGGGGAGAGTTTATTCCCGGTAGTCCGGAGGCGTTTTCCTACGCCATACGAGGAACGATATACGGTGCCATGAGGTACCTGTTTGAGGAGAAGGGGGAGGAGGATTTCTCCGAAGTTGAGGATACGGTCGTTAACCTCATACTCAACGGGATTCTCAGGGCCTGATCGCCAATTGATGGGAATAAGGGTCGGTACAACAACCTGAACTTCGTTTTTACCCGTTTTGCCGCCCTATAATCACCGGCTCATGTCCGGTAAGTACCTGTGGAGGTTGGGCCTGATCGTCGCACTCTTCGCCGGAGGCATATACCTCCTGATGCCAACGTATAAGCTCCTCACGATGAGCCACGAGGAGCAGGAGAAGATGGGCAGACAGGCCCTGTTTGAACTCAAAAAGCGAGCCTTAAACCTCGGTCTGGATATTCAGGGAGGAATGTACATAGTCCTGTCCGTGGACAGGTCAAAGGTAAAGGATCCTGAACAGCTGAAGGACGCAGCGGACAGGGTGGTGGAGGTCATAAGGAACCGTGTGGACCAGCTGGGTGTATTTGAGCCTGTAATTCAGAAGGTGGGTGAGGACAGGGTAATAGTCCAGTTGCCCGGCGTTGTAAGTAAGGAACGGGCGAGGAACATCATCGGTAAAACCGCACTTCTGGAGTTTAAGCTCCTTGCCGACGATAAGGTCTTTGCCGACTTCCTGAAAAGCGTTGACGACCTCCTCAGAAAGAAGGAGGGGTTTGCGTCGGATACCGGGAAGGCCGGGCCGTTCACCCGTCTTCTCATCGGATACGAGGGGGACGTGGCTGTCCTTGAAGAGAACTGGGATAAGGTTGATAGTATACTGAACCTTCCCGATGTGAAGAGGCTGATCCCTCCGGGGTACCAGATACTCTGGGGGCGTACGATCGTTACCAAGGACGGTAAGAAGATACGTAAACTCTTCCTCGTGCAGAAACGGACACCCCTTACGGGGGCCCATCTTGTGGATGCGAGGGCCTCCCTCGGTCAGCAGCAGATGGCGGGGCAACCCGTCGTCCACATCACGTTTGATCGTGTGGGTGCCACCATATTCGCCCGGCTTACGGGTGAGAACGTGGGTAAGAGGCTGGCCATAGTTCTGGACGGTGTGGTACAGTCCGCTCCGAGAATACAGGAGAGGATACCCACGGGTAACGCCCAGATAACCGGTATACCCTCCCTTCAGGAGGCCCAGGACCTCGCCGCTATACTCCGGGCGGGCGCCCTTCCGGTTCCGGTGAAGGTTGAGGAGGAGAGGATCGTCGGTCCTACCCTCGGTGCGGACTCCATCCGCAGGGGTATGATGGCCCTCGCCGTCGCCTTCGTACTCGTTGTCCTCTTCATGATCTTCTACTACCGTGTAGCCGGTGTAATAGCCGTCCTCGCCCTGCTCGCCAACCTCATCTTCATCCTTGACATAATGGCCATGCTCAACGCCACCCTGACGATGCCCGGTATGGCGGGCCTTATCCTGACCGTGGGTATGGCCGTGGACGCCAACGTCCTGATATTTGAGCGTATAAGGGAAGAGCTGCGAAAGGGTAAGTCCTTCCGGACGGCCTTAGAGGTGGGGTACGCCAACGCTACCCGTACCATCCTTGACGCCAACATAACCACGCTACTGACCGCTCTCGTCCTGATGTTCCTCGGTGTGGGACCCATCCGCGGGTTCGCCGTAGTCCTCGCTATCGGAATTATTGTGAACCTCTTCACGTCCATAGTTATGACCCGCTGGATCTTCGGCTATCTCATAGAGGACAGGAAGTGGCAGGCTGTTCCCATTTAAAGGAGGTTAAAGGATGAGAATCAAATGGCTTGAAAATCCCAACATAGACTTCATGGGGAAGAGGCGTATAGCCTACGTAATCTCTGCTCTTCTGGTGACCGTAGGCCTCATCTCCCTTCTGCTTCGCCTTACACCCCTTGGCTCATTCGCAGGTATCAAGCAGACCTGGTCCATAGACTTCACGGGTGGAAGGCTCGTTCAGATCCACGTTGAGGCACCGATTGACGCCGTCCGTAGTGCCACCCTTAAGATGGGCATAAAGGCGGAGATCCAGAACGTTGGGATTGCGAACGAATACCTCATAAAGTACAAGGAGAACATAGAACCTGACAGCCTCGTCAAGGGCCTTGAGAAGTTCCTTGGCAAGAGCGTACGCCTTGACAGGGCGGAACACGTGGGTCCCAAAGTGGGGGCGGAGCTTCGTGAAAAGGCCCTTATTCTGACGGTAGTAGGGCTAATAGTCATACTGTTTTACATCTGGTTGAGGTTTGATATACTCTTCGGCCTGGGGGCTACACTCGCCCTATTCCACGACGTCATAATAACGTGGGGCATACACTCCCTGTTCGGCTTTGAGACCGATATGACCGTGATAGCCGCCCTCCTGACCCTTATCGGTTACTCCATCAACGACTCTATAGTCGTGGCGGACCGTGTAAGGGAGTACCTCGGAAGGTTCAGGCTCGTGGACGTCTCTCCGAGGGATCTTGAGCGCATATTCAACGACGCCATAAACTCCACCCTCTCCCGTACCATCATAACGTCCTTCACAACGTTCCTCGTCGTTTTCTCCCTTCTCCTTTTCGGCGGTCCAGTGCTCTTCAACTTCGCCTTTATTCTTACCATAGGAGTATTCGTGGGTACGTACTCCTCAATATTCGTGGTCTCCTCCCTCGTGCTTGACTGGAGGATGCGGGGTATGAAGAAGAAGGAGTGAGGTGGAGGTACTTACCTCTACTTCTCTTGCTGTCCTGCAGAGGTGAGGGGGTAGTTTCGGTTGTGGGGACGTACACCGGTTCCCCTTTGAAGATGTCCCTGAGGACGGTCCAGGGGGAAGTGAAAGGGGGTACGGTTGTAAGGGTTGAAGGAAGAAGGTTAACCTACGACTCCCTTCCTTCCGTTGGCATTGAAGAGGTGTGCGTTGAGAACATCGCACCCTATCCGGGGGTACGTCTGGCACTGCGGACGATGGCAGAGAGGTATAACTGGGAACCTGAGGAGTACGTTAACCGGTACCTGTCCCGGATCCCGGATAGCCTGAAGACCCTACACGATTACGCCACCCTGTTCCGGCTATATCTGAAGCGGGGGGACGTACGGGAGGCCGGAGCCGTTTTAGACAGTATGAAAAGGTTGACGTCCCCCTTACATCAGGCCGTTGATCTCCTTACGTGGGGAGAAAAGCCCGATACGCTCTCCTCCTTTCTGGGCCCCCTCTATTCCTACGAGGTTGATTATTACAAGGCCACGGGAAACCATGACGCCATGAGATCCCTACTTTACCCGGCTTTCCAGCGGGACCCGGCCCTCCTTGGCCTTCACCTCTACGACTTCGCCTGGGCTTCCCTCTATTCAGGGGATACCTCCCTTTTTCTTGATGCCATGGGGTACGCGTGGGCGGTATACGGGGACACGTCCGCCCTATCAACCCTGAGAGAGTTCGGAGCGAGTGTGAAGGTAAGGTATCCTGAGGTTCCGGATATCGTCCTACGTACACTGGACGGAGATACCATATCCCTGAGATCCCTCAAGGGGAAAGTTGTCTTGCTCGTCTTCTGGAACAGTACGTGTTCCGCATGCACGGAACAGATACCCCTCCTGTCTACCCTTAGTAGGAGGATGGAAGGAAAACCTTTTATTATGCTGGCCGTAAGTAAAGAACCGCCGGACAGATTGAAGGACTTCAATACACTTTACCCTATAGTTCCCGGAGGGGCGCACGTATTTGATGCCTTTTCCATCTTCGGTGTTCCCTCCTACGTCCTCGTATCCCCATCCGGAAGGGTCGTTAGGCGGTGGATAGGGAAGCGGGTGGACGTCCACGATCTGGAGAGAGCCGTCAGGAGTCTCCTTCCCGAAGGTGGGCCTTGAGGTAGCGAAGGAATACGGGGTCTATATCCCGTTTGGAGCGGGTTTGGGGGTCGTACGCCACCTGAACCGTCCTTGCCCTCACACACAGTTCCCCTCTACCGTTGTAAACTTCGTAGTCAATCGTGAAACTCGTCCTCCCTATCCGGGACACCCACGCCACGACCTCAACGTCGTCAAGCAGGAACAACGGCCGGAGGTAGTCTATTTCCGCCCGTGCTATGACGAAATGGAAGTTCCCGTACTTTGCGAAGTACTCCTTGAACATGAGGACGCGGGCATGCTCTATGTAGGAAAGGTACACGGCGTTGTTGACGTGTCCGAGGGTATCCACGTCCCTGTACATTACGGTCAGTCGGGCCTTTACCAAGGGAGGTATTTTAACGGGGCTATGGGAAGAAAGAAAGGTAGTCCCCACCGTTCCTTCCAGATCTGCTTTCCGGCGGTATAATTCACGAAGGAGGCAAGAAATGGCGAGCAACTTGAAGGAAAGGCCTGAGATGTGGACGTACGAGGAATACTTACGGCTCAACGATGACAAGCGCTACGAAGTCATAAACGGGAGGTTGTACGAGATGCCTGCACCGGGATTTGAACATCAGAAGGTATCGGGATTGATAGAGTTCTTGCTGAGGGGCTTCGTTTATAAAAACGATCTGGGAGAAATCGTGGATGCGCCCTTTGACGTCATCCTATCAGAGACAGTGGTCGTCCAGCCTGACATAGTCTTCATATCAAGCGATAATATGAAAAGCATAAAGAACGATAGACTCTTTGGCCCCCCAGATCTCGCCGTTGAAGTGGTTTCACCGGGTAGTTATAGGAGGGGCAGGTACGAAAAGTTTGTTCTTTACGAGAGATACGGTGTCAAAGAGTACTGGATCGTGTTGCCGGGGGAAAAGGTTATTGAGGTCTGGTGCTTGAAGGATGGTAGATACGTTCTGCACTCGGTGGCCGCTGAAAAGGGAGAGGTTGAGTCGTGTGTTCTGAAAGGTTTTAAAGTCAGAGTTGAGGAGGTACTGAAATGAAGGAAGCGGTACTTGAAAGGCCAAAGGATAAAGTCTGGACGTACGAGGATTACCTTAACGGGCGAATCCCGGCGGAAGTTTCGGAGATAGTAAAGGGTAAGGAGGTAAGGAAGATGCCTGCGAGCTTCATACATGGTTTTTTAGAAGGTAAAATATACACGTTGCTTTTGAATCTTCCGAAGAATAAATACTTCGCTGCCGTGGGCGAAGTCGCGTTACTACTCTCCCGCTCTCCCCTAACTCTCCGTGGGGCGGACGTGGTCGTTATATCTAAGAACAGGCTAAAGGGAATACCGAAGGGAGCCATAGAGGTACCCCCGGACCTGATAGTTGAGATAGTCTCCCCTTCTGACAGCCTACCCTACACCATTGAGAAGATGGAGGATTACAGGAGGTGGGGAGTAAAGAGGCAGGTTTGGGTATTTCCGGAGGACGGGAAGGTTGTGGTGATTGATGGGGAAGGGGTTAAGGTATTTGGGGAAAATGAGAAAGTAGAACTTCTGGAAGGTGTGAAATTCAAACTCAAAGACCTGCTTAAGGAGGTTGAAGATGAAGGAAAACGTGGTCAATAATCAGAAAGAAAAGGTATGGACTTACGAGGACTACTTGAAGCTTGCAGACGATAAGCGCTATGAGGTCATAAACGGGAGGTTGTGCGAGATACCCACACCTACCCCTTTACATCAGGGCATCTCAGGGAATATTGTGTTCTTAATGTGGGATTTTGTCCGGAAGAGGGAAGCGGGACAAATTCTGCATGCTCCTCTGGACGTAGTTTTGAAGGAAGAGTACGTTCTTCAGCCTGACATAGTCTTCATATCCAGGGAGAGACTCGGGATAATAGGCGAGAAGGCCATAATGGGGCCTCCCGATCTGGTCGTTGAGATAATCTCACCTGCAACGGTGAGGAGGGATACGGTCGTTAAGAAGGGCATATATGAGAAGTTTGGACTCAAGGAGTACTGGGTCGTCTATCCTGAGGAAAAGGCCGTTGAGGTATGGGTTTTGAACGATGAGGGTAAGTACGACCTCTTCAACGTAGCCGAGGGTGAAGGAAAGGTCAGAAGTAAGGTGTTGAAAGGGCTGGAGATAGATTTAAAGAAGGTTTTTGAGAGATAACCTGAACGTGTAATTTGAGGAAAGCACCACGGGTGAATGCCGGAGTGCCGAAAATAACAAAACCCTCGTAGAATACCCTCCATGATCATATACGGAAGGAGGCCCGTTTACGAGTACCTCAGGGCCGGAGGAAAACCGAAGGTTATATACGTGCAGAAGGGAGTGCGTCTTGACGACGACCTCCTTGAGCTGATGGCTGGTCATAAGGTTGAACTTGTTAACTCAAAGGATTTGAACAGGCTTACAAGTGTTAGGGACCATCAGGGTGTGGCGGCCGACATAGGGGAATTCAGAACCTACGACAGAAAACCCATAATAAACGTTTCCCTGAAGACGGGTAAGCCCGTCCTCGTGGTTGACCGTATACAGGATGTGCGGAACCTCGGTGCCCTGATAAGGAGCGCCGAAGCCTTCGGCTTTGCGGGGGTCATAATCCCGCCGCGCAGGACCGCCCCTATAACTCCGGCCGTCGTAAAAACTTCTGCCGGGGCTATCTTCCATATACCGATATCCATATACAACGCCGCAAAGTTCATAACGGAGTACAAACGCAGGGGTGGTGTGGCCGTAGGCCTGGACATGGCCGGTAAGGATATAACGACCACGAAACTCCCCACTCCCGTGGCTCTGGTCGTGGGTAGTGAGGGTAAAGGGCTATCGGATGTGGTAAGAAAGAGCGTAAACTATCTCGTTAAGATCCCCATGTTCGGCAGGGTACAGTCCCTGAACGCATCCGTTGCCGGAGGTATAGGCATGTTCTGGATAAGGCTCTTCGCAGGAAGGAGGTAAAGGGTGAATAAGGACAGAATAGCACACCTTATACGGGAACTCCTCAAAGAGATAGGGGAAGACCCCGACCGCGAGGGTCTCCGGGGGACACCGGAGCGTATAGCCCGCATGTACGAGGAGATATTCGCCGGGTATAGACAGGATCCGGAGAAGATACTGAACAACGCCGTATTTCATCAGAGATACGACGAGATGGTGATCGTTAAGGACATAGACTTCTACTCCATGTGCGAACATCACATGCTCCCTTTCTTCGGTGTGGTACACGTGGCCTACATACCCCGCGATAAAGTTATCGGTCTGTCCAAAATCCCCCGCATAGTTGATATGTATGCCCGGCGCCTTCAGATACAGGAGAAAATGACCGTCCAGATAGCCGAAACCCTGCAAAAACTCCTGAACCCCCTCGGTGTGGCGGTGGTGGTTGAGGCCATACACCTCTGCTCTGTTATGCGCGGCGTGAAGAAACCCCGCAACAAGATGATAACGAGCGCCATGTTGGGAATATTCCGGAAGGATATAAGGACCAGGAACGAGTTCCTCCAGATCATAGGTAAGAGGTCCGTTGACTGGATGAAATGAGGGGTGCCTACCACTCCTTTACGACGTAGAGGTAAGCCACGGGGTAAATGAGATATACCGCCGTTGGGTCAACTTTCGTCGTGGATATGAGGCGGTTGAAGAAGAATAGGAAGTTACCCACACCGGCCCTGACCTTAAAACCCCTGTACCTCCACTCCTTCCCACTGGCCACCATAAGCGTGGGGCTGCTCCTGTTGAAGGTGTAGGATAGGACGTAATCACTGCACAGCAACTTCCCTGAGGCTCTGCAGGTGTAGTACCACCCGTAGGTCGGGATGCCGTCGGCGAAGAGGATTGAAAGGTACAGTGTCGTTAAAGACAGGGCGTACCTCCTCTCCCACGGAGATGCCCCCTCCACACCCCTTATAAACCTGCTCCTTCCTACCGTAGCAGATACCCTGAAGTTGTCCTTTGACCTGTCCGTAATCGTAAGATCAAAGCCATAGGACAGTACGGTCGCATTTACCGAACGCTTTAGGAAGTCCTCTGCGGATGAACCTACGTCCGTTCCCCAGTTGTAGAAGATGTAAGGCTGGAAGGCACCGACGTAAATCTCCACCTCGGTTATGGCGAACCTGTGGAGAGTCTCCCTGCCGAGAGTGAAGACCCCACCGTACGGATAGTCTTTAAAGTAGGAGGACGGGAAGATGTTTACGTTTCCCATGGGGATGAACGGCGTTGTGTACTGATAGGCCGTTCCGAGTGTGACCCTGTAGGCCTCGTTTTCGCCTGTAAAGTACTTGAACTTCAGTCTGAAAGTGGGCAGGAGTTTTTTTAATTCGTGCGAGAACTTACCCGGTCCGGATCCTGACAGGGCGAGGGTTAGCCTACCGCCGATATAAAGGAGCATCCTGTCTGTCCTGCGATCAAGGTTCAAGAAGGCGGAAAAACCCACAAATCTACTGTAGAAGTTAATCAGGCGGGAGGTGTTATACAGGCTGTCGTAAGTTATCTCAAAACCGCCGTATCTGAAAGTTCCGATAATGCCCAACGTGTTCCGGTAAGTTTGAAAGGTACTGGTCAATACGGAGCCATAAGTGTTGTTTAGATCGTTCAGAGCGTTTCCCTGAACGTAGTAAAGTTTGAGGGATCTCCACAGCACGACGGAGGCCCCCGCCATTTCGGACGAGTTCGTAAAGGAGCTGACCTTATCTCCGAACATACCCTGAAAACTACTCCTGAAGTCCATCCACGAGTGGGCGTAGAGGACGTTGAGTCTGATCCTGCCCTTGAGGAAGTTCCTTATGAACGCTGCGGAGTAGTCCTCGGTCCTCCACCTCGGCTCATCACCCACCTTTACGTAGGCGGGGTTGTTGTACTGGCCAAAGAGTCCTTTGAAAAAGACGTAAGTCGTGGGGACACCTACCTGTGCTTTGTTGTACACAGGCTCAACGTTCATGTCTATCACCCCACCTAAGAAGCCGTCGTACTCTATGGGGGCATCTCCACGGTAAACACGGGCAGAGGATACGAGATTCTCGTTTATGGGCAGGGGTGCGAGGCTGCTCAACATCATGTTGAGCAGGGGTATGCCGTTGATGTACATCCTGTTGCTTGTGGGTGGCAGTCCCCTGACGCTGAAGGAGAAACCCGCAGAGGGGAGGAGACCCCCTATCATCTGGTAGAAGTATGCCGTTCCTCCGAAGTGTCCCCTGCTTACCTGCGTAGGATAAACGAACTCGTTGATGCTGAACCTATGTCTGAAGTTTTCTTCCTCAACCGTGGTCTCTACGGGCTTGAGGACAAGTGGCTTTTTGTCCTTTAAATACAACGTGTCCTTTGCAAGGAACATCCACAGCATAGGTTAATCCACGCACACGGATATTATAGGGGTGGGCTTGGGCCCACCCCTCTTTTTGTTTTCTTTCACCATAGCGGGCGATCGTCTTATTTTAAGTTATGCAATTATTTTAACACCTTCCAACCCCCTCGCCGCATCCGTTCCTTCAACGAAAGCGTGCCGGTTTCCTGACATTGTACGAATTGAGCCGGCTTAGAATTCCGTAAATGCGGGTTGCCTTCGTAGATACCTCACCCTTCTGGAAGTATTCCTATGGACCTGCTCATCCTTTCAGACTCTACCGCCTCATGCTCACACAGAAGATGCAGGAGATGAAGAGACTTTTAGAAGGGGTGAAACTATTGACACCTGAACCTATAGACGAAGATAAACTTCTACTATTCCACACCCGCGACTACCTTGATATTTTGAAGATGGCCAATACAGGGGAGTACAGGGATTACATGGCGGTGTACGGTCTCGGATACGGAGACAACCCCGTGTTTCCGGGAGTTTACGACTACTCCCGCCTTGTCGCTGGTGCCTCATCTCTTGCAGCAAAGCAGGTAGTGGAGGGAAAGGCCGAGAGGGCGTTCAACATGGCTGGAGGGTTACATCATGCCATGCCCGACAGGGCTTACGGTTTCTGTTATCTGAACGACCCTGTAATGGCCATCTACGAACTCCTTAAGAGGTACGATCGCATCCTTTACCTTGACATAGACGCCCACCACGGCGATGGAGTACAGTTAGCCTTTTACTACGACGATAGGGTTCTAACCGTAAGCACGCATGAGAGCGGAAGGTACCTGTTCCCCGGTACGGGGTACGAGTACGAAATGGGCGAAGGTAAAGGGTACGGTTACGCCCTGAACGTCCCCTTCCCTCCGGGAGCGGGGGACGACGTCTACACCTACGCCTTCGGTGAGGTAGTTATACCGGCCATAAGGCGTTTTAACCCTCAGGTGATCGTGTCCCAGCTCGGTGCGGACGCCCTCTCCGGTGATCCCCTGACCCACTGGAACCTTACCCTGAATTCCTACCTTGAGGTTCTCCGTTTTCTGGACTCCCTCAACCTCCCGTGGGTGGCCCTCGGAGGCGGCGGGTACAACGTAGCCAACGTTGTGAGGGCGTGGACGTGGGTCCTGGCCGTACTTACCCGAAGGGAGACGGATACGGAGGTTCCCCCGGAGTGGATTCCCCTCGGTGAGAAGTACGGTGTACGGCTGAAAAGTCTGGCCCCAGAAGATCCTACGGGATCGTCATCCAACGTACGGGTGGAAGTGGAGGGGGTAGTATCCTACCTCAAACGGAGGCACCCCCTCCTTACGGGAGTAATCTGACAGCCTTATAATAGTTTCCTGACGGGAGTATGAGAACCTGCGTTTGGGGGCGAAAAGGTCTCGACGGCGGGTGAAAACCTGCCGGGTGCAGGCCGGGGTCGGGCAACCCCGTTACCAAGCCCAAAAACAAAATAAGTGCGAACGCTTCTTATGCTCTGGCGGCGTAATTAACCGCCAGCCTCCCACGGGATGCTCCCTGCCCGGCACCCGTCGGGGGGTCCCTGAGGGCAGGCCTCCTGCCCCGGTCTTCCTCCTCTCCCGGTGCAGGAGGTAACAAAGAGGAGGCGTCCCGGCTTACGGGAGAGGCCCCGATGCCCATGGGTCGGGACGTAAACTAAAAGAAGGGGCTAAGCCTGTAAAACACCCGGGGGTGAGTAGCCCGTTCGGACGCGGGTTCGATTCCCGCCGCCTCCACTTTCAGGCGCCCCAGTAGCTCAGCAGGATAGAGCGGCGGCTTCCTAAGCCGTAGGTCGGGGGTTCGAGTCCCTCCTGGGGCGCTTTTTTTGTTTTAACCTATGATAATTTAAAACGTTATTTCAGTGGTACAGGGAATTTTGTGGCCAGTAAGGATGTGCAATTCAACACCTGAAATTTGCAATATTTTTGTAAATCTATCATAAATTATGCGAAAATATGTTGCAATTTGCAATTTTTACCAAGTAAACGATAGGAGAGGATTGCGTTATATTCTCTATCCCTCCATTCACCGAATACCGCTCCTCTATGGAGTCCGTTCGTTTTGCAAACAACTCCGGCCTGCCCAGATTCCCTTCCATCCATCCACCTAATCCCGGTGCATAGAGTACCGGAACGGTCTACCCTTTTGTTGAAAAGGACAGATCAAAAAAGGCGGCGAGCTCAGGCCCGCCGCCCTCTTCAGAACGTTTTTGAATTACTCCTCTCCCTCCACCTTCTTCCTCTGAAGGCGCTCCTTTATAGGCTTCAGGTACTTCTCTATGTACTCCCTCTTTATACGGGTCAGCTCCGTCTCAGGGAACATGGCAAGGAGTTTCCAGCCTATCTCAAAGGTCTCCTCTATGCTCCTCGGTCTGTTCCCCTGGTTCAACATCTCCTGCTCAAACCTGTCGGCGAAGCGGAGGTATATCCTCTCGTTCTCGTCTATGGCGTCCTCACCAACGATGGAGACCAGACGGCGCACATCCTTACCGCGGGCGTAGGCAGCGAAGAGCTGGTCCGCCCAGTTCCTGTGGAACTCCGCCGTCTTCCCCTTACCTATACCGAGGTTCATTAGACGGCTAAGGGACGGCAGAGGATCAATAGGCGGGAAGACGCCGGCGGCGTGAAGTTCACGGGACAGCACGATCTGACCCTCGGTGATGTACCCCGTCAGGTCGGGAATGGGGTGGGTTATGTCGTCGTCGGGCATCGTGAGTATGGGGATCTGCGTGACGGAACCCTTACGGCCCTTTATACGGCCGGCACGCTCGTAGATGGTGGCGAGGTCGGTGTACATGTACCCCGGATAACCGCGCCTTCCGGGAACCTCCTCACGGGCGGCGGCTATCTCACGGAGGGCCTCGGCGTAGTTGGTCATGTCCGTCAGGATTACGAGGACCTGATAACCGAGGTCAAAGGCGAAGTACTCGGCCACAGTGAGGGCGAAGCGCGGGGTAAGTAGCCTCTCAATGGGAGGGTCGTCGGCGAGGTTAATGAAGGCGATCAGACGGCTCGCGGCCCCCATCTCCTCAAACTGCTGCTTGAAGAAAGCGTACTCCCTCTGGGTTATACCCATGGCGGCGAATACGACCAGGAACTGCTCCCCTTCGCCACGGACGGTGGCGTTCCTCATTATGAAGGCGGCTATCTCGTTGGCCGGGAGACCGGCGCCGGAGAAGATGGGGAGCTTCTGGCCACGGACGAGGGTGTTGAAGCCGTCTATGGAGGATATACCCGTCTGTATGAAGTCCGACGGCTTGTTCCTTGCTACGGGGTTTATGGCCTCACCGATTATTGGGAGGCGCTTTTCGGGGACGATGGGGGGGAGGCCGTCTATAGGTTCCCCTCTACCGTTGAAGACCCGCCCTATCAGATCTTTGGACACCCCTATCCTTACGACGTTATCCACCAGCCTTATGCGGATGGAGGAAGCGTCAAGACCGAGGGTACCCTCAAGCACCTGTATAACGGCGAGATCTTCCGAAACCTCCAGAACCTGACCGCTTCTGCTCGTGCCGTCGGGTAAAATGATCTCCACAAGGCTTCCGTAGGGAAGTTCCTTTGCCTTATCAACTATGATAAGGGGACCCGATATGTACTTAGCCCCTACGTACTCTTTCGTTGCAAGCTCCATAAGCGGCTATTATACTGGGGAAAGGGCGGATAATATACCTTAATCCCTTTCCGCTTTAGACTTTGAACCTTGAAAGGCAACCGGGAAATCTTTAAGGCCATTGAGAGTGGAAATGTGGAGCGGCTGAGGGAACTCGTTAGAAAGGGTGTAGATGTGAACCTGCCGGACGAGGAGGGATACACTCCCCTCTTCAGGGCGGCCTTTGATGGAAATCCTGAAGCGGTGAAGGTACTCATAGAAGCCGGGGCAGAGGTACATACGGTCTCCCCTGTTGGGGATACGCCTCTGGAGGCGATAATCCCCCTGCTCTATTTCCCGGATTATCCGAAAGTGTTGAGACTTCTAATAGACGAGTACATCCGAAGGGGCATGTTAGACGTTACGTTTAACGAGGGAAAAACGCTCCTTTACTTCGCCATAGTCGGAGGTTCCCTGAGGCAGGTTAAACGGCTCATAGAAAACGGGATTACGAGGGTCTATGTAAACGCCCCTCCCGATCTGGCATTACACGTCGCGATTGAGTTTGAACATCTAAGCATAGCAAAGTACCTGATCCGTAAGGTTGGGATTGATCCGAACGTTAAAGACCCGGAGTTCGGTGATACCCTGCTCCACCGCGCTGCCGATACGGGTAACCTGAGGATAGTTAGGTTCGTTGTGGAGGAACTTGGCGTAGGCTTGAACGTCAGAAACAACGAGGGTTTTACCCCATTACATACGGCAGCCTTCGCCGGCCATCTGAACGTGGTGAAGTACCTCACAGTAGTTTCGCGCTTAGACAGAGAAGAGGGGATTACGTTGAGGCTGAAGAGCGGCCCTGCCATACCATCGTAATCGTTGCTGAAGGGAGAAAGGGGAAATACCCTTAAAGAGTCTAAGCCTCTCAA
>JALWYV010000019.1 GCA_027003075.1 Caldifarciminota bacterium | reverse complement strand
ATCTTCGGTTTTGCCTCCTTTCTGGGCTATGATTATGGCTATTTTGAACTGGCTGTGAACCTCCGGGAAGAATACTCCCCTATTCTCAAACCCCAGAACCTCCAGAAGCCTGTTCTCCTCTATCAGGAAACGCCGCAGGGAGGCCGAACCGTCCTCTTGATAGAAGGACCCCGGCACCACGAACCCGAACACCCCTCCGTCCTTCAACATCTGGAACGCCCTCTCCATAAAGACGCGGTAGAGGTTTACATCCCCCTTGTCGGCGTAGTACCGGTAATGGCCCTTTATGTAGTTCCCGAAATCCGTTATGGAGCGCCTGTAGTCTTCCCACTCTTTCCTGTAGGCCGGATGGGAAAGTACCCTATTCTTTACCTTCTCCTTCCCTCCCTTCTTGTACTTCCTGTAGTTGGGGTCAAAGCGGGAGAAGAAGGCCGGTTCCTCCGGTTTTACCTTATCCCACGGCGGGTTTCCGACCACCACATCAAACCCCCCGGCCTTCCAGACCTCCGGAAACTCCAGCTTGTAATGGAAGGGCTTAACCTCCTCCCTGAACCTGTAGACCTCCCGCTTCAACTCCTCCGGAAGTTGCTCAACCCCCATAAACAGGGCAGTCTGTACTATATCCGCCCGCTTCAGGTACTGTTTGAGATGCTCGTATCCGGGGTAGTGGGCGGCAGTGTGGAGGTCCATCAGGAAACGTAGCGGCTCCACCTCCTTCAGAAAGGCGAGGAATTCCCTCTGGGACCTGTAAACCTCATCAACCGTTGAGTCCTTAAGCTCCCGGACTCTGTCCATGTGTCGGGAGAGCTGGGTAAGGCGTCTGTGCAGTTCGTTCATAAACAGGTCGCTCTTGATGTCCCGCTTGAGATTCTCCATAAACTCGTCCAGATCGTAGCCTACGAGGGAGTTCCCGGTACGCAGGTGGTGGCTAAGGTAGGAGAGAGGCGCCCCCGGTACAGTCGTATCCAACCACAGGGACAGCTTGGAGAGTTCAACGGCGAAGGGGTTGAGGTCTATGCCGAATATACACCTCTTGGCCACGAGCCTTCGCAGGAGGGAGGGGTCGTCGGCGTTGCTCCCTATGTTGGCTTCGCTCCCTATCTCCCTTTTCAGCTCCTCTATGGCCGGGTATATGCCGGTTATCTCGTACATCGCCGCCAGATCCATAAACCTCTCCGAAAGGTAGTGGGCGGCTTCAACTAAGAAGTGGCCGCTCTCCATGGCCGGGTCAAGCACCCTTATGGAGAAGAGGAGTTCCCTCGCCCTGCTCTCGTAGATGTCCTTAACGTCTCCGGAGATATTTTCCCTCTGGGAGAGCCGGGAGACCTCCGAGTTGATTCTGTCAATCTCCTCAATCACGGGTTTTAGGGCGATATCCACCGCCTTTCTGACGATGTAGCGCACAAAGGGGTCGGGTGTGTAGTAGGTGCCGGAGGCTTTGCGGGAGCCGTCGTGTCGCATCAGGTATATTTCTCCGGGGGCGTAGCGTTTTATAACTTCAAGGTTGGGAGATATTAGATCCTCGGCGATGACGAACTCGTTCCCCTCCGGGGTACGGACGACGACGGTCGGCTCCTGGGCCACCTTCAGGACGTACTCCGTCGTACCCTCGTATATTGATCCGAGTCTCCGGGTGTCAAGGGTTGAGAAGTCTACCATCTCCCCGTTCCGGGTGAAGAGGCTTAGGAGCATATTCCGGGCTACGGGGTCGGTCAGGGAGACCCTATCAAGGAGCCTGCGGCCACGGGAAAAGGTGTCGTCCATTCCCTCCCTGTTGGAGAAGAGTCCTCCGTTGTAGGGAGGTACCCGCAGGTTTTTGCTTCCCCTGTCTATTATAGTGAACAGGTCCTGAATCCGTTGGTATATCCTCCGTGAGTGTTCAAAGGATACGTAGGAGGGGTCGGATATCTCCTTTATGAGGAAGGCGAGGCTGTAGCGATAGTAAGGTTCCCCTTCACGGGCGGGGAGAATGCCCCTCGCCTCTGCGTACCCGATAAAGAGGAGGCGGAAGAGAAGCAGAAGGGTGGCCTCATAAACGGCGTCGGGGTCGCTATCTCTGGCCTCCTCGTATATGGCCTTCGCCGTCTCCTCCAACCACCTGTCGTATATGACGCTTCGCAGGTCCCTCTCCAGCTCAACGGCGTAGTGGTCGCTCTCCTGCCTTACGAACTCAACGAAGGCCGGCCTCCCCGCCACCTCTATAAAGGCGTCCCTGCGGAAGAAGAGGTAGAAGTACCTGAAGTTATCCTCACTCTCAAGAGCCTCCTTCAAGGAGACCTCGTAGTACGTCTTTGCTCCCACATTCACACCCTTTACGTACAACCTCCAGACCTCCCCGTTCGTCAGTATCCCGTACTTCACGGGCAGCCACGTAAGGTAGTGTATCATCTGAAAGTGGGGGGTGGCCTCACTGCGGGAACCTACATCCAGAGAAACACCCCACGCCTTGGCTTCGGCCACTGCTTTGGCACGGGAGAAACCCTCTATGGGATCCGTATTCTGGAGGCGTACGGCCTCCTTCAGGTCGCTGGCCGTAGGAAAGAGGGAGTAGTCGGGGAGACGCTTCCGCCCCTGAATCCGGGTTTGGGCCTGAGGTAAGAAGTACCATCCGAGGACGTCTTTGAGCATAGGACGGATGAAAAGCTCCTCAATCTGGGCCTCGTTCAGGTTCTCCGGCCCGTACTCCTCTATCTCCCTGTAAAGTTCCCCGGCACGCTTCCGGGCATCCTCAACAGGAACCCGCCAGAACTCCGTTCCCGGTAATCTGTTCCTGAGGTAATAGTTGCTGAAGAGGGACTCATTACGGAAGGGCATGGAGGGGATTTTAAGAGGGAAGGAGTGTCAGGAGTCAGAACGTTCCCGTGTTAGGTTTGGACATACTTGTACAAGAATATTGTAAATCTTTTCCGCAAGTGATAGGGCGCGCACGACATCATCTTCGGTTATTTCTTTATCCGTTTTGTAATCGCTAATTATCCTAAGTTCCCTGAGTTTATTAAGATATCCACCCGCTTTTATGAAACGAACATCCTTCCTATTATTTTCTTGAGAACAACCGTTGCCTCCCTCTTTTAATTTCTTTATAACTGTACTATGAACATTATATCTTAACTTTTTAAGGCAGATACAATCCCTCGCAAGGCAGAACATAGAGTAATAAACCCTGCTTATAACTGTCCGCCGTGCGGCCTCTCCCTTAAATGTTTCGTTTATCTTTTTCGCTAACTCAAAGTATTCCTCCCATCTGAACGCCATTCTACCTTACGGTTATCTCCAGCTTCCCTACGACCTTCCGCATGGCGTCCTTGAACCAGAGGTCAAAGATGCGGTCATCCAGCTCCAGGGCCTCTTCCACCGGGAGATCCGTCTTCACCACCACGAACAATTCCTCCCAGTCCTCCTCCGGCTCCCTCACCAGCTCTAACAACAGAGGATAGTTCCCGACGACTATGCGGCGGATGTAGAAAGGGGCCTCCTTGAGAACCTCCAGAACCTCCGGATTCCGGGATAGGAACCTCTCAATCTCGTCCGCCGTATCGGGCGGGATCTCGTAGTTTTCCAGGATCCACGAGATGATGGTGGAGTCTTCTGTAGATACTCCCGTATAAACGGGAGGAGGTGCTACATCTATATTCATCCTTGTGATCATATTTTTCCCTCCTGTTCAAAGATTTTCCTTGCTTTGTCCGTTATGATACTTTCAAAAGTTCCCTTTATAATGTCGTGTGCCTCATCCAGCATTCTTTTAACTTCCTCTAAACTGACCTCATCCAGGTTCCTATAGAAGTACTCAAACGTCAAAAACGTTTTTCCCTGTTGAGAAAACGTGTGTATCCTTAAACTTCCCTTATCCGAAAACGCAAAACTACTCAATACGGCAGAATCCCGAAATTTTTTCCTTAAAAAGTTGGGTATTTTCAAATAATACGTCAAATATTTTTCTAATTCCGTGGGAGGAAAATCAAGGATGTTAATATACCTGAGGGATATCTGTTTGTACCTGTTCAGTTCCGATATGGCGACGAACGTTTCCAGGCTTTCCCCGACTTCCTCTCTAAACACCTTCCACGAAGGGTAGGGGGATAGGCGATGTATGGATAGATAATCGGGAGCTACCTGCAAAATCGCTTTTCCGTCTTTGCTTATGAACCTCGCGCGATAAAAAACCGGCTCTATTTCCTGATGGATCTTACCCTCTACAACATCCATATGTATACTGAAGGCAGTTGCTATTTTTTTACCTGGATAACGTCCCTTCACCTTTTCGTACATCATACCCGGCACCGTCGGGTCCGGCCTTCCAGCCCAGAACTGGAATTCCGCGATCACCTCCTGAAGGGGAGGGTTCCTGTATTGATTCTCTCTTTTTTCCATCTTCATGTTATGTGGTTTGTCAAGGGACTATTATACGGCCGGTTATATAACCTCACCTATAACCTCACAACCTCCACTGCCAGTAAAAGTACGGAATCAGAGGCACTGGGAAAACTATAGTCTCTCTCACATCCGGAAGGTAGATGCAGAAGGCCGCAAACTCTAACCTCATATTCCTGAGAATGCCGACCCCGCTCCCGTAAAAGGGTGCAAGCCTGAAGCCGTACGTAAGTTGCCACTTTCTGGGGACGTTATCCAGATACTTGAACGTGCTACCGTGGGAAGCGGCACCGTGAAAGGAGATCCAGGGCCTCCACCTGTAGCCGAGACTTAAACTGACGTCCGGAGTGAAGAAGTTCCTGAGTTCCACTGTGGAAGGGTTCACGGAATCTGCGCCGGATATGTAGAGGTAATCCTGATAGGTGAAACCCGTGGATAGGTGAACGTAGAACCTTCGTCCTACCTTTCGGCTGAAATTCACGTGTGCGTAAAGGCTGTTTCCCCTCCTTTTTACTATCGGATGGGGTTTCTCCGACTGGTATACGTCCCTCCATAGGTGCTGATACATGACCTCCAGAGCAACGGCGAACTTCCCCTTATCCATCAACCTGAACCGGAAGTTAAAACTCGGAACGGGCAGATGGGGTTCCTGAAAGAGGCCTCCGATGAGGGGAAGAAGGTCTATTTCCGCCGTTATGCGATCTGTGATTCCCCACCATGCCCAGCTCGGAAGCGGAAGGGTAAAGAGGGACTGACTATAAACCACCTCGTTTTTGTGGAGGGTGTAAGCGGTAAAACCGTCCAGAGGATGGAGAAATATGTCCTTCTGAAGTCCCCTAAGGGTGTCGGAGGATGCGAAAATTGCCAGAAACACCCTGCATTATACCCCGAACATGTGGAGGAAAACGACTGTAAAGGGTACCGATTCACGGAAGGGAGATAGATGGAGATCGTGTATTCAAATGCACTTTTTACATGAGCAATCACGGGAGCGTTTGGTGGAAGGCCAGTCAACGAACAGGAGGAGTAATTTCCCTATTGCTGCGAAAGTGCCAGGGAGAACACCCCCAATGATTATGAAGGCTCCGATCATACCCATAATTTCTGTAACGTCCATCAACGGTAATTTTAAAGCCCGAACTGCTTCAATAAAGCAAGCGTTAAGAGGTGGGTTAGTCCTCAAGCACGTACCACCACCAGTGTTTTATGCGGTCGGGCGTAAAGCCTATATCCCTGATAAGTTCCCTGTTATGGGTCGGGGAATAGTTAGCACGGGCCTCCCCAAGATCAATCCACCCGCACCTTCCAGACTTTACCAGCTCCGCCCACCTGTGTATCACGTATTCAAAGACAGGGTAGATCTCGTACTTCGTTATGTCGTGGCCTTCGTTCACAACGTCAGTTAAGGCAAGGAGATCTAACCGAAGTTCGTCTATAAAGCCTATCCGGCCCTCCGGGTCGTATCCTTCCCCCTGCAGGCGGTATACGGCATCCCACATCACACTCCACCCCGGCATGTACTTATCCTCTGGCTCATCCGGAGGCCCAATCTCTCTCCATCTTATCTTTTCCCACCACCTATCCTCCATTTTATCCTCCAGTATTCACCAACGATGTTCCCCGTATCCGGAACGGCTCCAACGTACCTTCTTTAAAACTATCGGGGGATAATCCCCATCCGAACACAACGAAATTTTACGGCCGTACTTCCAGACCGGAGGGTTCACGTACCTCCGACTGCCCCGCCGTGTCTTCCTTATATCACGCCTCCCGGTGGCCGATTTCAGCGGCTTCCCCAGTATAATAACCGCTATGCTCTACCACTTCCTTCTTGCAAGCTCCGAAGGAGTCCATAAGGCCTTAGATCTACCGATATGGACGGTGATTCCGTTTGTAGGGCTACTACTCACGATCGGGGTGATGTCCTTCATAGCCGCCAACTACCCCCACAACCGACTGGCGCACATGTGGGAGAACAACAACTACAAGCTGGCTATAGCAACGCTCTGGGCGATACCTGTGCTGATCCTGTTTGCGTACCTTGGGGAGTGGAAACCGATCCTGCACAGTCTTGAGGAGTACTTCGCCTTCATAGTGCTGATCTTCGCCCTCTTTGCCATATCCGGGGGCATATACCTTGAGGGGGATCTGAAGGCCACACCCATAGTGAATACCACCTTCCTCGCTATAGGGGCGGTAATAGCCAACTTCTTCGGGACTGCGGGAGCGAGCATGATCCTGATAAGGCCACTTCTGAGGACGAACTCGGAGAGGGCGATAACGCACCACATACCGATATTCTTCATCTTCATCGTGAGCAACATAGGTGGAAGCCTTTTGCCCATAGGTGATCCTCCGCTCTTTCTGGGATACCTGAGGGGAGTACCTTTCTTCTGGACGCTGAGGCTCATACCGGAGTGGGCGTTTACGGTAGGTTTGCTTCTTTTGATCTTCTACATCTGGGACAGCAGGGCTTACAAGAGGGAGGAGAGGTACATAAAGGCTCTGGAGGAGAGGACGTTCAGGCCGTTGAAGTTGAAGGGAATGATAAACTTCCTTTGGCTGTTAGGTGTACTGGCTGCCGTGATATTCATAACGCCGAACCGTCTTGAGGAGTGGGGACTCATGCACGGCCCTCTGAAGTTCCTGAGGGAGTACGTCATGCTGTTCTTTACTGCCCTCTCCT
>JALWYV010000018.1 GCA_027003075.1 Caldifarciminota bacterium | reverse complement strand
GAGATGGACATCCGCCTCAAGCTCGTCCTCACCAACGACCCCGGCACAGGGGTGGCCAGACATGCGGACGCCGGTTATGAGAAGGCCATAGAGTTCGCCAAGAGGATGGGGATAAAGATACCGATGCTCTAACGGGCGCCTACGACGGCGAACCACTTGGCCACCACCTTGTCCCTGCTCCTCACCCTCAACAGGTAGACCCCTACGGGGAGTTGGGGAAGGGGTTTCTCGTATATCCCCGGCGTTTTGAAGACCTGCCTGTCGTAAAAGACCCTCCTGAACTTCAGGTCAAACACCTCAACCGTGATGTTGGTCGGCTTTCCAACCGTTATCCTTATGTTTCCGATTTCCTTGACGGGGTTGGGATAAACCTTGACGTTCCCTTCGGCCAGATCGGGGGCGTCTAAAATGAAGAATCCGGCCTCCTGAGAGAAGGCGTACACGTACCTGTTGTGGGCTTTAACCTTGAACCTGTGATGGCCCGCCTTCAGGTTTTCGGTCCTCACCCAGACCCTCAGGGTTTCAACCTCCTCGTCGTACGTTCCGTCCGCCGGGGACATTTCAAGGCTGTCGCCGTCAAGGAGTAGCAACGCCCGTGTGATGGGGAAGTTGGAGGAGGCGACGGCTTCTATAAAGACGCTGTCCGCGTACCCGTAGAACACCGTGTCCGGCTCCACCTTCAGGACCTTTACGCCGATGTCGGTGTAGCCCACTATCTCAAACGAGAAGCTGTCCGGAACTACGGGGTTGCCCGATAGGTCGGCCAGGTTCGCTATCCTGACCTTCACGGTTGAATCCCACGGGAGGGCGGAGGGGAAAGAGAGCCTCAGGGTTGTGGGTGAGGGCCACACCGCCGTATATCCTATGGCGCTTCCTCCCACCAAGACCTCAACCGCTCCGGACGGGAAGTGGGACGTGTCCATCGCCTCGGAAAAGGTTATGAAAACGTTGGTGTACGGGGAGACCGAAACCTCACCGTTCGTGGGATCCGTGAAGACCACACGGGGTCTTACGGTATCGTGGATTATGAGGATTATTGAGTCCGAGGACTGGGCGTTGGAGAAATCGTAGGCGAAGACCTTCACCCTGTACGTGCCGGAGGGCAGGTCGTATATGTCAACGCACGTGGTATCCAGAGAGGCGTACGGGAGGTTGCTGCACGAGAAGGGCGCGTAGAACGTCTCGCTACCTATCATCCAGTTTGCGAGGAGTATCCCGCTGTTGTCCCAGACGGCAGCCTTGAGGGGTGAGGTTATGGGGTGGTAGAGGGTGAGGGTGTCGTTGGCCGGAGCGACGATTACGACGTTAGGGGGAACGTTGTCAAAGGAGTTCCCCGTACGGACCACCACGTTCTTCGGGACGAGGTTCCTGCCCGTGGTGTCCAGGATGGTGCTGTTGAACCTGACGGTGACCTCCTCGTTGGGGAGGAAGGAGACGTTGGGCCTCACTATACACGTCCTGACGGTGGGACAGGATACGGTAGAGCCGACGGATCCCGAGAGGGACCCTGTTATGCCGACGCCTGAGGGAACGCTTGTCGTGTCCATATCCCTGGTGAAGAGTACACTCATAACGAAGTTCCTCGGAACGTTTATCGCTCCGCTGTCGGGGTTGGTGAGGGCTACCCTGGGGGATAGGGTGTCCACGGGGATGGTGCTGAAGGTTATGCTCTTGGGTTGTATGGGTTGGCCGAAGGTGTCCCGGATGGCGGAGGAGAATTGTACGTGTATGTCCGTTCCGGGTGGGAAGTCCGTCAGGGGGTCTATGACGCAAAAGGTCGGAAACGAGCAGGACCTGGTGAAGCCGTAGTTGTTGTTCCCGTCGGATATTATCAGGCTCGTGGGTGTTATGGTCGTGGTGTCAACCGGGCCTGAGAACCAAACGCCTATGTTCACGTCAAGCGGAACGTTTATCTCACCGTTGTCGGGCTGGGTGAAGAGGACCTCAACCCTCTGACCGAGGAGTTTGTAGGTAAAGGTGTTCCTGGAGTCCGGCCTGAGGGGGTTTCCAGCCGTGTCCGTTATAAAGCCCGTAAGGGATACCGTGATGCTGTCCGTGTTGTTGGGGAGGTTGAGGAAGAGGTAGCACGTGTTCCCCATACACGTTGAGGAGTAGGGCTGGGGGTACCTCGCAAGGCTTGAAAAGCTCTGGACCACCGCTCCGTTGGAGAAGGAGGCGGGGTTTATGGGTTCTGAGAACGTGAAGGCGAGGGTGTCGTCGGCCGGTATGACGGAGTCCAAAGGTGCGCCCGTCAGGAAGGGCGATGTGGTATCGTCATGGGATAGGACGGAAAAGGTGAAGTAGGTCGGGAGGCAGGAAGCGGCGCGGGTGGGCAAAGAGAGCGGTAATGGAACGGGTGCGGTGGCCTTGTTTATCTCTGATATGGGGTAGTTTCTCCAGATCACCCTTTTCCCCACGACGCCGGAGGCGAGGTCCTCGCCTATGAGGTTGGAGTAGAGGAGCTTTAAGGTATCGTTGTGTCCTCCTGCGACCATGTAATTCCCAAAGGGATACTCGTCCGCCCCTCCCGTGATGAAACCCTGGACCTGAAACCCCTTCAGGCTGCTATCCCCGTCGGAGAGGGAAGGATGGATGATCTGCACCAGTCCACTGTCGTTAAACGGGTTGGTCATGAGAAGGAGTATGCCCTCACCAACGTTCCTGAACGAGGAGAGGTAGACGCTGTCAGCGTAAAGGGCGGACACGTACGCCCCGTCTTTGAAGAGGAGGACGGTTTTTATCCCTCCGGCCTGCTCAGTTGTAAAAGCCACAAGGAGTTTGCCCGTAGGGGTTCTGCCCACCTCTACGGCGGATGGGGTTCCGGCGATTTCCCCCATGGGAAGCGGATAAGCCTTCAGGCTGTCAAGGGAGAGGGAGGGGCCACTTCTGTTCATGAAGGCCAGAAGGAGGGTGTCCCCAAAGGGTGAGAAGAAGGCGAGGACGATGAGGTTGCCCTCCGAGTAGATCCCGTGCCGGACGGAGGAGTTGTCGTTCATCTGAAGGTCAAAGGCCGAGATGACGTAGAGATAACCGCTTGATATGCTGGCGAGGGCGAGTTGGGCCGTGCCGGTGATGGAGGTTGACAAGAGGACGGTATCACCGCTCAGGGGTATGAAACTCCCGTTTTTCAGTCCCACTACAAATCCCGAAGATAGGGTGGTGTCCAGTACGGTCAGGAGCGTGTCAAACTTGAAGGCGAGGTAATCCTCCCCCCTTCCCATGCGCATGGGGTAGGGGTTGGTGGAGGGGTACAGGAAAAAGCAGCCGTTGATAAAGTGGCCGTTGGGTGAAACCTTTAAGGCGTAAAAGGCGTCTGAGGAGTTGAAGCCCACAAGGAACGTGGCCTCACCGTACAGGGCTACGGAGGCCGACTGGAAGGCGGATGTGAACCCACCCCAGAAGTAGTTGACATAACCGAAGAGGGGATTCGCCAGAAACACCGTCAAAAACAGCGCTCTCCTCATGAGCCGTACCTCCTGAAAAGCTTCTCAAGTTTTCTGTAGATCTTGCGGTACTTGGGGACATCGGGCTGGAGGGTGTAGGCCTCTTCGGCGTGGGCGTACGCTCCGAGGATGTCCCCCTTCTGATAGCTCTCAAGGGCCTTCATGTAGTGGTACTCGGCCTGTTTCTCCATCTGTCTGTCCACGGTGTTCAACATGTTCTGGGCCTCGGCGTCGGGTGAGATCCTCAGGTACATCTTGACAAAGGCTTTGGCCTTCACCCACTCCCTCCTCTTCATATAAACCCTTGCCGAGTCCAGATACGCCCTGGCCTTCGCCCTGATCTGGGACTGTAGGGCTATCTTCTCCGGAGAGGATGGGAGGGACTGAACCAGCTCCCACGCCTTGAGGTATTTCCCCTCCTTCAGGAGCTGTTCAACCTGCAGTCTGATCTTCTCCGTGTAAACACCGACGGCGTCGTCTTTTATGCTTTTCACCTTCGGTGTGCTGCGGACCTTCTTTCGTATTTTAACCTCCACCTGACGCAGGAGTTTGAGCGCCCTGGGGTCGTCCGGAAACTCCCTTACGAAAAGCAACGCCTCCGCGTAGGCGTCGGCGTACATCCTCCTCTTCAGAAAGGCGTTTATGCGTTTTACGTATCTTGCTCTGCGCTCTTGAAGGACGACGTTTTGCAGACTGTCCACGACCCTTTGGGCCTCCTCCGTGGGATGGAACACCAACGCCATCTCCGCCAATTTTAAAGCCTTCTCGGGATCCCTTTCAAGGCGGGCCTTTCGGAGCAGCTCCTGGGCCTTCCCCTTGGCGAGGTTTTCCATCTCCTGTATACGCCTTTTTAGCCTCTCTATCTCCCTTCCGTGTCTTTCAACGATCACCTCAAGCGTTCCGACCCTCTCTTCAAGACCCTTCTGAACACCCCAGTAGAAGGTCATTCCTATGAGATGGGAGCCGAGGTTGTGGTAGGAATGGGTGTACTTGTAAGAGAACTTCAGGGGTCCCACGCCGAGGGAGAACCCCACGTCCACGTACTTCTGAGAGGGTGCTATCTCCAGGTCCAGAACGGATATCCTCTTCGCCAGGTAAAGTCCCACGTCCAGATCCCCATCCCCGAAGAGTCTGAGGTAACCACCCGCCCTGATCCTTGAAGGCAGGAAGGTGTAACCACCCGCAAACACCTCCGGTGTTGAGAGTATGCTACCCTTTCCCGCGTTTTCAAATCTCAGGATAACCTTACCGTTTTCAAACCTCCCGTAAGCGAGGGCGTTAAACGTGATAGCCCAATCGGGATATGTGTATATCCTTGAGTACAGGATTCCGGGACCAGCTCCGAACACCCATTTCCCCTCGCCGAGGGATGCGTTCGTGAAAAAGGTGTTTATTCCGACGAAGGAGGCCGAGTACGTGCCGAGTCCTTCGCCCTCCTCGTTTACGAGTTCGATATCGCCAACGTATCCGAATTTTGCCGATAGGAAGAAGCGGTTGAACACCACGTAGGCCTCCTCCTGACGGTACCCGTAAAAGTGTTCCCTGTGCTGAACCGTAAGGCTTTTCGGAACTATGTAAAACCTCTCCAGTCCCCCTCCCAATCCCCAAAAGGCGAATCCAATACCCATAGATGGAATTATACGGAGGTGAAAGGGATTTTTCAAAAAGACCCCCTCACCGGGAGTTGCGGCCCCTCATACGTCCCAGCACGTGTTCTACGAGTCCCCACACCCCCAAGATGACGAAGAGCAGGGGCCAGTCCCTCTTCAGGTCTACGATATCGTAGCCCAGGTTGTTTATCCAGAGGAGCAAACCCACGGCTATGAGGATGATGTACAGGATCACGCCGCCATTCTACGGGTGAATCCCATCTTTAGAATTGCAGGTCATCATGCCCATAAGATCCCTGGACTTTTCCGTTCAGGAGTACGGTGGGGTTCTGATCCTCGGCGCCCCTTACGCCTACGTCTACTGGAAGGATGGGGTTCTGATAGACACGGGAACGGGATATTGGGGAAGACGGATAAGGGCATATCTTGAGGCCGAGGGACTTGCCGTGAGGAGGGTACTCTTCACCCATTCCCACTACGATCACGTCGGGGGTTATACGTATTTGAGGGACCTTCCGAGTGAGGGGACGGCTGCACACCCGCACTTTTACGAGGTCATGAGGAGGGAGAGGGTTGTGAAGTTCATAGAGGAGATGAACAGGAGGGAGCTCTCCCTTTTGGGCGAGGATGAGGATTACACCTTTTATCCCCCTCTTGAGGGCGAATCTCTGGGAGACGGACAGACAGTTGAACTCTCCAACGGTAGCGTGGAGGTGGTGTACACACCCGGACATACGAGGGATTCCGTATCCTACTACGTACTCCCCGAAAGGCTGATGGTAGTAGGTGAGGCCGCGGGTGTCCCCAACGGTGAGGGAACCTACATACATCCGCAGTTTTTGAGCAGTGTTGTTGACTATCTGAACAGCCTGAGGAGGCTCAGGGATTACGATATACACGTCCTCGGACTGCCCCATGAGAGGGTGATATTCGGAAGGAAGGCCGTAAGGGATTACCTGAGGCTGAGCGAAGCGGCCACAAAGAAGTACGTGAGCGTTCTGCAGGGCATATACGAGGAGTGTGGGGGCGACTGGGAGTGTATAAGGGAGAGGGCGAGGGTTGAGATAAAGGAGAAGAACGCCCTAAAACAGCCCGATTACGCCTTCTTCGCCAACCTGAAGGCCCAGATAAAGGCCCTGGAAAAGGAGTTTTACTCCCCCTGAGGCAAAAGGTCAACGTAGTGGAATCTGCTATCCCTCAGGACCTTTTCGCCGACCTCAAAATTTACCGGGGCGGAGAATATCGGCCCGTCATAGACGAAAGTGTGGAACTCCCCCCTCTCCCCACAGGGATCAACTCCCTCCGGCAGGTCCTTTAAAAAATCCTCATCGTACTCCCTTCCCACAAAATCCCCCGGCAACACTTCACCGTCCACGCTCACGACTACGGCCTTAAACCCCAGACCCAGGAACTCCCTCGCCAACTCCCCCGTATCCCTTCCCCACAGGGGAAAAAGGCCCTTCCATCCACCCCTCATCAGCCTCTCCTCCCTGTACCTCCGCACGTCCTCAAGGAATATATCCCCGAAGATAACGGTTTTATCCGGATCTCTGCCGGCCAGTTCCTCCATCGCCTCCCCCATGCGTTTCTCGTACTCCTCGTTCGTACACCCCGGCGGTATGACCACCTCGTAGAGGGGTAGGCCTATTGATCTGGCCTGCCTCCTCAACAGCTCACGTCTTACGCCATGGATGGAGATGCGGTCGTACCCTTCGGTTACGGTGGTCAGGAGATGGGTTATGCGGTGGCCTTCCCGCAGAGCGTAGTACAGGGCCAGGGAACTATCCTTCCCACCGCTGAAAGACAGGATCATGCGGAAATTGTAAGAGAGAAGGTTAATCCTTCCCCCGTAGAATCCCGGCCTATGCGCAGACGTGTAATAATAATGGGAGCAGCTGGAAGGGACTTCCACAACTTCAACCTCTTCTTCCGCAACAACCCCGACTACGAGGTGGTGGCCTTCACGGCTACCCAGATACCCGACATTGAGGGGAGGAGGTACCCGCCGGAGCTGGCGGGGGACCTCTACCCGGAAGGGATACCCATCTACCCGGAGGAGGACCTTGAGAAGCTCATCAGGGAGTACGACGTGGATATCGTCGTCTTCGCGTACAGCGACGTCTCGCACGAGTACGTCATGCACAGGGCCTCCCGCGCCGTAGCCGCCGGTGCCGACTACTGGCTCATGGGGGCAAAGAACACCATGCTCAAGTCCTCCAAACCCGTAATCTCCATCGGAGCGGTGAGGACGGGGTCCGGTAAGAGCCAGACCACCCGCCGGGTATCGGACATCCTCAAGGACCTCGGCTACAGGGTGGCCGTTGTGCGCCACCCCATGCCCTACGGGGACCTGACGAAGCAGATAGTCCAGAAGTTTGAGACCTACGAGGATCTGGACAGGTACAACTGTACCATAGAGGAGAGGGAGGAGTACGAGCCTCACCTTGACAGGGGTAACATCGTTTTTGCCGGTGTGGACTACGAGAAGATCCTCAGGGAGGCGGAGAAGGTGGCCGACATCGTCCTCTGGGACGGTGGGAACAACGACCTCCCCTTCTTCAAGCCCGACCTCCACATCGTCGTCGTGGACCCCCACAGGCCCGGCCACGAGGTGAAGTATCACCCCGGTGAGGCCAACTTAAGGATGGCTGACGTCGTCATCATAAACAAGGTGGATACGGCCTCCCTTGAGGGGATTGAGACGGTCAGAAACAACGTCTTCAGGATAAACCCCAAGGCCACCGTCATAGAGGCCGCCTCGCCAATATTCGTAGAGGACGGGGAGAAGATAAAGGGCAAGAGGGTGATTGTGGTGGAGGACGGCCCCACCCTCACCCACGGCGAGATGTCCTACGGTGCGGGGTACATAGCCGCCCGCAAGTACGGGGCCAAGGAGATCGTGCCGGTCGCCGAGTACGCCGTCGGAACGGTCAAGGAGGCCCTACAGAAGTGGCCCCAGGCCAAGTACGTCCTGCCCGCCGTTGGCTACTCCGAGCAGCAGCTTAAGGACCTTGAGAAGACCATAAACGACACCCCCGCGGATCTGGTCGTAGTGGCCACGCCCATAAACCTCGGCCGCATCCTCAACCTCAACAAGCCGTGGGTCAGGGTCCGGTACGAGCTTCAGGAGATAGGTAAGCCCACCCTTTACGACATCATACTTGAGAAGTTCGGAAGGAAGTCTTAAGGACGCGGGGCGTCCTCTCAAGGTCCTGCACGTAGCAACGGCCTTCGCGTACGAGGGGGCGCCCCACATAACCCCCTGGCTCACCCAGACCCTGAAGGCCCTTAAGGAACTGGGGGTGGATGTCCGGATCCTGACTTCGGCCCATAGGGGGGTGGGGGACGGTGAGTATGAAGGTATCCCGGTCTATCGCTTCCGCTACTCCCCGGCCTTCCTGGAGAACCTTACCTACGACGTCGCCATATACGAGAGGCTAAGGCTCCAGAAGTGGAGGTACCTCCAACTGCCCCTTTTCATGTTGGGGGGATTACTGAAGGCCGTAAGGGTTGAGAGGGACTTCAGGCCGGACATCGTCCACGTCCACTGGCCCATCCCCAACGCCATCTGGGCGTTGCCTTTCGGGGGAAGGAGGGTCTTCACCTTCCACAATACGGAACTTTCCCTGATGAAGAAACTGGGAAAATTGGGGAGGATTTTTATCCATCTTCTGAAAAGGGGGGATTTTTTTACGTTTAACTCATCGTTCACCCGCGATAGGTTTCTGAGGATCGTTGGAGATCTCGGAAAGCCTCACCGTATAGTACCTTTGCCCGTGGGATGGACACCTGAGGTGAGAGGCGTTGATAAGGAGAGGGGAAGGGTGTTGTTTGTGGGGCGTCTGGTATACTGGAAAGGTGGGGACGTTCTGATAAAGGCTGCTTCTATCCTTAAAAGGCGGGGAATAGACGTGAAACTCGTCTTCGTCGGAGATGGTCCAGCAAGGAGTGAGTGGGAGGAAATGGCCAGAAAGTACGGAGTTGAGGCCATATTCAAAGGGTGGATGCACGGCCGGGAGCTTTCCGAGGAATACGCCAGGGCCTGGGTCCTTGTCCTTCCATCAAGGTCGGATCCGAAGGTATGGACGGAGAGCCTTGGACTGGTCCTAGTTGAGGCCATGATGCACGGTACCCCCGTGATAGCGAGCAGGGCGGGGGGGCCGTTGGACGTTATCAGCGAAGGGGAGGACGGCTTCTTCTTTGAGGTGGAGGATTACGAGGATCTAACAAATAAGTTGGAGCGTATCCTTAAGGACGAGGAGACGGCAAGGAGGATGGGGGAGAGGGGAAAGAAAAAAGCGGAAAGGTACCGTCCTCTATCCGTTGCTGTGGAGTATCTCAACATTTACCGGTCTATCTTATGACGACCCGGATAATCTCTCCGTCGCTCTTCACCATATAAACACCGGGATTGAGCCTGACAAAGGTTTTTCCGTTTACGGTTTTCTGCACGAGCTTCTTTCCAGAGACGTCGTAGATAGCTACCGCCGTTTTGCCGGAGGAGGTTATCATGATGCCGTCTTTTAGGCTTTCCACACGCACTTGAGGAACTATGATCGTTTCGGATACGTCTTCACCATCGTCGTACCCAAGGGAGCAGCGGAGGGTGTCGTAGTACGCATAGAAACGGTTGCTGCGCTCCTTTACTATAACTATATCCAGCCCTCCACTTGTCGCATAAGAAGGCTCGTCAAGATATCCTACACGTACTCCGTAGGGGTAAGGCCTGTAGGTGTTGTCGCTATTTCCTCCAGCATCTATAGCATAGAAGTTCCATCCCGAGGAAGTGTTTTCCACCCATGCCAGGATAGTGTTTGAATATAACGAGTTAGGGGCTGCTGTTGCGACGACCAGATCCATATCCCCGTCGCAGTCCATATCACCGATGTTTATACGGGCAAAGGGATTCGCGCCTGTGGAAAAGTTACTTAGGATGAAATCCTCTGTCCAGCCTGTTCCAGTGCCATCGTTGTAGAAGACGCTGATATCGTTCCCCACAGCAGCTATATCTAAGTTGCCATCGCCGTCAAAGTCGTAGGACACGATCCCCTGCCATCGTCTCCCGGTAGCGAAGTCTACGGAAGAGTAAAATCCCAAGAAAGGATCGTAAAAGAAAACATGTAAGCCATAAGGGCTATACCGATAATTCGCACACGCAGCATCGTTCCATCCGTCTCCGTTGAAATCTCCGTATGTAATGCCGTCAGCACAAGGTTTCAAGGATATGTCGGAAGGATACTCTATCACGGTGCTGCCGTTGTAGTAGAATATATGACCTCCGTAGGCTGTCCAGTAAAGATGAGGATTTGACCCATCGTAAAAACCCGTGATGCTGTTAGGACGGAAATCGGTGTTGGTGTAAACCATGGAGGACGTATAAAAGCTACCCGTGGATTGGAGAATATAAACTCCATGCCCCATTTGTTGCTGTGCTATGGCGAAATCTACTTCCCCGTCCCCGTTCATATCACCGAGGTCAACGATGCCATAAGTTGGATACGAGGATATGTTCTGAGCTGTAAAGGTTCCCGGTATTCCGACTATTATCTGTTTGAGTATGTAAGTGCCATAGGAACCGTAGTAGTAAACACCAAAAGGTATATCTCTCAGCCCATCCCCGTCCACATCTACTATCGTAATCGGTTCGTCTGTTATTAACATGACTCTATCATTAGGATTAGACGTCTCGTATATCATACATCTACAGAAGGTAACCGGCCCGCTCGTTATGACGGTACAGGATGACGGACAGTAGGCAAACATCTGCCCCACTACAAGTGTCAGGGCAGATACACCGGCTATCACGTGCGCATAAATGAACTTTTTCATAAGTCTACGCGTATTATATAGCCGTACGCTTCAAAATTTCGTTATAAAAAATACGGTGGAGGAAGCCGGTTTAAAATAAACGGATGCCGTACCGCGTAAAGGTGGTAAGGGAGTTCTCTGCTGCTCACTTCCTTCAGAACTACAAAGGCAGGCCAGAGCCTTTACACGGACACAACTACAGGGTAGAGGTGGTACTGGAGGGTGGTTTGAACGATGAGGGTTATCTGGTGGATTTCCTTGAGATAAACGCCTACCTTAAGAGCATACTCCCGGAGCATAGGAACCTGAACGAGATACTGGGCGAAAACTCCACCACTGAGAGACTGGCGAAGTGGATATACGATAAGGTCAAGGAGAAGTTTCCGCAGGTAAAAGAGGTCTGGGTCTGGGAAACCGGACGGTTCGCCGCATCTTACTACGAGGTATGAGGGTTCTCGCCATAGACTACGGAAGGAGGAGGGTGGGTCTGGCGATAAGCGACCCGGAGAGGAAGTTCGCCTTCCCCCTTGAGACCGTAGACTTGAAACGTAAGGATTTAAAGAAACGTTTAAGAGAAATTTACACCGAAAGGCCCTTCTCCACGGTCGTAATTGGAAGACCTCCGAGGGAGGAGCTGATACCGGAAGTTGAAGCCCTCGCCGGCTGGCTTAAAGGAACTTTCGGATGCGAGGTAATATTCTGGGACGAACACTACACCTCCGCCGAAGCCGAGAGACTCCTGAAGGAGAGCGGGAAACGGATAAGTAAGGAGAACAAACACCTCATAGACGCCATGGCGGCGTACGTAATACTATCGGAATACCTCGGCATACCGTACTGAAATGGGTGGGACACTATGGTTTAACCTCAGAGCATCACCGCCACGACCACCAGAGCGTACGTAAGGCCACTGAGTAGGATGAGGGGGTCGCTCAAAAGGTCGTCCGAAGGTTCCCCCCGGCTGAGGTTATGGGTTATGTGGTAGTACCTGAAGAGTCCGAAGACCACGATGGGGACAGTAAATACCATCAGGGGGTTGTTCCTCTCAAGTGTGTACAGGGTGTACACCACGAGGGTGAGAGTCGCAGATATGTTCATTAACTGATCCAGATAGTAAACTGAATAGTGTTTGAGTACCTTCCTGTGGTTCTTGCCCTCATCGCCTAAGAGGAGGATCTCGTACCTCCGCTTCCCTATAGCGAGGAACAGCGCCAGGAAGAAGATGGTCAAAAACAGGTACGTGGAAACTGGTACGTCTATCGCCACGGCGCCGGCGTAAACCCTGAGCACGAAGCCCAGAGCGATTGAGAAGATGTCAAAAAGCTGGAGGTTTTTCAGGTACAGGGTGTAGAGGAGGTTGTTTAAAGCGTACGCTACGAGTACGCCGATGAAGACCCATCCGAGGGTGTACCCTATAAGAAGGGAGAGAAGGAGCATTACGACACTTAGAACCACCGCGACGGGTACGGAGACTTTCCCCGAAGGTAAAGGGCGCCTGCGTTTTACGGGGTGTAGCCTGTCCTTCTCCAGATCCCTTATATCGTTGAACACGTAAACGGCCGAAGATAGGAAGGAGAACGATAGAAAGGCCAGAAGGGCGTGGGGTAGGTTTCGGAGGATCCATTCCGGAGAGGGGGCGGCGAATACGAGAGGTACGAGTACGAGGAAGTTCTTAACCCACTGGCGGACCCTGAGAAGTCTAACGTAAGGCACGGGACGAAGTCTAAAGGTGTACGCCCAGCTCCTTCATAGCCTTCCGGTAAAGGTCCTCCGTCAGTACCTTGCTGTGCCACTCGTACCGGTTCTCCATGAAGGATATTCCCTTACCCTTAACCGTCCTCGCGACTATGAGCTGGGGTTTACCCTTAACGCCCTTCGCCCACGTGAAGGCCTCGTAGAGCTGTACGAAGTCGTGACCGTCCTCCACCCTGTAGGTCTCCCACTTAAATGCCCTGAACTTCTCCTCTATGGGCGTGGGGTCGTTGATCTCGTGGACGTCCCCCTCTATCTGGAGGCCGTTGTAATCAAGTATGAAAGTCAGGTTGTCCAGCCCCTTATTACCGGCGGTTTCTACGGCCTCCCACGTCTGGCCCTCCTGAAGCTCGGCGTCGCTTATGAGGGCGTACACCCGCGAAGGCTTTCCCCACATCTTCAGGCCCAGAGCCATACCCACCGCCACGGACGTACCCTGAGAGAGGGAGCCGGTTGACGTCTCCGCTAGGGGTGTTTTCCTTCTGGAAGGGTGACCCTGAAGTACACCGTCCACACGCCGGAACTTCCATAACTCTTCCCTGTCTATCCAGCCGAGGAGTGACCAAATGGAGTATAGGGTGGCGCAGGCGTGTCCCTTTGAAAGGACGAACCTATCCCTGTCCTCGTAAAAGGGGTCTTCCCGCCGGATGTTCATTACCTTGAAGAACAGGAGCAGGCCTATCTCAACCCACGAAAGGGCTCCTCCCTGATGGCCGGACTGCGCCCTGTAGGTCATCTCTATTATGTCCCGTCGTACCTGAAGAGCTTTCTCCTTGAGATCTTTCAACTCGTCGGGATTCATCCGGTTATTCTACAGGTGTAGGGCGGATATCCTTTCCCACGGTCACCCATATAATACGTTCGCCATGAGGGCCGACGTGGGAATTGAAAGTAAATTACACTCTTACGTTTCGCATCTTATGAAAGAAATAGAAGATGCTGAAGCCGTCCTCTTCGCAACGAGGGACGGCCTTCCGGTATCCTTTGAGGTCCGTTTTAATCCCGGAATAGTTGAACGCCTCGCCGCCCTGTCCGCCATGCTCTTCTCCGTCTCACGGAAGGCCTCGGATATAGTTGATATGGGAGATATGAACTACATGGAGGTTGATATGCAGTCCGGAAAACTCTTCATGTACCGCGTTAACGATGACCTCTTCCTCGCCATTCTAACGTCACCCGAAACCAACGTCGGACTCGTTCGTCTTCTTGCCAGAGAAACGGTAAGCAAAGCCCGTGAAATTCTGTAAAACCAGAGGAGGGAAAAGATGACTTACGAGAAAACGCTTGAGAAAGTAAGGAGCGTCGTAGGAAGCCTTGAGAGGCCGGAAGAGTTAGACAGGTACGTGGACACGCTCCTTTCCATAAAAGGGGAAGTCATAGACGAGATCCTGTCTCGCCTGAATCTGCCGGAAAGCCAGAAGGTCTACCTGAGGGATCTGTTAGACAACTTCTACACGTCTCTTGTTTTGGATCGGGTTGAGAAGTTCTGGAAAGAGAGATACGAGAGGAGTTTTGAAAATGTAAAGGAGGATATAAGTGCTGAGATTTACATAATCGCAGCCTCCGAACTCGCCTCCGTCATATCGGAGAAACTCCTTGAAATACTCGGGAAGGAGGAATCGGCGAGGATAATCCCCTACATAGTTGGGGCCATCATATTCAGCCTCGCCTTCTCTTCTTCTGCCCGTGAGGATATGGAGCAGGACTTCCTCGGTGTGAGTGCCGCCTTAATGGAGCGTATCCGCAAGTTTGGGGCCGGAAAAGGCGACTAAAGAGAGTATCCCCCACCACACCAACCCCAACACCATCACCCACTGACCGTACATCGTGTAGAGGTGGGCAAGACCCACGGACAGGAGGTTTATAAGCATGATCAAAAACAGTCCCCACCTGTCGCCAAAGCGGGAATAGAGGACGTGATGTATATGCTCCTTATCTGCCTGAAATATACTCTGACCACGCCTTAACCGGCGTACTATGGTCGTCAGGGTATCCACGAGGGGGAAGCTCAGGGCGAGCAGTTTGACCTCTACGGGGATGTTGGGCAGGAGAATGAAAGCCGACGTTATGAAGATGCCGAGAACATAGGATCCGGTATCACCCATTATGAGGCGGGCCGGAGGGGAGTTCCACGCCAGAAGACCAACAGCCACGGCTGCCGTATGGAGGTACATAACTTCTCCCGTAAGAACGTAAAGGTAAGACAACAGAACAATTGCTGTCATAAGGAGTACGCCGTCCTTCCCGTCTATTACGTTAAAGGCGTTAACAAATCCGACGAAGAAAAGGACCCAGAACACCTCGTTGAAAAACGGCAGATAAAGGTCGTATCCGAGGAACCTTATGGGTACCACCCACCCCAGACTCCACATCAGCAGCAGGGCCGATACCAGGGACACGGCCGCCTTTATATAGCCCGATACTCCCCTGTAGTCGTCTAAGAGACCCATAACCCCCACCGCGAGCACTACGTATGCGAGGATGGTGTATACGTTTCCTGACCCTCTGAACAGGTACCACAGTATCACGGGAAGCAGGACGAGGCCTCCTCCCCTTATCTTCGTGGGGTCGGACCTGTCCCTGAATATACCGGCGCTCTCCACTATCTTCCAGTATATGTATCCCCCAAAGATGCCTACGGCGACGTAGAGGAAGAGCATGGTTTAAGTACCGGGAAGTATCTCGTCCACGAGCGACAGGGCCTCTTTAAGGAGCGTCAACCTTCTTAACCTGTCCGTTTCGTTCTCTACCATTACGGGTACGTGCGTGAAGAACTCGTCAAGGGCTCCGTAAAGTGATAGGAGGGCGTTGAGATAAGCCTCGTAGGCTTTCAGTACGTTCTGCGCATCTTCGGAGGTCGGGTCAATGGATCGGATAACGGATAGTGGACCTTCCTTTATGTTCCTGAGAACCTCCCTTAACTTCTCCTCGTACGCCCGCACCTTTGAGGGGTCGTCCTCCTTCAGGAGTTTTCTGGCCTCGCTCTTTGCGATACGACGAAGCCTCTTAACTATGGTGACGAACTTCTCCCGGTTCTCCCCCCGTATTACCTTCTCGTACGCTCTAGCCTTTATGGCCGATAGGAAGACGTTTTCGCCGTCGTAGGTCTGGAGGATGAGGGAGGAGTTTTCGGGGTAATACTCGTATTTGAACACGTCCTGAACCCACGCGAGGGCGTTGGGCAGTGTGTCCTCTATCAGTCTGTGCCACTCCTTCTCTCTCTTTTCGTAGGTCTCCGTAAGTTCAAGGAATTCCCTCAGGGGGTACCTTCCGAACTCGTAGCCCGATCCTCCGTAAAGCAGGAGGGCCAGAAATCTCCGTACGTTCGCCCTTATGCCGAGAGGGTCCCGCGAGGAGGTCCACCGGTAGTCTATCTTCAGGAGGCCGTCCACCGTGTTGAGGGCGTCGGCTACGGCGACGGCCGTACCCTCAAGGGTCTTCGGGAACCTCTTACCCTTCGGCAGTCTCGCCTCGTATATGCCAACGGCGTACCTGTTTGCCCTTTCGGGATCACCCCACTCCTCCGTCAGCTTATCGCGGGCGTAGTAGTAACCTATCTTCCCCTCTAACTTCGTAAACTCCTTCCCATCCCGTATCATGGATGTGGCCGTATCAAACAGGTAGTGCGTGGCCACGAACTCCAGAATTTCAGGGTTAACATTTTCGGGTTTGGGCATCCTCCGGGTTATCTCCCTGACCCTCTCCATCCTGTCGTAAAGGGTGCCGAGTCCCTTTATCCACGTGACGTTTTTCAGGTTCTCAACGTAGTACGAAAGGGGCCTCTTCAGGTCCTCCGTTTTGTAGAAGAGGGCATCGTCAAGCCTCGCCCGGAGGACGCTCTCGTACCCCTTACGATGGGTCTCCAGTCCCTTCGGGTTGTTTGAGAAGGCCACGAAACCGGCCTTCAGACCCGTATCCTCAAGGTGGGGGACGTACCTCTGGTGGGCGGTCATGGCCGCCATTATAACCTCCGGGTAGAGAGATTTCAAGAAGGACTCATCGTACGTTCCGTAGACGGCGTACCCTTTCTCAACGAGACCGGTTATCTCGTAGAGGAGCCTCTCCACATCCGTATCGTACTCCCCGTACCTTTCCGGATCCACCTTAAAGAACCTCTCCGTTTCCCTACGGATACGTTCCAATCTCTTTCGGAAGTCGGGTACTATCCCCTCCCCCTCAAGTAAGCTCTCGTACTCCTCCGCCTGTGGCACCTCTACCGCCCGTCTTACCGGTAGCCTACCCGTGTACGTAACCTTTCCGGCCTTCAGTTTGCCGAGGCTTACGGGAAGTACCTCGTCGCCGAGCAGTACGACGAGCCATCTTATGGGCCTTATGAAGGTAAGGCCGGAGCCGTCCCACCTCATCCTCTTCGGCAGAGGGACCGTACGGACGTACTCCTTTAGGATCCCTCCGAGGACGTCCTTCAGATGCTCACCACCCCTCTTTACCTTTACGGCCACGTACTTCCCCTTCCCTTTCTCAACGACGTATGCGTCTTCGGGCTTCGCCCCCACGCTCTCGGCGAACTTAACGAGTGCCATGGTGGGACGGCCATGGGGGTCGTAGGCCACCTTTGCCGGAGGCCCTACCCTCTCTTCCTCAACGGTTTCACTTACCGACTCCACGTCTATCAGGGCGGCCAACCGGGTAGGGGTTGCGAAATAACGGCCCGCACCCACGGAAAAACCCCGATCCTTCAGGTTCTTTACGAGAAAGTCAAGCAAAAAGGATGCGGCACCCTCCTGAACGAAGGCGGGTATCTCCTCGCATCCGAGTTCAACAAGGAGTTTCTTCACGGGTGGGGATTTTACACCTGCAGTGTGGCCTGTGGAACCGGTAGTTCACCCTTTGGACTTGAAGTTATGTAGACGTAGATTCGGTTCGGGAAGGCACTTTTAACTGTGATCGTCGGAGTATTCCGGCAAACGGACTGTCAGGCCGGAATTGGGACCGGAAGGTAAGCCGAGGGCCGGTTCTACGCCTATTGAGTTTCTCAGATCCCTTAACAAATCATAGGCGTTAATTCTCTCTCCGATCATAGCCTGAGACTTTGGGCGGGGATCCTTAACCGCCTTCCCTCTGTAAATGACAACCTCATCTATGCCCTCGGCGATCGCCCTTGCACACAGCCCCCTTATGTAGTAACGGTTGAACTCCCCCTCTGCCAGAGTCTGATGGGCGTTTTTAGGGACCTTTATCTTTTTCTCCCTACCGTTTCAATCTCCTCAGTAGTTTCGCGATACGTAATCGCCGCCGAAGTTGGTGGAGAGATAAACGTACCTCTGCCATCTGTTTCTTATGCCAAAGAAACTCTGAAGCCGCCTCTACACGATCCCTTCCTGCCCTCATCAGGGCGGTTAGAATTTCTTTTGTCAAGTCCCTGTTCTCAGGGTAGAATATCGCCGGGTAGGGACCTTTTCAATCCTTAAGGTGGCTTAATCAGTATAAACCCGTCAATTCTAAATCTTCAACGACCATGCCGCGAAAGTACTGTCTCCTGTATTCGTACGTCTCCATGTATCCCCCTGCTTTCAGATGGCCGGCTAGCCAATTGTCATCGTGTTCCGCGATGGCCTCCCGCAGGAGATCAACTCATGCTTTCCGACCTCTTGCGTTAAGACGGGGACTTAAATAAACCTTGCCGTTCTTAACGTCCAACTCCAGTTCTCTGAGCATAAACTCCCGCGTTTTCTCGTCAAGATTTTCGTAATAGAGTCCCATTCGCCGTATTATACGACCGTTTTCTCACGGAAACGTCCTGAACAGCTCCTCCGCGAATATCCCCCTCACCCTGTCCTCGTGGAAGTCCCTCGCCCTTTTCCTGTTCCGCCCTCCCAGTTTTTTCCTCTCCTCCTCACTTTCAAGCAGTTTTATCAACGCCTCTTTGAGGCTTTCGGTATCCCCCGGCTTTACAAAGGGGGTACCTTCGGGGAGGACCTCCGGCAACGCTCCCACAGGAGTCGTTATAACGGGCAGGCCGGTGGCCATGGCCTCAAGAACGGCCATTGAGAAGCCCTCGGAGTAGGAGGGTAAAACGAATACGGAAGCCGACTCATAGAACTTCAGCTTTTCCACCCCGTGAACGTTCTCCCTTATCGTGAAACGGTCCTCCAGGCCTCTTTTAACCACGTACTCCTTCCAGACCTGCCGCACGCTCTCCTTTGGAACCCACGTTATGTTGGTCTCCTCCTCTATCTCCGTTCCGAGAGCAACAAAGCGTACGTCAGGGAAACGCTCCACTATATCCGGGACAACCTTCAGTAAGGTCGTCCATCCCTTGGCCACGGAACGGTGTCCCACGAACAGGATCACCCGCTTTGAGTAGTCGGGACGGAGGTGGAAGAACTCCTCCGGTGCCGGGTTGGGAACCACCCCCAGTTTATAGGCCGGCACGGCCCCCCGGAACTGTTCCTTGAGACCTTTGGACTGTACCAGTATCCTGTGGCACTTGTTCCAGGTCCACAGGGCGAGGATCTTCACCCATAGCGGGGCGTCTCTGTGGAGCCTGTAGTAATGGCCTCCCCGTGCGTGGGCGACTATCCGGGCTGTAAAGGGACCTGCGAGGTTGATGACGACGAAATCTTTCACGAGGCCGAGGGGGGTCGCACTAAGGTTGTAGTAGAAGGCGTCCGGACCTACTCTGGCGAGGGTCCTCAGGAGTTTCAGGAGGTTTCGGCCCCACGCCGCAAGGGACCTTAAGGTTAGCCTCCCCTTTTCGGCGTTGCTCGTCTGGTAGGAAGTGTTTATAACGTGCAGGTTGAACGGGAACTTATCCGGCTTCAGTAGAATAGAGTTGGAAACCTCCGGGCCGGCGTACGGTGGTCCCATGGGGACGAAGGCCACGACCTCCCTTTTTGCCATGGGTCTCTAAGTACCCTCCACCCACGTCCTGCGTAGCTGGGCCTCGGAGGGTTCGTCTATCTCTATTCCCATGCTCATAAGTTTCTTCTCGGCAACGGCCTCGTCTATGGCCTCCGGCAGAGTGTACACGGCCGGCTTAAGGCGTTTGTGATTCTCCTTGATGTACAGGACGGCGAGGGACTGGTTGGCAAAGGACAGGTCCATGACGTCGGCCGGATGTCCTTCGGCGGCGCACAGGTTCACAAGTCTCCCATCGCACAGAAGGTAAACCCTCCTTCCGTCGGGTAGTGTGTACTCCATAACGTAAGGCCTGACCTCCCTTTTCTCAACGGCCATGCCCTCAAGATCCGACTTGTTTATCTCAACGTCAAAGTGTCCGGCGTTGGCCAGAATGACACCGTCCCTCGCCACCTTGTAATGCTCCTTACGGACAATATCGGGTTCCCCCGTGGCGGTTATTACGACGTCCGCCCTTGCTATGGCCTCCTTCATGGGCATGACCTCGTAGCCGTCGTGCAGGGCCTCCAGGGCCTTTATGGGGTCTATCTCCGTAACTATGACCCTGCCTCCCATTCCCTTCGCCCGCATGGCTATCCCTCTACCCACCCATCCGTATCCGGCCACGACCACGACCCTGCCGGCGAGCAGGACGTTAGTCGCCCTCAGTATACCGTCTATGGTGGACTGTCCCGTCCCGTAACGGTTGTCAAACAGGAACTTGGTTTTAGAGTCGTTGACGGCTATTACGGGGTACTTGAGGACGCCGTTCCACTCCATCTCCTTCAGCCTCTTTACACCCGTCGTCGTCTCCTCCGTGCCTCCCCATATCCCCTCGTGGTACCCCTTCGTATGGGCTACGACGGTAAGGTCTCCCCCGTCGTCCATGGTTATATGGGGGTGAAACTTCAGACATTCGTCTATGTGGGCGTAATACTCCTCCTCGCTCTCTCCCCTTATGGCGAACACCTCAATGCCGTAGTCCCTCACCAGAGATGCGGCGACGTCGTCCTGCGTGGACAGGGGGTTGGAGGCGCACAGCCGTACTTCCGCCCCCATCTCCTTGAGGGTTATCATGAGGTTGGCGGTCTCGGTCGTTACGTGGAGGCAGGCGGCTATCCGGACCCCCTTAAGGGGCTTCTCGTCGGCGTACTCCTCCCTTATGCTCATAAGTACGGGCATGCGTCTTGCGGCCCACTCTATCCGCTTTTTCCCTTCCGGTGCGAGTTCCGGATCCTTTACGTGTGGCATGGCGTCTATGTTAAGGTGGAATCAGACCTTTCCCACGACCAGAACCATCTCTCCCTTCTCCTTCACCTTCCCCACAATTTCCGAGAGCCTCCCGAAAATGTACTCCTCGTGTACCTTCGTCATCTCCCGGCAGAGGCACGCTTCCCTATCACCGAAAACCTCAAGGACCTCCGCAAGAAACCTCTTAACGTTGTGGGGTGAAACGTAGAAAACGACCGTCCCGTTAAATCTAACGGCCTCCTCAAGCCACCTGCGGCGCCTCCCCGGTCTCTTTGGCGGGAAGCCGAAGAAGGCGAAGCGGTCCGTACCGAGACCGGAGACGGAGAGGGCGGCTATTACGGCGGAGGGGCCCGGAACGGGAAGGACGGGTATTCCCCTCTCCCTGCACGCCCGTACGAGACGGTAACCGGGGTCGGACACCAGCGGAGTGCCGGCGTCGCTTATGAGGCTCAGCACCTTACCTTCGGAGAGCAGTTGTAGGGCTTCCTCTGTACGTCTCTCCTCGTTCCCTTCGTAGAAGGATAAAAGGGGCGTGTCTATACCGTAACGGTTCAGGAGTTTCCTCGCCCGACGGGTGTCCTCGCATAGAATGAGGTCGCTCCCCCTTAAAACCTCAACCGCCCGGAAGGTTATATCCTGAAGGTTGCCGATGGGCGTGGCGACTACGTAGAGTTTGCCTTTCATGTAGAGAGGACGGCCTTCACGAGGGCGTCAACGATGTGTTTTGTCCTCTCCTCCTTTTCGGACAGTATCTTCTGTGCCACCTCTTCCGCCTGTTTTACGATCTCCCTGCCCTTTATATCCGCATCTCTGCGGGCCTTCTGCCTGGCCCCTTCAACCATGGCCTGCCCCTCCGTGCGGGCCTTCTCCACTATGGCGACGGCCTCCTCTTCCGCCCTTTTGACGATCTCCCGCGCCTTCTCCTCGGCCTCTTTCAGGACGTTCTCAAGTTCCTCTTCGTACTTAACGGCCTCGTCAACGAGCCACGTCTCCTTATGTTCGTGATGGTGAGCCATAGGGAGGTATTATATTGTGGGGAAGGGAGGTATACTACGTTTTACGGTTGCATGCATACCGGTATATAATATTTCCCCTTTTCATTATGCCTGCTTGTAAAATATGTGGTAGGGAAGGGTATGAGAATTCAAACTACTGCGTTTTTCACTATGGGTGGAAGTGGGAGTACGATTTGAGGTATCTGTCAGAGGACAGCCGGTATGATGATAGGGGAAAGCCTAATCTTGAATGGGAGGAGAAAAGGGAAAATCTGGCGAAGAATTTGGATAGTATTAAGGGGGATTTTATCTCTGAATTTCACAAATACGCCAAAGAAGTCTTAGAATCCCCTCCTCCGAGGGTCCTTGACATGAGCCGGTTTGTGTTCCCGGCTTTCAGTCGAGAGGAGTGGGGGAGATTGTGGAGGCCGTTGGGAGGGAATGAGGATAGGGAATTTGTAGATTTTGAGCATGTTAATGTTAAGCCTGTATTTACTAAGGTGATATTTGTAGGAAATGTGAATTTTTCCGGCTGGATATTTGGGGATGGGGTATCGTTTGAATTTGTTAATTTTTTTGGAGATAAACAGGTAAAATTTATAAGGGCCAGATTTGGTGATGGAATATCGTTTGACGGATCGGAGTTCAAATCTCCGGTATCGTTCAACGGCGCCCAGTTTGGTAATCAGGTGTCTTTCATTGAATCTAAGTTTGATTTCGGTACAGATAATAGAGTTGATTTCATAAGAGCTAAGTTTGGTGATGGAATATCGTTTGACAGTGCGGAATTCATATCTCCGGTATCGTTCAACGGCGCCCAGTTTGGTAATCAGGTGTCTTTCATCAATGCTAAGTTTGATTTCGGTACAGATAATAGAGTTGATTTTATAGGAACTAAATTTGGTGATGGAATATCGTTTTACAGATCGGAGTTCAAATCTCCGGTATCGTTCAGCAGCACCCAGTTTGGTAATCAGGTGTCTTTCATTGAATCTAAGTTTGATTTCGGTACAGATAATAGAGTTGATTTTATAGGAACTAAATTTGGTGATGGAATATCGTTTGACGGATCGGAGTTCAAATCTCCGGTATCGTTCAACGGCGCCCAGTTTGGTAATCAGGTGTCTTTCATCAACGCTAAGTTTGATTTCGGTGCAAATAATAGAGTTGATTTCGCATGGGTTAAATTTGGTGATGGAATATCGTTTTACAGATCGGAGTTCATATCTCCGGTATCGTTTAACGGCGCCCAGTTTGGTAATCAGGTGTCTTTCATCAATGCTAAGTTTGATTTCGGTACAGATAATAGAGTTGATTTTATAGGAACTAAATTTGGTGATGGAATATCGTTTGACAGTGCGGAATTCATATCTCCGGTATCGTTTAACAGCGCCCAGTTTGGTAATCATGTGTCTTTCATTGAATCTAAGTTTGATTTCGGTACAGATAATAGAGTTGATTTTATAGGAACTAAATTTGGTGATGGAATATCGTTTTACAGATCGGAGTTCAAATCTCCGGTATCGTTTAACAGCGCCCAGTTTGGTAATCAGGTGTCTTTCATCAACGCTAAGTTTGATTTTGGTACAGATAATGAGGTTGATTTCATAAGAGCTAAGTTTGGTGATGGAATATCGTTTGACAGATCGGAGTTCAAATCTCCGGTATCGTTTAACAGCGCCCAGTTTGGTAATCAGGTGTCTTTCATCAACGCTAAGTTTGATTTTGGTACAGATAATGAGGTTGATTTCATAAGAGCTAAGTTTGG
>JALWYV010000017.1 GCA_027003075.1 Caldifarciminota bacterium | reverse complement strand
TAGCGATGGTACCTGCCCTTGAGATACTCAGGGCGAAGGGGCCAGCACTCGGTCTTACCGAGCCGTGGCAGTTCTTCTGGGCGACGGGTGTACTCTCCTCCTTCCTTGACAACGCCCCCACGTACCTGACCTTCTTCTCCCTCGCTCAGGGCGTTGCCGAGCAGATGCCTCACGCCTACCACATACCTGCGGACCTCGCCCACATCGGAGTACCGGCTAAACTTCTCGCCGCCATATCCATCGGGGCGGTCTTTATGGGGGCGAACACGTACATCGGGAACGCTCCCAACTTCCTCGTAAAGAGCATAGCAGACGAGTGGGGATATAAGACGCCCGACTTCTTCTCCTACATGGTCAAGTACTCCATCCCAATCCTCATCCCCATCTTTATCGTCGTTACGTTCATCTTCCTGATGTAAAACAGGATAGGGCGGGGGAGAGATCTCCCGCCCACTTTCACCGATCCGCTATGGCGTACCGTTTGGGTTTTATTGGTTCGCTACGATAGAACGTTAGTTGCCGAATTTACGGGCGGCCTCCCTGACCTTCTGGTCTTCCTCAAGGTTTACCACTAAAACGGTATCCCCCTCTATGACGACCCCCACACCCTTCACGCCGACCAGAACCACCCTCTTATCCCCGGATATAACGAGATTCTCCGAAGAGTCAACCGTTCCCGGCGCCCCGTCCCTGTAGGCGTTGGCATCCCCGTCTTTGGGGAGTACCCTGTACAGGCTGGAGTACGACCCCACGTCTATCCACTCAAAGGTCGCCTCTATGACCAGAATGTTCCGGGTCTTCTCCATTACGGCGTAGTCTATGGAGATTGACTCCACCTCCGAGAAAAACCCTTCGGGTGACCTCAGTTTATCCCCGTCGTACAGAAGGTTATAAATATTGGGGGCGTGTTCCCTCACCTCGTTTAAGAAGGCGTCGCTCCTCCATACGAACATCCCGGAGTTCCAGTAGAAGTTTCCCCTCTCAACGTACTCCTTCGCCCTCTCGTAATCCGGCTTCTCGTGGAATCTGACTACAGCATACAGGCCGTTCTCCACAGGTTCTCCCCTCTCTATGTAGCCGTATCCGGTATGGGGATGCGCAGGTATTATGCCGAAAGTTACGATTTTGCCGTACTTATCAGCGGCCTCGTATGCCCTCCTGAGGGTCGTACGAAACTCGCCAGCGGGGGAGATGTGGTGGTCGGAGGGTAGGGCGGCTATGAGGACGGGTTCACCCGCCTCCTTCTGAAGTAATGCCGTGGCGTATACGAGGGCCGGGGCGGTATTCCTGGGTACAGGTTCAACGACCGTCCTGACGTTCTTATCTCTTATTTTCCCGGCTATCAGGCTGTTGGTCAGAACTACCTTTTCGGCCTCGTCTCCCACCCTCTCAAGGGCGAGATCTAACAGGGTCTTTCCATCTATCAGGGGGATCAGTTGTTTGGGCCTTTCGGGAGTGGAGAGGGGCCAGAGTCGCTCACCCTTTCCTCCTGCCATTATCAGGGCAAACCTGCGCATCTTTTGATTTTACGGGGGTAAGTCTTACCTCCATCCGAAGGATACGTACACTCGTATAATTCCGGGATGTTTCTGCTCATAGGCGTCCTTCCGCCTTCCATAGACAGCCTGAAGGGGACGGTGTATTACCTCGCTTCCGATGAGCTGGAGGGGAGGTTTACGGGGAGCAAAGGGGAGAGGCTCGCCAGAGAGTACATAGTGAAAAAACTCAAATTTTACGGCTACAACGTAAAGCTTCAACCCTTTGATGCTCTCGTCTCCCTTGAGCCTGTGGAGTACGAGAGGAAGTTCCTCATCTTTAAGACACCCAGAACCTACCTTAGGGTCAACGGGAGGTCCTACAGGCTCGGCAGGGACTTCCTGCCTCTGAGCTTTTCAGACGACGGCGAGGCTTCGGCTGAGGCCGTTTTCGTGGGGTGGGGTATATCCGACAGTACGTACGACGAGTACGAGGGGGTGGACGTTAAGGGTAAAGTGGTCGTCCTGTTCCGGTACACCCATCCCGACAGTAGCAAGTACGACGGGTTCGCCCCCATACCGACGAAACTCCGGATAGCCAGAGAGAAGGGGGCAGCAGCCGTTATCCTCGTAAACCCTCCCGACCACGAGGACGAGTTGAGGCCACTGAGGGCGAGGGACCTCCAGAACTCAGGTATAGTGGCCGTAATGGTGAAGAGGAGCATCGCCAGAGATATCCTCGGGGTTTCGCTGGACAGCCTGTACGAGAGGATGCGCAGACTGGAAAAGGTTTCCTTCTCCACGGGTAAGGGGGTAGACGTCGGAGTAAAACTAAGGAAAAAGTACGTTAAGGCCTACAACGTGGTAGCCGTCCTGCCCGGAAGGACCCATAGGTGGATAGGGCTCGGCGCCCATTACGACCACCTCGGATGGGGAGGACCGGGAAGCGGTTCCCTCAGGCCGGACACCCACGCCATTCACCACGGGGCAGATGACAACGCTTCGGGCGTGGCCCTTGTCCTTGAAATCGCCCGTACGTGGGCTAAGGAGAAGCCGGAGAAAACCCTCGTCTTCATGTTCTGGAGCGGTGAGGAGATCGGTCTCCTCGGATCAAAATACTTCGTAGAACATCCCGTTCTGCCTCTGGACAGTGCCGTGGTTTACCTCAACTACGATATGGTAGGCAGGATGAGGGACTCCTCCTTCTCCGTCCTCGGGGCCTACAGCGGGAAGGGGCTTGACAGCCTGATAAACCGCGTAGTCGTGCGGCACGGGTACAAGCTCAACCTCGGAACGGGTGCGGTGGGCCCCAGCGATCACACCTCCTTCTACCTGAAGGGCGTTCCCGTAGCCCACTTCTTCACGGGCGCCCACGAGGACTACCACAAACCCTCCGACACACCCGAAAAGGTCAACTACGCCGGAATACTGGCCATAGCGAAGATAACGGACGAAATTCTGGACAGCCTGATGGTCGTACCCGGCTTTGAGTACGTGAAGGTCAAGGAGAAGGGGCCCCGGGGAGGTCGTATGGGCAAACTTAAGGTAAAACTCGGAATAATACCCGCCTACGCGAGCAGGGAGAAGGGCGTTAAGGTGGAAGGTGTGGTTCCGGGAAGGCCGGCGGAGATGGCCGGCATAATGGCAGGAGATATAATAATCTCAATAGGCGGTAAACCCATAAATAACATCTACGACTACATAGACGCCCTCATGCGGTACAAACCGGGGGACAGGACCGTGATAACCGTGAGAAGGGGAGGGCAGACGGTAGACTTAGAGGTGGTTTTCCCTAAGTGATTTCGGTCACCATACCGAAGCCCTGACTGTTCTTCGCCCCCAGGCCGGCACCGAGGGCGAGCCGTAGGATATCCGGCTCTCCCCTCAAGAGGAAGGTACCGTCCCACGCCTTTATCACCGTCCCCTTGTACTTCACTATGGCCATCCTGCCTTTTTGCAGAGTATGCACCTCTAACCCGCCCGAATACTCCCTGCCGTAGAGGGTCCCGTACTTCCGCAGCAGGTTCATCTTAACGAGGCCAGCGAATTCGGGGGAGTCGGGGGGGAAATAGACGGTCCTCCTCCTGTTGCCCTCAAGTACCGTGCGGTACACCGTTATTGGGGAGAGTGCCTTCACCTTAACCTCCCTCCCCACCTCCGGGATGGTGATGCGGGTCTCGGCCACCTTCAGGAGGTTGCCCTCAAGGACGATGGGGTCGGCCCTGACCATCCTGTCTAAGAAGGACCTCCCTATGCTCTCAACGGCGAAGGCGAAGGCTATGCGAATCCTCGGCGGGAAGGTTAGAAGTCTGTTCTTCCTGTCATACCGTCCCCTTCCGAATATGCGGGAGAAGGTGAAGAGCTTGAACCTCCTCTTGCCGTACTTGAAGCCCTCGTCGTGGAGTTTCCGGGCTACGTCGGGGTCTAAGTGGTGGTATACGAGGGCCTGGATATGCTCGTTGTAATGCACAGGGAGGACGATGGGGAAGTCGGAGGAGAGGGTTATATCAATTCTGATCATTTATACCGCATTATTTTACAGTGGAAGCAGGTGATGCGTTCAGGTATATAATACTCCCTGTTATGTTAAAGGCTCTAAGAGAACTGGGAAATCTAATAGGAAGACCAACCCTCTACGACCCCATAGAGGCAGATAAGGTGTTCGTTTTGGAGTTTGATGAGGATGGGAACTACGTAGGACTAACACAGGAGCAGTTCCAGAGGAGTAAAGTGCTGCTGTACTTTTACAGGAAGGGGAAAGGCTCCAACCCGCCTACCCTCACACCCACCATTTTTTTAAATATCAAATCTCCGGGAAAAAGTGTCAAGAACCTGGCTAATGCTCATAAAAAGTTAAGGAACGTACCGACCATAGACCTGTCCGACGAGCGTATCCTGAAGGACATCGCGAGCAGCGTTGAAAACCTCTCGCGTAAAACGAAAGTTCTTTTAACTGTACGTATAAACGGCAAATTCATGGGAGAAATAGATGAATTTCGGGAGGCTTTGAAAGCGAGACTGCGTGAGGAGGGAAAGAGCGAGTGGGTTAAAGGGGTATGTGCTATATGCGGTGAGGAGAGGATAGTAAGCGGGGACATATCACCCTTCAAGTTCTACACCATAGACAAACCCGGATACGTCATAGGGTTCAACAAAAAGCACGCTTACAGATCCTTCCCCCTGTGTTATGAGTGTCGGGAGTTTATAAAGCTCGGCCGCCAGCACGTTGAACGCAACCTAACGTTTACATTCGCCGGTGGAATAAAATATTCCATCATTCCGGACTTCGTACTCGGCCACGAGAACGTGCGCGATGAGGTACTTGCTGTACTAACGGAGGGGAAGAAGAGTGCCTCCTTAAAGGGTGAGAGTGCAAGACGTATAACCGCAGACGAGGAGGATATCCTTGAGATTCTGAGCGAGGAAAGAGACGTCATGAGCTTTCACTTTCTGTTTATGGAAAAACAACAATCACGAGAGCTCGTGCATCTTTACCTGCAGGATGTCTATCCCTCTCGTCTAAAGGCCCTGTTCAAAGCAAAATCTGTGGTTGAATCTCTTTTAAGTTTAGAGTCGGAGTTCACTTACGGAACGATGTGGAAATTCTTTGCCACCAAGAATTCGGCAGACGATTTTTACGAGGTCATATACAGGACTTTCACCGGAAGGCCTATAGATAGAGGTTGGCTCATATCCAGACTTATAGGGAGAATAAGGGAGGGGATCGTTGAGTCCCAGACTCCCAGATTAACCATACTTGATGCCTTTGCTACGTTCGTTTTTGTACTTTTAACGACAAAAAAGGAGGGCGTTATGGACGTAAGAGATAGCACGTACGCGTCGCTGGAGGAGTTCCTTGATACTCTTCCGGCCCTGGATACCCCTCTTAAGAAGGGCCTCTTCCTGATGGGGGCGCTAACGGAGAAACTCATAAGGGTTCAAAGAAGGGTGAGGGGAAGCACACCCTTCTACAAGGTCCTAAAGAGCCTCAAGATGGACGAAAGGGACCTGAAGGGCCTACTTCCGAGGATAAGGAACAAGCTTGAGGAGTACGACCACTTCAGAAAAGGGGAGAGTATCCTGTACGCAAAGGCGTCGGAGTACCTCTCACGGGCTCCATCGCCCTGGGGCATGAACGTGGACGAGTTGAACTTTTACTTCGCCCTGGGGATGGGGATGTATAACCACGTTGCAGAGCTTATTTACGGAAAAGAGGAGGTAGAAGATGAGCTTGAAGAACAGGCATGAGATACTGTTCCTGTATGACGTGTCATGGGCCAACCCGAACGGGGACCCCATGGACGAGAACAGGCCGAGGATAGACGAGGAGACGGGTATAAACATCGTCAGCGACGTGAGGCTCAAGCGCACCGTAAGGGATACGCTTCAGGAGCTGGGGTTTGAGATATTTCTGAAGGAGGAGCGCAAAGAGGATGGCAGCCTGAAGACGAAGGAGGACGTCTTCGCCGAATACGGTAAGGACCCTGCAGAGGTACTGAAAAGATGCATAGACATACGGCTGTTCGGTGGGACTTTCGCCCTTAAGAACAACGATGCCTTTTCTCTCACCGGTCCCGTCCAGTTCAAGTTCGGCCACTCCCTCCACAGGGTGAAGGTCGCCCTTATGAAGAACACCAGCGTGATGCCCTCTAAAACGGACAAAAAACAGGGGACCTTCGCGGAGACCTACGTTGTACCCTATTCCCTGATAGTTTTCTACGGTGTGGCCAACGAGAAGGCGGCGGAGACAACCGGTTTAACCGATGAGGACGTTGGCAACATGCTTAAGGCTATATGGGTGGGCCACAAGGCATCAACGGATCTCATTACCCGGTCCAAGCTCGGCCACGAACCCCGCCTGCTCCTTGACATAATATACAAACCCGAAACCCTTACCCACATGGGTGAGCTTGACAAGCTGGTCTCCTTTGCCTCCGACAGGGAGGACGAGGCCATACGCGATATAGAGGACGGGGTCCTGAATCTGGAAAAGTTGAAGGCAAAGGTGGAGAAGTACAGGGACCGGATCCAGAAGGTGCGCTACAGGATAGGAGACAGGGTACGCCTGAGGCCCGGTATAGAGGAGGTCTTCGCCGGGGTGGATCTGGAACCCTTCCCGTGGGACAGTGAGGTATGAGAGCCGTCCTCTTTGACATCTGGGGCGATTACGCGCACTTCAGGAGGTTCTACACCACTTCCTCCCCTCTGACCTACTCCTTCCCACCTCCTACGGCCGTCAGGGGTATGGTCGGGGCGATCCTCGGTATGGGGAAAGAAGAGTACATAGATAAAACTTCCGGGTTGTACGTCGGTGTCCGGGTCCTTAACCCCGTAAAACGGATCCGCTGGGGACAGAACCTGATAAATACTAAAGGCTCAAGCGGGTTTGATCCTACGCTACACAGAAAGAAAGAGCCACGGACCCAGATAAAGATTGAGTACCTCAAAAACCCACGCTTTCGGATTTTCCTGAGCGGAGACGAAAAGATGATCGCAGAGGTCGCATCCCTTCTACAGGAACATCGCACCCACTACACCCTTTGCCTGGGGTTGTCCGAGCTCCTCGCGGACTTCTCCTACGTTGGGATGGCAGAGCTGGAGGCTCTCCCATCGGGGGTTTACCGGATATCAAGCGTTTTCCCGGTGGATATAGTCTCAGACTTCGGAGAGGCTATTGAAGACGGTATAAAACTGCTGAAAGAACGTGTACCCATCTATATAGACACGAACCGGGTCCCACGTCTGTATCAGGACGTGATCGTAGAGGCCAGCGGACGTCCGGT
>JALWYV010000016.1 GCA_027003075.1 Caldifarciminota bacterium | reverse complement strand
GAGTACGAGGCCCTGAAGGAGGCCGTCAGGGAGTTCCGGGCGATAAGGGACACCATAGGCCTGAAGAGGGCGCCCTACAGGGGTGAGGTTGACCCCATCTTTGAGGTCCTCGCCGGGGCCGAGAGGGGAGAGGCCGACGTGTGGGTCCGCCTCCCCTCCAAGCTTGAGGCCTATATAGGACTCTCCAAGGAGCAGCGGGATAAGGTCGTCTCCCGCCTGAAGAAGGAGATCGGCCAGCTTGAGAAGGTTATAGGGAAGATAGAGCGGAAGCTGTCCTCCGACTTCGTTAAGAAGGCGCCGGCCCACATAGTTGAGGCAGAGAGGAGGAAGTACGAGGAGCTGAAGGAAAAAATGACGGCCTTAAAGAGGCAGTTGGAGGCGATAGTATAGGACTTCCTGAAACAGGTTGCCGCATGTACGACTACTTCATTTCACGGGCATGCCCGACATCCTTAAAATTGTGGCGTAATGACGCGAGAGGAAGCCGAGAAGATATTCAGGGTCATGGCGGAGGCCGACGGTAGGTGTGAGGTATGCGCTCGTACGTTGTTTACCACTTTCGTTGAACTCTTCCCGGAGTACAGGGGTCTCGGTGAGGAGATATTTACGGAGATCTTCGGGACCGACCTTTACGTGGACGAAGGTGAACGTGCTGGGGACGGTCGGCATCATCTTCAGAGTAGCGGTAGCGGATTCACGATAATGTACAACTTTGGTGAAGAGAGGTTGCTTCTGAGGTAGGCTGGCTTACTCTGAGGTTTCCAGCTTAAAATTCTTCGTTATGAAGGGCAAAAAGTTCGTTTTACTTGCCCTCTTTTCTATCGCTTTAACAGGATGTGCTACCAGTGGAATATATGATATAGGTACCGCACACGTGCCGGAGGGAGGTGAACTGAACTATGGACTGGGAGTGGGTGGATACTGGTACGACATATGCCTTATAGCGACGGATTGCGACACCTACATAGTACAGGGAAAATCCGTTAAGGTAACGGTGGACGGGGAGAGAGGAAACGGAACCTTAAGTGCGGGGATAAACGCAGAGGCAGGAGCAGAGAGCGTAAAGAAGAGCACTGCAAAGGAGTTATGGACATTGAGGATGGGGGGTTACCCCTACGTTAAATTGGGAACGAGAGTGTCCCACGGAGCGATAGCCCTCAAGGTATTCGGTGGAGTGGGTGGAAATTTCTTGTGGAACGGTAAGGGATTTGATGTGATGGACGACCCCAACGTAGAGGCTGGCATGAGGTTGATGCTGAGCCGCGGGGACTGGACAACGGCTTTTACCCTCGGTGTGCCGGACTTTATCGGATTGGGCTTGAGGTGGAGGTTCCTGTACGGAGGGGTTATATGGAGGGGAATAGGAGCCTACGGATACGTCGGGGTAGTCCTCAGGTGAGCCGTTTCCCTTAAAATTCCCCCTTGAGGCTTGAAGGGAAATACGTGGGGATCCTCGGGTACGCCCGTTCGGGTAGATCCCTGAAGCGTCTCGTTGAGAAACTCGGTGGGAAGGTTTTTGTCTCCGACCTCCGTTCGTGGGAGGCCGACGAGTGGGGAGAGAACACTTACAGCATCCTCATGACCGACCTCGTATCTCCATCCCCCGGCATACCGCCCCATAACCGTATCCTGAGGAGGGCTGAGGTCTCCCACATCCCTATCCTATCGGAGTTTGAAATCGGATGGCACTACATCAGGGGTAGGGTAATAGCCATAACCGGCACCAACGGAAAGTCAACAGTTGCACATTTCACCCATACCCTCCTGCCCGGCAGTTTTATAGGAGGGAACTGGGGGGTTCCCGTGTCCGATCTGGCCTTTAAGGAGGGAGTTTTCGTCCTTGAGGTATCTTCATTTCAGCTCCATTACACCCGCCGTTTCAGGCCGGACGTGGCCGTAATAACCAACGTCTCCCCGGACCATCTGAACTGGCACGGCTCCTTTGAGGCCTACCTGAGGGATAAGCTCCGTATACTCGTAAATCAGACAGCTAAGGACACGGCCGTACTCAACATGGACGACCCCCATTACCCCATCTTCCGGCGCCACAGCAGGGGGAAGGTCATAACCGTAAGCCTGAGGGACCCGAAGGCTACGTATTACAGCGATGGGAAACATCTCTTTACCCCTTACGGGAAAGTGGCCGTTCCCGGACACCTGAAGGACCTGCCTAACCTGTACAACCTGACCATGGCCGTGGCCGGTGCCGTGGCCGCAGGGGGCGATCCGGAGAGGGTACTTTCAGGGTTGGAGGATCTCAGTACCCTGCCCCACAGGGTGGAGGTGGTCGGTGAGGTAAACGGTGTGAAGTTCTACGACGACTCCAAAGGCACAAACCCTGGAGCCACGGAGATGGCCCTCCGCTCCTTCCCAACGAAGGTCGTGCTGATAATGGGAGGGGACGACAAGGGTCTTGATCTGTCGGTCCTGAGGGACGTTGTCAGGGAAAAGGTGACCGTTATAGTAGCCGTTGGAAGGAACAGAAAGAAGGTTTCCGCCCTCTTCGGGGATATGGTCCCGGTACATGAGGCGGAGGACTATCGCGAGGCGGTAAGGGTAGCGTACGAAGAGGCCAGAAAACACAACGTCCCCGTTCTTCTTTCTCCGGCCTGCGCCTCATTTGACATGTTCAGAAATTACAGGCACAGGGCTGAGGTCTTCCGCCGGGAGGTGGATAAACTTTCCGGGAGCGTGAAATAAAAAACCCCGCCACACGGCGGGGAAGGGAAATTTACAGGCGTACCCTGATCCTAGCCGATAGCCTCTTTGAACCTCCTCTCCACCTCTTCCCAGTTCACCACGTTCCACCAGTTCTTTACGTAGTCGCCGCGGCGGTTCTGGTACCTGAGGTAGTAGGCATGCTCCCAGACGTCCAGACCGAGTATGGGCGTACCGGTGAAACCGGAAACGTCCTCCGGCATAAGGGGGTTGTCCTGATTGGCCGTGGAGCCGATGAGGAGCTTACCGTCCTTCACCACGAGCCATGCCCAGCCGGATCCGAACCTGCCGAGGGCAGCCTTCGTGAACTCCTCCTTGAAGGCGTCAAAGCTGCCGAAGGTCTCCTCTATAGCCTTGAGGAGGTCTCCTTTGGGCTGGCCGCCACCGTTGGGGGACATGACCGTCCAGAAGAGGGAGTGGTTGAAGTGGCCACCACCGTTGTTGCGTACGGCCGTTCTTATGTCCTCGGGAACCTCGTGGAGTTTTCCAAGGAGATCCTCAAGGCTCCAGTTCTGGAGTTCCGGGTGCTTCTCAAGGGCAGCGTTCAGCTTCTTCACGTAGCCACCGTGATGCTTGTTGTAGTGTATCCACATAGTGGCCACGTCTATGTACGGCTCAAGTGCATCGTAATCGTACGGAAGCTCAGGTAGTTTGAACGCCATACTTTTACCTCCTTTTATCCTGACTTGTTAGGTAAGGATTATACAGGTGAAATGGAGAAGGCGGGGGGACAATCCCCCCGCATGGCTCATCGTACGATGTACGGGAATCCCCACGCTACGGACGTATATACGGAGGACGCCGGGTCAAAACTTTCCCTCTGAATGAAGTCTGCCACGGCGTTGTACCTTCCGGGTGTAGTGGTCAGGGTGTAGGTCCTCACGAGATAACCGGCGGTGGTATCGTAGAACATGGCGTCCCGGTGGTGGCGACCTTTCCAGTGGTGAATATAGCCGAAGATCGTATCGGGGACGCTGACGTAGGCCCTCACCTCAACGGTTTCGCCCGGGGAGTAGAATATGTCGGAGGTGTCAAGGAACGTGAGGGGGTCGGTGAATACCTTCGTTCCGGAGGAAGATCCTATAACCACCACGGAATCTACGGTGAAGGCCGGTGTGCCGCTCTGGGGAGAGAGTAGCAGACCGCTTATCCTGACCAGGCGCCACTTTCTACGGATTTTCTTGAATATCGCGTGTCTCTCCGCGACGTCGTTCAGGGGTTTGGAGACGTAAACCAGAGTGTCGCCGAGGGTGTCGTACCCGGTTATCACTCTGAACTCCCCCTTCAGGTACCACTTCGCTATCACGTAGGCGGAGTCTCCCACGACGTTTATCTCGTAGGTCCTGACGACGGAGTCGCGGTAGATCCTCCTGTACCAGTTCTGGGGGCCGGCCACGAACACACCCGTGGTCTCAGGCTGACCGTCTATCACTCCGATGATGTTGAACAGGCCATCCGATTCAAGTATGGCCCTTATAGCCTCCTCATCACCCACCTGCTCCCTGCATCCTACCACAACGCCCGCGAGGAGAAGTGCAACGAATAACCTTTTCATACCGTATATTAGACTTCACCCTGTTCCACCGTAAATTTGCCCCCTATGATCGTGGTCTGTGGGGGTGGGGTTGTGGGTGTCTCAATAGCCCGGAGGCTCGCCAGAGACGGGTACGAGGTCACCATAATAGAGAAGGAGGAGGACTTCGGGCTGCACGCCTCCGGGAGAAACAGCGGGGTACTCCATGCCGGTATCTACTACACACCGGACAGCCTTAAGGCCCGTTTCTCCATAGAGGGGAACAGTCGGATGAGGGAGTTCATTAAGGAGAAGGGTGTACCTATCAACGAGAGCGGTAAGGTGATCGTTGCAAAAGACGAGGAGGAGTACGGGAGGTTGCTGAGCCTGTACGAGAGAGCAAGGAGGAACGGTGCCAAAGTCTATCTCGTAGATGAGAAGGAGTTAAAGGATATAGAGCCGCACGCCCGTACTTTCCTTAAGGCCATATATTCGCCCAGGACGTCTATCGTAAACCCGAAGGACGTTATGAAGGCGCTGGTTGAGGATACCCTGAATACGGGCAGGGTGAGGGGTATGCTCGGAGTCAGATGTCTCGGCAGGGCGGGGAAGGGCAGGGTTAAGACTACGGCGGGGACGGTTGAATACGACCTCCTCATCAACGCCGCGGGCGTCTATGCGGATCGGATAGCCCACACCTACGGCGTGGGTTTAAACTACCGTATAGTACCCTTTAAAGGTACATATAGGAAGCTTGTCCGCAGCGAACTGGTAAGGGGGAACGTGTACCCTGTACCCCATCCGAAAAGCCCCTTCCTCGGTGTACACTTTACGAAAGACCCCTACGGGAACGTCTTCGTTGGGCCCACGGCCATACCGGCCTTCGGACGGGAAAACTACGGCATCCTTAAGGGTGTGGACTCCGAAGCTCCGGCGATACTCCTGCGGGATCTGACCCTCTTCCTATCCAATCCCCTCTTCAGGTACGTAGCACTCCGTGAGCCAAGAAAGTACTTTAAGAGATCCTTCTTCAACTCGTGCAGGTGGATGCTCGCGGGTCTGGAGTACGGAGATATAGTACCGTCGGATAAGGTGGGGATAAGGGCGCAACTCATAGACTGGAATACCAGAGAGATGGTTATGGACTTCGTGGTGGAAAGGGAGGAGGATAGCGTACACATCCTCAACGCCGTATCTCCCGCCTTTACTGCTGCCCTGCCCTTTGCCGATTACGTGGTGGATAAGTTCGTTAAACCTCATCTATCGTGATTTATGGTAAGGATAATTTCGTACGTTTGCGTGTTTTTACAGGTTCACAGGGAAGTGCTCTCTCACAAAGTAGCCCAATATTTCATAAAATGCCGCGATAAACTTAAGGGTTACATTTGACCCTCCGTTCCGCCGTATAATTCCTTCTTGTGAAGGTTGAGGTCGGTGATTTTATAAAGATTTTGCTGGAGACTTTTCCTCCGGATCCGAAGGAGCTGGAGCCGAAGGATCCGATAGAGTTAATAATCAAGTTCATTCTGGCCGGTCAGAACGCCAGCGAGAAGGTCGTTAACGAAGCCTACAAAAACCTTACCAGCCGGTTTAAGTCATGGGAGGAGGTGCTGAACGCTCCTGACTGGAAGGTGGCGGAGGCTATAAGGGTGGCCGGATACTCCAACAAGAAGACGAATTACATAAAACAGTTTCTCCGCTTCGTAGCCAAACACAACTGGGACCTGAGCTGGATAAAGGATCTGGACCCGAAGGAGGCGATAGAGGTTCTGAAGCAGATAAAGGGAATACCTTCCCGTAGCATAAGGTACATCCTCGCTTTCAGCTTTGACATGCCCGTTTTCCCTGTGGATCCACACATAAAGAGGGTTATCCGTCGCCTCGGTATCCTTGGCAACAACGCCACCGAAGAGATGATAAGCGAGTACTTTGAGAGCATAGAGGGGGTACCGCACAAGGAGCTGTACCTCGCCCTGAAGGAACACGCCAACAAGATCTGTGCCGCCCGCAAACCCAAGTGCCTCATGTGTCCCATATCCGACCTCTGCTACTCCGTAAGTCCCTCCGTTGAGTACCTCAAAGGTACGCGAAGGATACGCCTGTAGAGGCGATTTTCCACATCTCTCCATAACGGGGGTAGAATAGAGGGTATGAAAAGGTTTGTATTGGGAATTGCTTTACTCGTTTCCACCCCGCTCTGGGGTATACCTACGTACGCCCGTCGGTACAATAAGAGCTGTGTGGAGTGTCACGTGGGCTATCCCAAACTGCATTACGGTTCTGAGAAGTTCAAGTACAACAATTACATGCCTCCCAACTACAACCCCCGGATGAAGACCGTGGCTTTCCGCAAGGATCAGAACGTTTACCTTCCGATGGAATCACCTGTATCCTTCCGTTTTCAGACCTTCCTCGGCCTTCTCTCCCGAAACGGGGAGTTCACGTCCTACGGCGAAATAGGGGGAAACCTTCTGCTGTCCTACAATACGAGTAGCATATCCTCATTTTACGTCGCCCTTGAGTATTTCACCGGCAACCTCCGTTCTCCGTACAGTGTTAACGCTCTTTTCCGGGACGCGTTTTTCAACGTATCCCTGCCCGCCGGCTCTCGCCTCATCGCTGGACGGTTTGACCTCTCCGAGTTCTTCGTAAAGAGGAGTACACGTCTCACGTACTACGACCTCGTGGCCTACACCCGTGGGGATCTAATCGGAACGGGCCTTGCCCTCTCGTTGACTCCGTACCTGCAGGCGGGTGTCCTTGACGTGGAGGGTATGCGTACCTTTTTAAGGGCCGGGGCCAACACGAAGTACTTCGGTTTCGGCGTGTCGGCTCTTCCGGTGGATGGAGCGCAGAGGTACGTGTTTGAGATGCGTACGAGGTTTGCCTTCTTTGATTTCTTCACCGTAACCGTTCTCGGCCTGAACCAGAAGCTGGGTAAGTTTGAACTCAAGGATACGACGGCCTTCATAACAGGCTCCTACGGTCTGGACCTGACCTTCGGCCGCTTTTTCACCTCTCTCCTGTACAACTACATCGGTAACGTGGATAAGATGTACATGCCTCCTGACCACACCGGCATACTCACATGGGCCGTCGGCTTCTATCCCGTGAGCAACGTGCGGGTTCTCTTAGAGAGCGGTTTTAACTTCGCCCGGAAGTTTCCGGGGGATGGAAGTTATACGGGTGTAGTGCTTGACTGGTCCTTCTGAGAGATGGAAAAGTTCAAAGAGCGCTGGGAGAAGTATCGCAGTTTAGTTGAGGAGGGGCTTGACGTTTTCCTGCCATCCGAGGCGGAATATCCGCAGAGCCTGTACAGGGCAATGCGGTACGCCGTGTTCAGCGGGGGTAAAAGGCTGAGGCCCGTCCTCACCCTGTCCGTGGCCGACGCCTTCGGTACGGATCCTAAAGTTCTCCTCCCACAGGCCGTGGCTCTGGAGTTAATCCATACCTTTACGCTCGTACACGACGACCTACCCGATATTGACAACGACGACTACAGGAGGGGTAAACCCACCGTCCATAAGGTCTTCGGGAACGCCATCGCCATACTCACCGGAGACGCCCTCTTCGCCATGGCCTACAAGGTGGCGACCGTGGGTAGCCTTCCGGACAGCGTTAAGCTGAGGATACTCCGGGAGATAAACGACGCCCTCTGTTACAGGGGTGTGATAGAGGGGCAGGTGGCCGATATTGAATCCCTCCAGAAGGAGCCTTCCTACGAGGACATGCTATTCATTCACACCCACAAGACCGGTAAACTCATAGAGGCCTCTGTGGTGGTGGGGGCCGTGGGGTCTCAGGTGTCGGAGGACAAGGTGGCCCGGATGAGGGAGTACGGCAGGAAGATAGGGGTGGCCTTCCAGATCATGGACGACATCCTTGACGCCGTGGGGGACGAGAAGAAGGTGGGTAAGAGGTTGAGGAAGGACTTCAACAGGGCCTCGGCCGTGAGGATACTCGGTATTGAAGGGGCGAGGAGGAAGATGGACGAGCTCGTAAGCGAGGCCGTGGAGATAGTGGACGGGGTTCTGGGCAGGAGAGGGTGGTTTCTTAAGGAGATGGCCGAGTTCATCCGGGATAGGACCTACTGAGAGCCCTCCTGAGGGCCTCCACCACCCTGTAAACCCTCTCCTCTCCCATGTTGCCCCACAGGGGAAGGGTCAACGTCCTTCTGGAATACTCCTCCGTATTGGGTAGGCTTACTCCCGTGTCATAAACCGAGAACCTGTGGACCGGAGGGTAGTGTACGCTCGTGTACACTCCCATCTCCAACATCCGCCTTCTAACTGCGCTTCTATTGGCCCAGGGGGGAAGGAGTACGGGAAACACGTAGTGAGCGGATGGGGAGTCCTCAGGGAAGGGTACCTCCACATCCGGGACCTCTTCGGCTATAAGTTGCCTGTAAAGGGATACGAGATGCCTTCGCTTCAGGTTCTCCCCTTTGAGTTTCTTCAGGTTGGCGAGGCCTATTGCCGCCTGAATCTCGCCGGGTCTCAGGTTGAGGCCCACGTCCACAACGTCGTACATCTCCTCTTTACCCCGGAGCCTCTCCCACGAGGAGGAGGTCATACCGTGGGACCTCAGGAGTCTGGCCTTCCTGTAAGTTTCGGGGTCGTCCGTTATCAGGTAGCCTCCCTCACCAGTACTCAGGTTCTTGTTGGCGAACGTGCTGAAGGCCCCCACTTTCCCGAAGGTGCCGGCCATACCACCGGGATATAGGGCCCCGTGGGCATGGGATGCGTCCTCTATCAGTACTAAGCCCTTATCTATGCAAAGATCTCTTAAATCGCTCAGGGTATCGCCGTAGCCGGCGTAATTGACGAAAACCACGGCTCCTGTACGGGGCGTAAGTACCCTCTCAACCGTTTCGGCTGATATCAGGGGAAGGAGGGGGTCGTGTATATCGGCGAATACGGGCTTCGCACCGGCGAATACGAGGGCGTTGGCTGTGGCCACGAAGGTAAGGGATGGAAGGATAACGTCGTACCCTTTGAGATCAAGGGAAAGGTAAGCGAGGAGGAGGGCGGACGTTCCCGAGGACGTTGAGAGGGCGTAGCCCACACCGTAGAACCCGGCGAGCGCCTTCTCGTACTCCTCCGTCTTTGGTCCCATGGACACCCAGCCGCTCCTTATTACCTCAAGGGCAGCCCTCTCCTCCTCGTCGTCCCAGTTCAGATCAAAGAGGGGTATTTCCGGCTTCAATACCCCTATTCTAAGTCAGTACACTACCACTTTGAACTTCCGTTTACCTGTGCCGACGACGTAGGTTCCAGCGGGGAGACGAACCACTTTACTTTCCTTCAGGGTTCCCTTCTTTACCAATCTGCCCGTGGAGTTGAAGATCTCGTACCTGCCCTTCCCAGAGATAAGGAGATAACCACGATGACCGGAGACGGATAAGGCGTACCTCTCCGAATTCTCACCCACGGTGGTGGGGTCGTCCCATCCCGCCCTGCACGTGCCGTACACGGAGGAGGTAAAGACGGACATTACGGGGGAGTCGTACTCACCGCGCAGGACAAAGTCCACGCACGTATCACCGTTCACGTCTGCTAAGACGGAGTACCCGGAGCCGAAGGGCCCACTGCCGTAAGTGTAAGTCCACAGGACCGATCCGCTCGCAGCGTCTATTACGTTGAGTACACCATAATGGTCGTTGTAGAGTATCTCGTATCCGGGGTTGCTCATCTCAAACTCCCCTACGGTTATGGGGGCGGCCCCGTGGGTTTCCACCAGTGAGTAGTTGTTCCAGATGGTAGAGCCATCCGATCCGCTGATAGCCTTGAGGGCGGGGGAAGTGCTATACCCGCTCTGGAAAACGTCTTTCACTCCGTCGCCGTTTATGTCCCAGCCTATGACCGGCGATTCGTGGGCGTCGCTGGAAAAGTACATACCGATGTACTGGTTCCACAGTACGGTTCCGTCCTCGTCCACCCTGTACATGTAATCTTCCGTCGCCACTACGATATCGTAGGCACCGTCTCCGTCTATATCCTCCACGGCGGGTGAGTTGGGATAGGAACTGCTTATGTAAACCGTCCACAGGGCGGATCCGTCCAGCCCGCTTAATGCCACAAGTCTACTGTAGGAGTCGTCCGAAACGATCACGTCGGGATAACCGTCGTGATTAACGTCTGCTATTACCGGAACCGTGCTTATGGCAACGGCATCGGAGGAGGACCATACGGGTGTGCCGTCGTTCCCCCTGAAGGCATATACCCCCGAGGACGTCGCAACGACCACGTCCACGTATCCATCGGCGTTCAGATCTGCTATTCGGGGAGAACCGTTGTAAGAGTACCCTGAAAGAGACCTGTTCCATACGGTTGAGCCATCGGAGCCGTTGAGTACGTAAAGGGTTGATCCGACCAGTACGGCAACCTCCATCGTGGAAGGATCTCCATCCAGATCCGCTATAGCAGGTGTGGAATACACGTAACTTCCCAGCGTTCTGTTCCAGTGTACAGTACCATCGGGTCCATTAAAACACTTAACGTGTCCGTCGTCATCACCTACGACTATGTCGGGTATACCGTCCCCGGTCACATCCCTTACCGCAGGTCCGGAGTATATCCCGGTCGCACCACTCAGTGAAACGCTCCAGAGAGATACCAGCGAAGAAGCACCTGAGAAAGTGGCTGTAACGGGAGATCTCCCGTTCCCCGACAGATCCCTCTTAAAACCACACCAGGCAGCTCCCGGGCAAATTTGCGCCGTAAAAAGTATTACCATGAGGTATAATTATACAGGGGTGTTTTTATAAATGTGGAGCGATATGCAATTAAATCTTTCTGATGTATTATTTGCAAACTATGGGGAAGTTTATCTAATAATTCTTTTTATCCAGTCTCTAACCCTTTCCCATAGGCTTCTGTGACTCTTCCTGTACCTCTCTATGGCTTCAACGGCCTGAACGTAACCTGCGGCTATGAGATCCCTCGTCTTTGAGAAGTCAAACATTGAGACGTTGTATGGGGGATCAAGAGGAATGTAAATGGTATCAACGTGATGTCTCTCGGCGAACCTCTCCTGTTCCCTTATCTTGGCCTCAAGGAGCATGCCGATGGATCGGGAAAGTACACCGTACATGTTGTAGACCTCGTCGTCAAAGGACCTTCCCCCACGGATGTGCAGGGCGACTATGCTCTTTGCTCCCCTCTCAACTGCTATACTGTAGGGTATGTTGCTGAAGAAACCACCGTCCACAAGTACCATACCCTTGTACTCCCACGGGGGGAAGTACGGGGGAAGTGCCGTAGAGGCCATTATGGCGTCCACGACGGGGTCAAGGGGATCGTCCCCGAAGACGTAAACCTTACCCGTGCGTATGTCCACGGCCGGTACGTAGGCGGGTATCTGCAGCTCACCGAACTTCTTAACGGGGACAGTCCTCACGATGAAACGGTAAAACGCCTCGTTTGAAAAGAGGCTACTGCGGTTCCTCACGAGACGAAAGAGGGCCTTTATCCGTCCCTCCGGCACTATATCCTCCTTCTTCATCCGTAGCCATATCTGTTCAAGCTCCTTTACGCCCTCTAAGGTCGGCTTGTAGGCGAAGTATATACCGTTTATTGACCCTATGGACACACCCACCACCATATCAAACGTGAACCCCCTCTCTAAGAGCGCCTTTAACGCACCCACCTGCATACTCCCCCGCGTTGATCCTCCGCTTAAAATTAAGGCCCGCATCAGGTACTATTCTAAGGAATGAGAACGTCCCAGAACGAGCCTCTTAAATTCCTCCATCATCTCCTCCTCGCTTCTGTAATCCTCCGGGTAAAGGATACCCACCTTCTCCATGTAGAAGTCCCTCATAAAGAACCACCTGAGCCACTTCAGGGGGGGCTTCCCATCGTTGTTGTGTATCCTGAAGACCACCACAGGCACACCGACCCTGCGGGACATACGGAAGGTACCCGGTTTCACTTCCGGGAGTTTGTTCCTTCCACCCTCGGGGAAGATGGCGACGTCGTACCCCTCTCTAAGGAGAGCGTAGGCCCTCCGGTACGCCCCCGGAAGGGGAAGGGCGTGGAAGAACTTCAGAAAGGCTCCGAATACCGGGTTGACGAACAGACCCCCGTGGGCTACGAAGTAGATCTCCCTGGGCCAGAGGGCCATTATGAGGGGAGGATCCATGTAGGAGGAATGGTTCGCCGCCACTATGACGGGAGGGGGAGGAACGTCTTCAATCCCCACCGCCCTCACACCCCACAAAAACCTCATAAGAAGCCACGAAAGGAACTTTCCGAGCCTCCATCTCAGGCTTCCTTTTCTCCTCACCCGACCTATTCTAAGGTGGGCCACCCCCCGTAAAATACTCGCCATGCTTATCTTTGCCCTCGTAAGTTCCCAGCCCGACACCGCACTACCGAAGGGGAGCGAGAACTTCTGGTACTACTCCTCCTGTTGTGCCGTCGCCGGTATGGAGACGCTCGGTTTCTACGCCGCCTCCGGTCTGGGAGGTTTCCTGCCCGTACTCGTGGCCGTCGGAACGGGCGGAATCGGTTGCCTCGCTTACGGGACCGTCGCCCAGCAAATGACCCCCATACCGGAGCTCAAACCGAAGGCCTACAGGAAGGCCCTTAACGGTGGTATCCTTGGGGCGTTCGTGGGGGGGCTGATTATCGTGGTTTCGGCTTACGCTACCGGAAGATAATGGCGGTAATACGCTTTTTCTACGAGGACGGTCTGAGGGAGAGGTTCCTCCCCTTTACCCATCTGAAGGGGGTTGAGGACCTCAGGAGTGGAATTTACACCTTCGCCAGAAGGATAGATTTGCTCACGGAAGGCAGGGAAGGGACCCTCTTTGTGAGGCCGAACGTTATACTCCACGAGATGCCGGATTCGGACGTGGTGGGAGTGGACGGCGAGATCGTGGCCGTATGGACGGACAGCGAGGAGAGGGCGCGCGACGTATTTGAGAGGGGAGCGTACGACGGCCCCGAAGTCAGGGGCCGTATCGTCAGGAACTTCTGGGAACTGCCCCATATCGTCCCCGATGCCGTTGTCGGAGATACGGAGATGGAGGTATCCCGGCGGAGGGAGGAGTTCGTAAGGTACGGCGAGGCCTACCTGCACAGGACGGTTCCAACGCGGCGGGTTGAGATCCTGGGTCCCGGACTGGTGGACGAGGGGGCCGTAATTGAGCCTTTCACTGTCCTGAAGGGGCCTTTTTACATCGGCAGAAGATCCCTCGTAAAGCCGTTCTCCTATGTGATCTCGTCCGTAATAGGCCCCGTATGTAAGGTTTCCGGAGAGATATCCCACACGGTATTTTCGTCCTATGCCAACAAGCAACATTCCGGATTCATAGGCCACTCCTACGTCGGAGAGTGGGTAAATATAGGGGCGGGAACCGAGGTCAGTAACCTGAAGAACACCTACGGCACGGTGAAGGTGTACTCCTATGCTGCGGGTGACGTGGTGGATACGGGTCTGCAGTTCGCCGGCACCTTCGTAGGGGATCACGCCAAGGTAGGCATAAACACGACCATATCTACAGGCACGGTCATTGGCATATTCGCCAACGTAACGGCCGCCGACTCTCCCACCCCCAAGTTCGTCCCCGACTTCTACTGGACGGGGGGCAAACGGATGCGCCTTGATAAGGCCCTGGAGGTCGCCCGCAGGGTAATGGCTCGCAGGAACGTGGTGCCTTCGGAGGATTATCTGAGGAAAATTGAGGAGGTTTACACCTCGGTTGCAAAAGGTCCAGTTTCCCCCTTATAATAACCTGCAGTGATCTGGTTAACCGCCCTCGTGATAAACGAAGTCGCCTACCTTCAGGAGGATTCGGGGTGGGTAGAAGTTTACAACGAGAGCGGAAGCGTGGTGGATCTAAGTCGGTACAGCATAAATACGAGTTTTGGTACCTTCAATTTAACGGGAGTTCTGGCAGGTGGGGAGTACAGGGTTTTTTACGTAAGGTTCAAAAGCTCATCCGACAGCGTCACCCTCACTATGGACGGTAACCCGGTTGATTCCCACTCCTGGTCCACACTGCCCTCCAGAGGGAGCATGGGTAGATACCCCAACGGTACGGGGGACTTTCGCATATTCATATCTCCCACACCCGGTCGCCCCAACGACGTGCCGGCCTCACTTGACGAGCAGTCCTGGGGAAGGATAAAGGCCCTGTTTGGACCCGGAAAGAGGCGTTGAACCTTGCCTTTCTGTAAATTCTTCGGTCAGTGTCCCGTTTGTAAGTTTCAGGATAAACCCTACAAGGAAACCCTCAAGGAGAAGGCGAAGAGGGTAGAGAGGGTGCTGGGCGTACCCGTTGAGGTGGTGGCCTCCCCAAAGGACAGGGGGTACAGGGGAAGAGTCGTGTTCCACGTAAGGAAGCCGGAACCGGGTAACCTGATAATAGGGTACACGCTTGAGAGGGGGTTCGTCTTCGGTGTGGACGAGTGTCCGATACTTGAACCGGCCCTCAGTTCCCTCATACGGAAAATAAACGCAGTTATGGCCCCCGCCCCCCTGAGCGTATGGGACGCCGAAAAGGGCAGAGGTAAGCTGGTAAGTCTTACCCTCGTGGGGAACGATAGCGGGGTCGTTCTGAGCCTTAACCTGCGCAAACCCGTATTCGTAAAACGTCTCACCTTCCAGATAATGGACAGGATACCGGAGATAGTGGGAGTATGGTGGTCCGTCGGAACCTTCGGAGAGCATATAACAGGGGGAAGAGGAGAGATGTTCAGGGTATTCAGAGCCGGAAGGGAGACGTTCAAAGTCACCCCCTACGGGGAGTATCCGGACAACCTGAACGTACTGCCGGCTATATGGCGCGTTCTCCGTCGGACTCTCGGCGGAAAAGTTGTGGCCTTTATGACGGGGTTGTACGTTCCCCCTACACGTATAACTACCTACGTTGACCGGAGGGGTATGCCCGTGAAGGAGTTCATGGAGACGGCGGAGGCCATGAGTGTACATCCGGATATCCGGGCGATGGATCCGGGTGCGTTTCTTATGGTGAACCGGGAGATGTACGACTTCGTGGTCGTACACGTGGACAGGGTGAAAGACAGCGAGGTTCTTGAGGTTGGAAAGCGAGCCGTTCTTATAGGTACGGATGCGGAGAGGTTGAAAGGGTTTAGTCACACAAAACCTGATAAAGTCTATCTATTTGACGTGCTACCTTACACCGATGAGAGCCTGATAATGGCGGTTTATTAAACCCGGTTGTAAAGATACGTTTACTTCTGTATAATTCTATCGTATGCCAATGGGTTTTATTTTCTGGAATCTCGGCACCGGAGCTGAGAGATTTTATACGATACCCCGCAGCCTCACGGTCCTTCACAGGGAACACTTTGCGGGGTACAGACAGGAGGAAACTTACGTCCAGTTTGACAGGCTGTCCGTCTCATCAAAGGTTGGATATCTGAGCAATATGGAGTTAAGGGACGAATCGGGCAAGAACGTAGGAAGCTATTCCGCGTCCTTCGTGGGTATGGAGGGAATGTACACTACGGCCACGCCGGGAAGTGCGGGCTGGGTATTCGGTGTAGGACCGGGGTTCATGTTCTCCAGAATTCACTCCTATGCGGATTGGGCAATAACAGCGAACGTAATGGCCTACGGATCCTTCAACGCCGGACGGGCAATACTCAGGGTAAGTAACCTCGGAATAGGGAGCGTCGTACCCGTACCGGAGACCTTTGCCGGTGGGTACCTGTACATGCCGGAGGGGTTCAGGATGGGTGGTTTCTTAAGATTCTTCGGAGATATGGACTTAGATGCGGGCCTGTACCTTGGAAAGAGATTATCCGTACTTGATCTTGAACTGGTTCCGGCCTACAGGTACATAGCCCTTGGCCTCTCGCTCGGCGTGGGACCCCTGAGGTTCAAATACCAGTACACCCACGCCTATTACGGTCTCAGCTCGCATCTTGTGGGTATGACCTTCTTCTGGGGAGCCCAGAGGGGTATAGAGGAGAGGATAGGGACTCTTGAGGTGAAAGTCGCCCGCCACGAGAGGGAACTGAAGGATATAAAGCAGCAGATAGCGAAAATGGAGATGGAGGCCGAGATGAAAGCCCAGGAACTCATAAAGCGTGCCAGAAGGGAGAAGGATCCGGAGAGGGCGTTAAAGATGGTTGAAATGGCAGCAGTCTTCCACTCGTCTCCGGAGGTGGAGATTCTTCTGGACAGTTTAAAACGGGAGGTCGTTAAAAAGAAGAAGGAAAGGTATATAAAACGTATAAACGCTTTCCTCAGGAACAGAATGTACGCTGACGCCTACGCCGAGGCTCTGGAGTTCGTTCGGGAGTTTCCGGACGATCCGAGAGCGGTAAAGCTCTTCAAGGAGATTGAAGCACGTATAAATCGGAGGTTAAAGCAACGAAGGAAGGTAAAGCAGGTGAAGACGAAAGCCCTTGATATATACGCCGACCGCAGTATTCGCAAGGCCGATAGTCTAATAGACGCCGGGAAGTACATGGAGGCCTACGAACTGGTTAAAACATTACCCGAATCTCCTCAGAAGATAGCCCTCATTATGAGGATAAAGAAGAAGGCCGGTGTCTATCTGGACTCTGCCATGGTGAACATGAAACGAAAGGAATGGGCTAAAGCCCGGGCCTACCTGGAGATGTACCTTGACCTCACTCAGGACCCCAAAGGGGTCAGTCTCCTTCAGAAGGTAAACGAAAACCTGAGAAAGCAGGCGGAGTACCACTATATGAGGGCCCTTGAGATGTTCCAGAAGGGAGATATCCTCGGAGCGTACGCCCACGCGGAGGTGGCGTACGAGCTCATGCCGAACAACGAGAAGTACCGCAGGGTGTACGAGAAACTGTCCGCCCTCTACAGGAGGTACAGCAGATGAGAAAGTTATTGGGTTTGATTTTGATCTCTGGAATACTGGCGGGGAATCTGAACGCCCACGTCAAGGTGTACGAGGTGTATCCCTCTACGGGGGGAATCTTTACTGCAGTAGATGTGGGTGTACTCTCATCGGCCAACGTGCTGATCGGGGCGTACGATAGTGCTGCTGCGTCGGTTAAGTTCGTTAAGATGGACCCCGTGGGCAACCTGGTGAGTGCGTGCGGTGTTCCCTCTTATCCGTTAACCCTGCGTTTCCAGAGCCTGAAGGTACGGGAAGGTAGGGTAATAGCCTTTGATCCGGAGGGTATCTTACTCTCAGATACCTCTCTATCCGGCGTACTAATGGTAAACCTCGGCGCGAGATCCGACGCCGACCTCCTGGCCGGGGACACCGTGGTGGTCGCGTGGGGAGATACCCTGAGGGTGAGCGTGGGAGTGGCGTCCGTATCCGGGTTAACGCCGATAAGCACCCTGAGTTTTCCCACTTACCACTCCGGAGGTGTAAGGTACGCCGTACGTACGATCCCCGGAGGTAATGTGGTCGTAGCCCACACTTCCGATCCTCTGGACACGGTCTTTTTAACGTTCCTTTCGGTCTCCGGCGGCTTTCTGTCATACGACAGCACCGTATCTCTGGCGCTCCCTTCCGGGTGGTACGTACACGATCCCTCCATCCTGAAATTAGTTAAACTACCTTCGGGGGGTCTGGCAGTGGGCCTTACGGTGAATACGGGTACCCGTCCTTACCCCGCTTTTATCATCTACGACGGCACGCCTTCGGCTTTTTACATGGACTCCTCCGGTACCCTTACGGATATCGGTGTGTCGTCGGAAGGGATACTTATCACATCTACCGACCTGACTTCCGCTTCCTTTGCACAGATCGTACCCATATCCCTATCGTCGGGAGATACCTCACTAAAAGGATTCACCCCGTCCGGCGACGGATACGTGGGCGGTGGTGCTGAATTTTCTCCCGGACACTACGCGGTGGTCGGAAGGACGGTCTCTTCCGGCTATCTGAGGTTCGTGTATACAAACTTTGACCTTACGGATACGACTTTCGTACGGCATAACGTACGGACCTGGAACTCCTTCTCCCTGACGAGAGGGACGCCCGTTCTGACGGCATCCACGTTCTCACCGCTCATATCGGACACCATCTACCCGTGTCTATCCGAATCCTTCGCGGTTACTCCCCTCTACGTGGACGATACGCTCGCCCCCACCCTCAGCTCGTATCCTTCGGATACCGTGATACTGGCGTACGACACCCTCGTATTCGTCTTCTCCAAGGCTATGGATCCCGTAACCTTCCAGTACGGTACGGAGGTCATCGGGTACGGTTCGGTCAGGATGCCCGTTTCCACGTCCTCCTTCTGTACGGGTTCCACGTGCTATCTGATAGTCAACGCCTCCGGGAACGACTCCATACAGGTGAGGCTTACGGGCTTCATAACGGATACGGCCGGTGTCCCCCTCGCTCCCGCTTCTCGCATCTCTCTGAGTTTCAGGTTACTTCCCGATCGTCCCCGTGTGATATTTACCCAGCCGGACAGCGGAGAGATAAACGTCCCCCTCAACGCTAACATAGGGGTATGGTTCTCCACGGCCATAGATCCCGCGACCGTGAACACCTATACGGTGGACATAACGGACGGAACGGTGAACTATCCATTCACGGTCTCCTGTCCCTTCCCCAACATGTGCGTCCTTGATCCCCTCGGGGACTTCCCTCCGGCGACTAACATAACGGTCAGCCTTACGGCCGGTATTCAGGACACCTTCAGCCAGCCCCTCTATCCGAAGGTGGTAACCTTCAGAACGATTGAGGAGGATACGCTCTCTCCCCGTGTTGACATGACCGTACCCGATAGTGGAGATATAGGGGTCCCGAGGAACTTCGCCATGAGCGTCCTCTTCACCAAACCCATGGACACGACCACCGTGGCCGGGGGAGTGAGCCTGCTCGGATCCTCCTCCGGATCCCACTCCTTTAGCGTATTCTGTCCTACCCTGAAGAACTGTGTGATAAGACCTATAAGCGCCTTCCTTCCTTCAGAGGTAGTGACGGTACGGTTCAACTCCTCCATAAGGGACACCTTCAACCGTTCCCTTATACCGAAGACCGTGGTCTTTCAGGTGGGATCCACCTATGACAATATACCCCCCAACGTTGACATAGTGGCCCCTCCCAACGATACCCTCGTACTTTACCATCCCATCACGTCACCCCTGAAGGCGGCTGTCTGGGATAACTCCGGCATACTCATGGCGTCGTGGATAGTGGGCAGCGAGACTTACCATGCCCCTCTATCCTGTAAGAGTCTTCCTTACGTCGCCTCGGATACCACGTGCGTGGATGTATCTGAACTGCCCTCAGACACCTTCATCGTAAGAGCCATAGCCTACGATCTCGCCAACACCCAGAACGTGGACTCCATTATCCTGATCGTACACGACACCGTCCGTCCCAGGGTCTCCTTCACGGAACCGGCCAACGGCGAAATGGCCGTATCTCCCTACACGGACGTAAAGATAACCTTCACGGAACCTATGGATACCACCGTCTTTCCCTCCTCCGCCGTGAGTGTGGTGGTCGGCACCTCTCCCGTTTCCTTCTCCCGTAGCTGGAACACCCCTTACACCCTGAGACTTTCCTTCTCCGATCCCCTGCCGTGGGATTCCATGGTTACGGTGAGTGTAAGCCTCCTTCAGGACCTCTCCGGGAACACCCTCGTACCCCATACCTTCACCTTCCAGATAGTGGGAGAAACGAACGTGAACGTGAGGTGGGTTGAGATGAAGCCGGAGACCGTGTTCGTCGGAAACCGGGATAGCGTAAAGGCCATAGCCGTGGCGACGTCCGACCATCCCATAACCCACGCCGTACTCCTGATCGGGGACAGGGACAGTGCCGAAATGAGGGCGGTTGACGGCGTATACGACGAACCGGTAGAGACGGTCAGCGTGTGGCTCAGGACGGACGATCTTGAGGCCGGAAAGTACAGCGTAAGGGTTAAGGCGTACAACCGGTACGTGTTTGGGGTATCCCAGACTAAGGAACTGTATGTTCTGGACGTCCCTCTTCTCTCTCCGGAGAACGTTTATGTCTATCCGAGCCCGGTTAAGGATCACGGTAAGATCCGGATAATCGTGGGGGAACCCACGACGGTTACCATAGAGGTGTTTGACCTCAAGTACAGGCGGGTACTCCACGAGAGCAGGACCTTTAACGGTGCCACCGTTTACGAGAGGACCCTTCCCACCCTCCCGGTGGGCGTGTACCTCCTGAGAGTCAGAGCAGGGGATATGACCGTAAACAAGTGGTTTGCCGTAGTGGGAAGGAGGTGAGCTTTCCGTAGTTGCCCGGAAGAAAACCCGTTAAAATACTCGTACCATGATCCCTCTGATACTTGGCGGGTGTAACTACACCTCCACTTACGCCGACGGCTTCGCCCCCGTTGAGAGCGATTATCAGCCGCAGACCCTCTTCTCCTGTAACGGCAAGCTTTATCTCCTCTACCATGGGGGTTGTCCCGAGAGGAAGTTGTACTTCTGGAACATAACGGACGCTGCTCTTTTCGTATCAGGGGACAACCACGGTTCCGAAAGCAGCATAGTCTGTAGTGGAGACACAATGTACGCGGGGTACTACCACTTCGGAGATTCGGCCATTACGGTGGCGGCCTCCTACGACGGAGGAAGAACGTGGAATACCGTTCTGGTCGTGGACTCTAACGGGTTCGGGGAAGATGAACCTTCCCTGTTGCTTCTAGGAGACACCCTCTACCTGACCTTCGTCTATGAGATATCGGGGCCGGAGATACAGTTCTACAGGATACCCATCGGTGGAACGGATACCCTGAAGGGAACGATCCCCACACCTTACGTGGCTCACAACTCACCCATCTTCCTGTCTCCGGACGGTGATATGTACATTCTTGCGTCCTCGTGGGATATAGAGAGCGGCGGGTACGTTCTGAGGTACGACGGCTCACTCTGGCACTACGGTGAAGTCCTGCCTTCGGGGATGCCCTACGATATAGGCTTCATAGGAGACAGGATAGTGGTGGCCGGAGTATCGGGACCGAGGAACAACCGGGACGTAGTCGTTTGTACATCCGATACATCCCTTCTTTTCTCATGCAACAAGTTAGCTGAGGGTGTGGGTAAGGTCACCAACGTTGATCTGGTCGTTGGAACGCCCACGTACGTGGTGTGGTCGGACAACTCTCGGGGAACATTCAGACTCAGGATGATGTACACGGAGGATCTCCGTTCGTGGAACACCTTTCCTATAGACGACCATCTACCTTTTATCGGAAACACCTACTATCCGGTAGCAAACCTGTACAACGGAGCGCTTTACATCGCGTACACCACGGACGCATCTGGAAAACCCTCCATAGTATTGCTAAAGGTCAGTACGGACGGCACGGTTGAAAGTCTGGATACTCATAAGAGTCTCTGTGGATACTACGATAAGGCCGGCAGGAGGGTTCCTCCCAGAAAAGGAAGGGTAGTGCTTGGATGCGGCACCGGATATATCAGGCGGTGACCTCTCTATCCCATCTTAGTGGTTTCCGTGGATGAAAGGTATCTGTTTTCATTGACACGGAGCACATTGCAGAGGTATACTCTATCATTGATACAGGTTGTGGGGGGTTGGAGGATAAATTAAAGGTCTATAACAGCGCGAGAATTGCAACCCCGGCTTCCAGAAACTTGTGATATCGCTTCATACATAAGTTTCGTTAACGTAATACCGTCTGGGCATCAAGGGACGTAGGTTTTTCGATGATACGCTGGGCACGGATTATTACATCCGGCATAAAGGTTAACCTCGCTAAATTTACAACTATCTCCCCACAAAAGGAGTGGTCCAGTATATAATAATTGCTGTATGAGTTCCGGAGGAAGAACTTTCAACGCATCTGAGATGTTTGATATCTTCCTTGCTCCGCGGGAGAGTGGAAAGTTCCGTATATCATCCTCCGAATGTACCCTTGATATAGGGGTGAGATCCGGGTACATAGTTGAGGCAAGTTTAAACGGAGAAACAATTGACGACCCCGTTGATATCGTTGGTCTGATGTCCAGCATTCTGACCAGGGAGGAAGCGTTTATAGAGTTCATTAACGAGGAGGTCAAGGTAAGCGAGGCTATACTTCCGTTAGATTTGCTTGTGCTTTACGTTGCCACGATTCTGGACGAGATGGTGTACTTTGGGGATGAGCTACCTTCGGATGATCTCTTCATCAGGGTACGGGGAATACCGGAAAATATATCCGATCTACCCGGAAAGTTCATAAAGTACATTGCGAAAAGGTTCGGTGTCGGAATGTGGGTACCCATAAAGAGAGTTCCACTCTCGTCGTGTTTCAACGGAGATTTTGTAAGGTACATGGTTCTGGTGACCCTGAAGGAATATCCAGACTTTCTGGAGGTAAGACAACAACCAGAAAGGAGGTACGATATGCAGAGCAAGCTGCACGAACTTTTAAAGAAGCTCGTTGAGGAATCCCCCGATACGATCGGGGTGGTTGTGGCAACACCGGACGGCCTTCCCATAGCGTACTACTCATCCTATAATTACGACCCCGAGATCCAGGCGGCTATCTCATCGGCCATCGTAGCGCTTTCTGAGAGCTCCGTGCGGGACGCAGACCTCGGAAACACGTCCGAGATCCTTATAGTGGCCGATAAAGGGAAAATATTCCTCTACCCGCTCGGTGACCTCGTGATGGGCATACTGACCGACAAGGACGCCAACACCGGCTTGATCTTCATGAAGGTGCGCAAGGCCCTTGACGATATACGCGAGGCTGCTGCAAAGGAAACCGAGATGATATAAAGGGGGTAAGCCATGTCGGCAAAGGATCTCAGAGATAAGCTGAACACCCTCATAAACAGGAAGAAGAAGAACGAAATATCTACCCGGGATTACTACGCGGGATTGCTGGAGATCTTCTCCGATCTGGTCCTGAACCTGAAGGATGAACTGGCCAGCAACATAAAGGACGAAGATATAAAGAAACAGTCCTCCATACTCCTCATATCCCTGCGGCAGCAGATAGATCTTCTGGAAAAGCGTGGCGGATAGCAGCCGCCCCCGGGGTTTCCCCGGGGGGTAGTTTTTTAAAATCCAGAAATTTTTTAATTTCACGGCGACCTTATAATACGTTCTTGAACAGGAGGTAAAGAGCATGGTCATAAGGAGAGAACACGCTTTGGCCCTTCTCAATCTGCTTGAAAGGGAAGAGGAAGGACACGCTTTCCTTGATATAGATCCGGTAAACGAGCAGGAGCATATAGAGCTTGACATGGCCAATCTGGTAGCCCTGAGAAGTCCCCTCAGGTACTCCCTGACCTACTGGGGACGACTTATGGCCTATACCCTGAAGGAGATGGTAGAGAACGGTAAGATATCCCACCCTGAGGAGTGGGAAGAGGGATGGAGGTGGATAGGATCGGAGGTTTTAACCGCCGTTGAGTCGGCCCGGAGAAACGGGGATAAGGTCTCCTACCTGACCGAAAAGATGCTGGACGAACGGGGTTTTATGGAGATCCGTAAAGAGAAGAAAAAGGGTACCTTTAAGGTTCTGAACGAGTACGCCGAAAGGGTGTGGGAGGTGTACAGGGGCGCCCATCCCAAACTCGTTATAGATAGGGAACTTTACGAGTACATCCGAAAGATTCCTGAAGGACCTTCTCCCATAAGGAACCTGCTCAAAGAGGCCCGTTATGCCGAGCTCCTTGAGTCTATGCGCCTTATAGCCCTTTCGGTACCGGAGAGGGAGATATACACCTTTACCGGTCTCGGTCAGGCGGTTAAGAAGGTGGTGGAGTACTCGGCCCCTTCCCGCAACGTTATCCTGTCCGAAGATATAATGGTCCTCATAGCGCGATACATGGATGAGGGGTGGGAGAGCCTGACTGACGCCGAGAAGGAACTCCTTGAGGTCCTCGCCTACGTGTCCGGGGATGGGGAACTGCTTCCGGCCGGGGAGTTCGCTCTGGAGGCCTACAACCTCTGGAAAGGCAGGGAGTTCAAGCCGGTAAGGACGATATCCATAGATATTCTGGATGTCGAGGTGCTGAAGACCCTTGACTCCCTATGGAAGAAGCACGAGCAGAACCCCGACCTCCTTCCTACCGTGGATGAGGTCATAAACGAGCTCTTCTACCGCCCCATAAAGCAGTACAAACATCTCCTTTCCTACTACGGAAGGCGGATATATCAGGATATCGGGTACCACAAGAAGAAGGAGATAGAGAAGAAGTTCTCCGAGGTTAAAACTGTAGAGGAACTTTTCAAGAGCTTCTATGAGAGGGGAGGTAAGTGGAAGGATAAGATGAAAGAGGTCGTCCTCCAGTCCCTCTACTCCCTGGAGTCCTTTGACCTCGCCTACTCCTCCACCGAAAAGGACAAAGAAGTATACCGTCTGACGGAACACGGCCGTGCCGTCTTAAGGGACATGTACCAGCGAGGCTTCAGGGACATTCCTTCTGAGGCCGTAAAGAGCATAACCGTATCCTACGGGGAGTTTATAGCACCCAACGTCAGGTGGTACGAGGAGGCCCTGAAGAGGAACCTGGTGAGCGTGGCCGGTCCTACGGAGTCCGGAAGGTTTTACGCCGACCTCTCCTACAGGATCGTGCGCAAGCCTCACGTCACGAAGTTTGAGCTTCAGGTCCTGAAGGCCGTACCGGAGCAGGGCTTCTTCCTGAGAGACGTTTACAACGTGTTTGACGAGATATGGCACGAGGAGATAACCTACGCCCTAAACAAACTGGAGGCACGGGGTTATCTGGACGTACTCCCCGACGAGGGAATCGTCCTCACGGATAAGGGCAGGAAGATAAAGAGGGCGCTTGCCGGTGTTCCGGACAGCATGATCAACCCTCTAACACCTATTATGGTGCGTCTCCTGAAAGCGCTGGCAGAGGTGGGAACCCTGTACGTCAAGGAGAGGAAGATACGTATCCTTCCGAAGAACATAAAGGAGGCCATAAAACGCTCCAGTCTTGAGCCGGAACTCTTCCGCAAGACCATGATTCTGGCGAGGGCGGCCGGTCTCGTGGGTCAAAACACCCTGACCGAAGCCGGAATACTCGTACTCCAGCTCTTCAGGGAGGAGGAGAGGGAGCAGGAGGTCAGGTACGAATAAAACAAAAGGGGGCCGTATGGCCCCCTTCTCAAATGTTGCAGAGTCGGCCCTACGGTGGGTCGTATCCTCCTTTAGAGAGAGGGTTGCATCGGAGAATCCTCCAGATGGATTTCGCACCACCTTTTATCAGACCGTACTTCTGCAACGCCTGAATGGAGTACTCGGAACAGGTGGGTACGTACCGGCACGTGGGCGGTTTCATGGGTGAAACGTACCGCCTGTACATCCTGATAAGCCAGATCACCCCCCTGTTCAGTACGTCCAGAAGGGTGTTCACCTTACGATAACCCTCCGTACGCCGTCCGGCGTCTTAACGAAGTACGTCCCGCTGCTAAGGGGTATCTTTACGGTACCCCTGACGTCCGTTTCGGACACGAGGCGACCGCTGAGGGAGTAGATCTCGGCCTTACCCTCACCACGGAGTACTATGCTTCTGCCTTCCGTCGTAACGATCATGTTCGCTACGTTCTCCCTCGCCTCACCGACTGAGAGGTCGTCGTCCCCGTTGCCGAGAAGGCACTGGAGTATGGTCCACTCAACGTCCCAATCGGTGGAGCTGTAGTTATATACCCACAACGCGCCAAACCACCAGGCAGCACCCGTAGACGGATTGGCACGGAAGGTCGTACCGTTTATCTGCCACCAGTTCTGCCACAGGCCACCACCGGAGTAAGAGGGTGGAGGAGGTATGGCCACGGTATCGGCGTACGTCAGATTTATGGCACAGTACTCCGGTCCCCACGAGGTGGGGCTGGACCAGGGCGCCCTCATAACGACCACTCTGAACGTGTTGTTATAGGAGGAAGGAGGCTCATCGCATAGGCGACCGTCGTAAGTGTTGGGACACTTGTGATAAAAGGCCGTATGAAAGTAACTGGCCGTACTGGTCACAGCGCCGGGACACCACTGCCAGCGGGCGTCCGTATGTACCGTGGGCGTACGGCTATCAATCGTGGTATAGTCAACGTTGAATACGCTGGACCACCCGGAAGGTGGAAGACCACTGGCGTGTATACCCCTTATATCTCCATCCGTTGAAGAGTATTGACTTTCAAAGAGTATGAGGTGGGTCATGCTGGAGGTGCTAAGGGTACGGGCAACGGAAAGCCATGGCATGTTTATAGGGTGAGGGTAGTTGTTTATGAGTATGGTTGAGGTCCAGCTGTCACCCCATCCGTCGGACGCATCCGTGTATATGTGCCATATCTCGTGGTCGTTGGATGCGTCGCTCTCCACAAAAACTCCCTGAATGGTGTTATCTCCGCCGTTGGAGGCAGAACATACGGAGGAGCCGCTCCTGGGATCGTTTGTCGTCTCAAGCATTATCTGGGAACTGGTATAGGCGCTACCATCGGAAGGTATGTCGTTGTACGACAGGCTCCAGCTGTTTCCGCAGTCCGTACTCCTCTCAACGTAGGGGTCTATGTTCCTGTTGTAACCTATAAAAGCCCAGTTATCGGTAGCCGCACAGGCACAACTGCTCGTCCACTGACCGGCACATCCCGACCTTCCCCAGTTGAACTCAAGGTTAACGTAGGGGGTGATCTCCATGTCAAAGCTGTTGGCCACGGTCCTGAAGAACCCACCTAAAAGATCGCTTATATGTGCCACGTAAACGTCTATGTCGTAGTCCGACGAAGAGTAAGGGTAAGAATAGGCCACGTACACTATCTTCCTGTAGGGATCCGCTGCTATTGCAGGCTCCATGAGATCCCTTGATGGGTTGTGAAGACATATCTGGGGCGTCATCGTCTGGCCCATATCGTAGGACGTACCCACTATTATGCAGGTGTTAGTGGATGTACCTGCACACCACATGTTGCATTCCTCCACCTCAAAGGCGAAGACGAGGGTATCGGACGAACCTACGGCCACAACCGTGGGATTGTACTCCTTCTTCGTGGTGGCCGCCACGGCGCTCGTATGCCAGTTGGTACCGTCAAGGGGCATTATACCGTCGTCCCACTGGAAGGGTTTCCTGGTACTCACCTTGGGTACGGCTACCTGAAACCTAACGGGGGTCTTCTTTTGGATGGCCTCTTTATCACTCTCTATGGCGTTTACCCTGCGTTTTATCACGTGGAACGTCCACATAATTTCTGCGTAGGTTTCCGGGTCGGGTTTTGCCCTAAAGGAAGAAAGTAGCTCCTTCATCTTCTCGTTGAGAGGATGCTCGGCAGGACAGGGGAGATTCTTGAGCCGATAACGGGTACATACTGCCTCTTTATCTCCCGTGGATTCGTAATATCCGTTCAGGGCGTATCTGAAGTGGGAGTTCCACAGGGATGCAATCTCCGAGACTTTGGCCGTAGCATCGTGGGGGTTGTACTCCTTAAGGAACCGCTGGATTTCCTCGTTCCATCCGAAGTGGTGGGCTACATCGTAGGTTCCATCAACAGAACTCTTATCGCCCATCTCATTATAAACCTCTATTCTTGCGCTGGAACCCGTACTCCTTCCAGAAACATCAACGGAAACGAATATTAATAACAGCATACTCACTTTAATTCTATACCCGAAAAGGGATTTCGTGGGAAAGTGTTTATCCCGGTTGCGTGAAGTTAATCTCCCGCTCTATAATACCACCGCTTATGGCACTTGATCTATCCACTGTTGAAGGCGGTGATGTACTGATCATAAAGCTCAAAGGGGATCTGGACACGTACACCGCACACGATTTTCTGGACTTCTTTAAGAAACAGCTGGAGAGGGGGAAAAATCGCTTTGTTGTGGATATGTCGGAGGTAAGTTTCGTAAGCTCCTCCGGATGGGGTGCCCTCTCATCAGCCTATAAGAAGAGCCGCGAGAAGGGGGGTAATCTTGTACTTTACGGGCTCAGGGGGCAGGTCAAGCGGGTGTACAGGATAATGGGATTCAGGGTAATATTGAAGGCCTATGACGACCTCCGCGAGGCTATGGCTCAGGCCATGAAGAGCAAGTTCAAATAATGCCTTTACAGATAAACACGGAGAACGTGGAGGGGTACCCCGACGTCCTGATAATCCACCTTACAGGGGATCTGGACACGTACACGGCCGACATGTTCAGGGAGAGGTTCGCGGATCTCCTGAAGTCGTACCGCAGGTTCGCGGTGGTTATGGAAGACGTCGGATACGTAAGCTCCATGGGATGGGGAGTGCTTGCCCAGTCCGTTTATAGAGCGAGGTCAAAGGACGGTGACCTCGTCTTAGTTAACCTGAGGCCGAACGTGGAGAGGATATTCCGTATCATGGGCTTCTCAAGTCTGTTTAAACACTTCACGGATCTGGATCAGGCCGTCAGGTACCTCATAAAGAATAGGTCATGACCACAGGAAGTGGAGTAGTACCCCTATCACCACGCCCATAAGGGCGCCCGTAAGTACCTCTTTTGGAGTGTGGCCCAACAACTCCTTGAGTTCAACGTTGGAGATGGGGTGACCCTTCATTATCTCGTCAAGTATCACGTTCAGGACCCTCGCCTGCTCCCCTGCAGCCTTCCTCACACCCGCCGCATCGTACATGGTTATGAGACTGAAGAAGGCAACGACGCCGAACAGGGGGCTATCAAACCCCTGAGATAGACCTACCATGGTCGTCAGGGTCATAACGGAGGCGGAATGGGCCGAAGGCATACCTCCCGTTCCCACGAGTCGGGAAAAGTCAAACTTGCCGGTTCTGATCATGGTCGCTATTACCTTTATGAGCTGGGCTATGAAGGAGGAGAGGACGGCCCCCCACAGGAATCGGTTGGTGAAGATCTCCATCATCCCCGCCTTGAGATGAGATAGGTTATCAGGAGGAGGGCCGCGAACATAAGGGCTACGGCCCACCAGCCTATATAGGAGGCGATAGCCACCAGAATACCGGCGGTTACGACGCCGAGGGCTATGCTTACGAGGGCGACGGTAAAGGGTAGACCGAAGACTTCGGCCACCACGCTGCCCATCCAGGCCCCCGTACCCGGCATGGGGACGGCCACGAACAGGAACACCCCTATGGCTCCGAGCCTCTGAACGGACACCCCCTTCCTCTGCGCCCTATCGTACAGCCACTCAAAGAACCTGCGGGTCGGTTTCCACTTTCTGGATAGAGTATTCAACGGCCGAAGGAGTACGAGCAGCAAGGGAACGGGGAGGAGGTTGCCTATCAGGGCGAGTACGAATACCTTCCATACGGGCATACTAAAATAAAAAACCCCCAAGGGGATCGCACCCCTCAACTCAAGAACCGGCAGGGCGGCCGCTATAAAGACGGCCGCCTCCGGTGGAAAACCTTTCAGGAGGTCTAAAAGCTCACTCAATCCTCTCAACCACTACCTTCGTGTACTCCTGCACGTGATGGTACATCCTGCGGTAGTTGGTCTTGCGGCGCATCTTAAAGACGAGGAGGGGCTTCTGTACGTGCCCCACCACCTTCAGGACGGCTTTATGTCCTCCGAACTCAAGGCCGTTTTCCCCCTTGTAAAGGACGACGTCGGCCTCTACGGTTTCGCCTTCTCTGGCGTCCACCCTGGGGACGGTTATCGTCTGCCCTTCCTCTACGGGTATCTGAAAACCTTTGAACTTTATTACGGCCTTCATGGTTCCTACCTCCTTTTTATCTACTGAGACGCTCAACTGCCCTTCTGGCTCTTGCGTTGCGCTTATCGTAGCGTAGAACCAGCTTCCAGTAACGTAGGGCCTGCTTCTTGTTTCCAGCCTCCTCGTAAGCCCTGGCCTTACTTTCAAGTTCCGCCAGCTGTTGATATCTCCTGGCGGTAACGTTCCGCGGGTTTTCGCTTAGAAGGTCGGTGGCTATACGCTTAACCGTCCGCAGATCCCCCCGCTTGTAGGCCTCTATCATCTGCCTCTGTTTGTCTATGGTCTTTGAGGACGTTAGGCTTATCGCCGGCTTCGGGGTGCCAAGGTCCACCGAGACGGAAGGCAGGCTGACCGACACGTCGCTCTTCAGGGAAGGTTCCTTTTTGAGGGAGATCTTTTCGCCCTTCAGGGAGGGTTTGAGAGAAACGGTCTTACCCTTTTCCTTACCCTTCCGAGCCGTGGTGACCTTCTGTTTCTGCCTGACTTCCTCCTTCTTCTGGACGAACCTCTTCTTTATCTCCTCCATCTTTACAGGCTTCTTTGAGGCCCTCAGTTCGGCTATAGTTTCCTTAAGGGCCAGAAGGTCCGGGTTGTTGGGATCTATGGACAGGGCAACGTCAAGGGCCTTAAGAGCTTCGTCGTACTTACCCTCCTCCATGAGAGCCCGGGCGAGGTTTACGTTCTCCTCAACGGCGAGCCTGTTCAGGAGGGGGGCGTATATCGCCGTAAACTGGGGGCGATCTCCGAGTACAGGGGCAACGGAATCCAGCTTCGCTAAGGCCTCCTGCAGTTTACCCTCGGCTATGAGTTTCTTCGCCCTCACGACCTTATCCCACGCCGTGAGGAGGCTATCCGCCCTCTTTATGTACTCTTTGGCCTGAGCGAGGTTTTTGTCTATACTGAGGGCCTTGCTGGCGTACTCCTTCACGAGAAGGTAGTTCTTCTTGATCCTCTCCGGATCCCCCTCGTTCTCTGCTGCGGTGAAGGTGGATACCGCCAGACTCAGGCTGGACTGGGCTTCGCTCCTCCTCTGGTTGAAGTACAGGAAGGATGCTATGGCCACTATAAGTACGGCGAGGGCGCCAACAGCACCGAACACCACCGGCCCCACCTTCGCACGCCCGACCATCAACTCCGTTTCGGGTTTTTCTACCGGGTTAACGTAAAGGAGGGTCATTCTTCCGACCTTCAGGATATCTCCGCTCTTCAGTCGTACCCTCCCTTTCGGTATCTTACCGTTTATCTCCGTAGGGTTGGTGCTGCTGAGGTTCTCAACCTCTACGCTGTCTCCCAGAAAGTATATCTTAAGATGCTCCCGTGATGTGTGGGGGTCGTTTACCCTGTATTCAACGTCCGGTGCCCGCCCGAGGATACCGGACGAAACTATCTCTATGATGCTTCCGGCGTTCGGACCGGTGAGTATCTTGAAGTAGGGAGGCTCTTCGGCTTCAAGGAACTGCGTGGGCTGACTCGTTCCCTCCTCCGGCTCCGGGGCCTCAAGTACGGTCATCTTAACTTTCCCCGCAAAGTCAATTTCCATCCCGGGAACCAGTTCTATCTCTCTGACGTTCTCTATGCCATCCGCCGTTACTCCCTTATCAAAGGCCTTCAGTACGTAGGTGTCTCCCTTTCTGTCTATTACGGCGAACTCCGGCGGTGTCCCGATTACGAAGAGATCGCTTCTGGCGGAGCCTCCGATAACGAAAGGCACCTTACGGATCGTTACCTCTTTCTCCCTTTCACCTATGCGGATCTTTACTTTTAACATGCCCACTCTATTCTAAGGTGGTAGCAAACTCTTCTATCTTGCGGGCGAGGTTAAGAAGATCGTTCTTCAGTTCCTCCCTTATGGTTGCCCTCTTCTTCTCGGCCTCCTCTATCTCCGCTTTAAGGAGGCTCAGCCTCTTCTGCATCTCCATCTCCTTAAACTGAGCCTCGCGGATGATCTCCTCAGCCTGAGCCTGTGCCGACTTTAGTAGTTCCTCGGCTTCCTTCTTTTTCTGCTCAACTATCCGGTCCCCGGTCTCCTTCGCCATCCTGAGGAGGTCGGTGGCCAGTTTATCCTCCGGTATGGAATCCCAGTCTATCGCACCCGAAGGCTGAGGGGCTTCCGAGAGTTCTTTGAGTTTCTTTTTAAGCTCCTCGTTCTCTTTGGCGAGAAGTTCCAGCTGGGTTTCAAGGGCCTCTACACGATCCCTGTACTCCTGTAAGACGCTCTCGTCCACACCTCCACCCCCGGCGCTCTCCTCCAGCTTCTTTTCCAGCTCCTCAACCTGACGGGCGATGCGGTTCAGAAAATCCCTTACCTCATCAGGATTATAACCCTTCTTGCCGAGACCTCCTACCAGACTGAACTCCTGCGTGCGAATTACGGAACTTAAAGTCCTCTTCTTGCCTTTCTTTATCTTCATTATGCGGTTATTGTAAAGGCGAAAATATCCCTATACGAGATGTTCATCCACCAGATTCTGAAACTCCGGAAAAGCTTTGCGTATCTTCTTTATGGCAGACTCCTTTATCTGCCTTATGTACTCCCTGCTTACACCCCACTTCCGGGCTATTTCTGCCATCTTTCGGGGTTTCCCGTCTATGCCGAAGTACTCCGAGAGGACGATCTTTTCCTTCTCCGTAAGAATATCCGAGGCAAAGACCTTTTCAAATAGTTCTTCAAGCTTGTTTCTGACGTATTCCTTCTCTATGGATTCGCTGTCGGTTGCCACGAGCGGTATAAACGTATCTGAGGGTCCCTCTCCCGGCTCCGATATCTTACCCTCGGTGTTAAGGAATCGCGTTCTGACGGCGTCAAGCAGTCTTTTAACTCGTTTCGTAGATGAGCCGAGCCGTTCTGCTATCTCCTCAACCGTTGGTTCCCTTCCGAGCTCCTGATACAGCTCCGTTATCTTTTGAAGATCCTTCTTGGATATGTGTGGCATGCCTGATAGGGGTTTGTACGACCTTATGAACTTTATTATGGCCTCCTTGATCCACTTATCGGCGTAGGAGATCAGCCTAACGCCCCTGTCCGGATCAAACTTCTCAAACGCCTTGAGAAGACCCAGATTCCCTTCGGATATGAGATCCTCAAGGGGGACCCCGGAGTTCCATCCCTCCCGCAGGGCAACGTCCACGACGTACCTCAAATTGGACTTTATGATCTTCTCGTAAGCCTCCCTATCCCCCTTCTTCGCCCGCCTCGCCAGTTCAAGCTCCTCCTCCAGAGGTAGAGGTTTCAACTCCTCAAGCGCCTTCCAGTAGTAGTGCAGAGGATCATCGGAAACGTTCTCCCTGCTCATGACAGTACCTGCCCTATTAGCTCGTACTTTCTCTGTATTATAAGGCGGAAGGCCTCGTAGGCTTTTGAAAGTATGTCCGGAATCTTTTTCAGTTCTTCCTCGGTAAAGGACGATAGGACCCAGTCGGCCAACGACACACCCTCCGGAGGACGCCCTATTCCGAACCTGAGCCTCATTATATCCCGCCTGTTAAGTGCGAGATATATGTCCTTTAAACCCTTATGGGAGGGTGTGGATCTTATCTCCTTTTTGAATTTGACGGCTCCAAAGGGGAGGTCGGCGTCGTCGTAAGCGACAACGATGGGCATCTTAACCACCGGCACGGGGGCGGAGAGGAGGGCCTTCCCGGAGTTGTTCATGTAAAGGAGGGGTTTTATTACGTAGAACCGTTTATGCTCTGCGAGGGCCACGGAAGGGTAGATTTTCCATTCCAGCCCATGCTTACGGGCGACGAAGTCGGCGAACATGAAACCCACGTTATGGCGTGTAAAAAGGTATTCGGGCCCGGGATTCCCGAGCCCTACGAGGGCGACCTTCATTACGCCTTATGAGATTTAACCTTCCGAAGATTCGGCGGCTTCACTCTCACCCGCCTCTTCGGCAGCCTCCTCCGGAGCTTCAGCCTCAGGGGCCGCTCTCTCGGTGAGAACGGTTACCACGGGCATATCCGGATCCTCGGCTATGGTGAAGTTCTCCGTCTTTATGTCCTTAACGTGTATAACGTCCCCGATCTCCATACCGGACACGTCTATCTCTATGTGAGCAGGTATATGTTGAGGCTCCGCCTTTACCGCCAGAGTCTGGGTCAGGAGCTCTATAACACCTCCGGCCCTGGTAGCAGGAGCGTTCTCGGCCCCGACCAGAACGACGGGCACCTCAATCTCTATCTCCTCACCCTTGTGCAGGAGCTGGAAGTCAACGTGAACCACGTCGTCGGTGACCGGGTCCAGCTGAATATCCTTCACTATGGCCATGTACTGGTTGCCGTCAACTTCTACCGTAATTACGACACTCTCACCGTGGGTCTCATGCAGGAACTTCATAAGCTCCGTCTTCTTCACGATGGCGTGGACGTTCTTCTCACCCTTCCCGTAAAGCACCACTGGTATGTATCCCTCCCTGCGGTACCTTTTGGCAGCGTTTCTTCCGAACTTATCCCTTGTACTGGCCTTGACTACGTACTCCATAGTCGCCTATTCTACGGCCGAGTGGAGGGATTTACGCCGGGGGAAGGGGAGAGTCGGCATCTGAAAGTCGGTAAACGAAGGGTAGCGTACGATATCATTCCTGCTTGACACAAAGGAAACAGCAACTCCGGTATCGGCGCAATACCGAAAAAGTATGGCAATACGCAAGAGATCGTGCTTCTGCGAATAGGGTGCGTTGCTCAGTAATTACAAACATATCAAACTGCCCGGGTTGATCATGATTTCCAGTGTATAATTTAGCACCATGTTAACGATTTTATTGTTCCAGTTTCCTCCAAGGCACGTGGCTGAGGGAGACTGGCTCATGCTCCATGGCACTATGGGGCATAACGGTTTCGGAGCGATGATGGGTCAGATTTCGGGGTGGAGCGTTAAGTACAACGTTTCGCTCTGTACGGGGGAATCCCAGCCTATCGTCGGAGATATAAACGGGGACGGATTACCTGAGATAGTATTCAACTGTTACGGTTCTTCCAGCGTGTACGCTATACGGGGCACCACGGGTGGGATACTGTGGACGTCGTCGGTTTCGGGCGGGTCATGGGGCGCACCTGCCGCTGCCGATATAATACCTACGATTCCCGGTCTGGAGGTCGTCGTATGCAACGCCTCAAACACCCGACTGTTAAGGGGTACGGACGGTTCCGTAATATGGACCTCCTTCGCCGGATGTGGGACCCGAAGCGGTGGACCGGCCGTTGTGGTTGACGGTTCCGACACCCTCGTTCTGGTGAACGACGACGGTACCCTCTACGCTCTAAGGGCATCAACCGGATCCGTAGTGTGGTCTGCCCCCACCGGTGGTACGACTCTTATAGGCATAGCAAAATCTCCCGCCGTAGGAGACCTTGACGGTGATGGTGATTACGAAGTGGTAGTTGCAGGGTCCAATACGGTTTACGCCTACGATGTTAACACCGGTTCGCTCCAGTGGAGTACGAGCGTCAGTAACAGGTATTACACCCGCACTCCCGCCACCCTTGTGGATATAACGGGGGACTGCGTGGACGAGGTTATAGTCTCCAGCGACAACGGGAACATATACGCCCTGAACGGTTCGGACGGCTCCACTATATGGGTCAGGAACATATCCGGGCAGATGGCCTGCGGCCCCATAACCTCGGCCGATGTCAACGGTGACAGCCTGAACGACGTTGTAGTGGGCCATCTGAGAAGCTGTAATTGTGGAACTCCCGGAGGAGTTACGGTTATAGACGGGTCGTCGGGGAGCGTTATATGGACGAGATCCTTCACAGGGCCCAACATGACCCACGGAGGTGGCCGGGTAATATCCGACTTTGACAGCGATGGCCAGCTTGAGATAGCCGTGGTACCCTACTGGGACGCCCACATGTGTTTCGGAGACGGCATCTTCAGGATGTACGACGCGTCCAGTGGTACGTTGGAGTGGTCAGCCTCCGGGATAGTGGGAGAGGGATCGGCCTTCGCCGACGTGGACGGGGACGGATGTTCCGAGATAATGGTTCTACCTTCGGCCGGTAGATCTCTGTTCATCGTCGTGGACAACGACGCCGTTTCCGGCTGTGGTATATATCCCTATAACGACACCTGCGGTACCCTCGGAAGGGGTGGTGACCTCGGATCTCAGGAGAGGAATGGACCCGACTACCTCTATACGACGGTAAGCGGTGAGAGGGGAGGTATCCTCATAAGTACCAACGTCAGGGCCCGCGTTCGTATATACAGCCCGGACGGACGTCTTGAGGTCGTGAAGGAGTTGATGCCCGGCGAGACCTTCATACCGGTAAGGAGAGGTTCCCACATCGTCAAACTCAACGACAGGACCTTTTCGGTGGTGGTCAGGTGATCAATCGCCCAGAAGAAAGAGCGCCCGCACCTTACCTTCGTTCTTAAGGAATCGGTTTCCGGGGGGGATTGTACGCCTTACCTCAAGGGGAACCTTCCCAGCCATGAGGAAACCCCACATCCCTGACGGATAAGTAGGCGTAAAGGAGACGTAGAAACGGACGTACGGGAATAATTTCTCCAGTACCTTACGGGTCTCATCTATCTGGTGGGCGTAGAACATGGGGGAACCCACCTGCATCCCGACCACCCCCTCATCACCGAGGGCATCCCTGACATCCGTAAGGAACTCCTCCGAGAAGAGAACCTTGGCCGGTCCGACGGGATCGGTGGAGTCAACGATAATAACGTCCCATTTACCGCTCTCCTTAACCTTCTTCGCCCCGTCCGTAATCTCAACCTTCACGTTCGGGCTATTCAAATAACGCCCTGTGGGGAGATATCTGCGGGCTACGTTTACGACTTCGCCGTCTATCTCGGCCACTGTTACGGATGTGGGACCGTACTTGAGGATCTCCCGGACGCTTCCGCCGTCCCCTCCCCCCACCAAGAGGACCCCGTCCGTCTTCGGTGCCACGGCCATGACCGGGTGTACCAGAGCCTCGTGGTAGAAGTGTTCGTCCCTCTCCGTCATCATCACGAGACCGTCAAGGACGAAGACCACGCCCCAGAAGTCGTTGCGGAAGACGAGTATATCCTGAAAGTCCGACCGTCCGGTATACAGAACCTCGTCTATCCGGAAGTATAGTCCGCTCCCTTCGGCATGTTCCTCTCTGAACTCTAACCCTGGCCTTTCCATATCGCTACCCCCGCGAATACGCACGTATAACCCTCTTCTACCACGGCATCAACTCCCGCACTCAGCACCTCCTTAACGGCTATACCCCTGTCCTCCATGGCCAGAAGAGCCAGAGCCTCCGCCTTCTTCCGGAGAGTGTCGGCACTCTCCTCTCCTGTTACCTCCATGATTATGCCGATATCCTTCGGACTCTCAGGCACGGCCACGGCGACGGCGGCCCCTATCCTCTGGCCTCTCACGTTGCTGGCCTTCTCACCGAAGGCTATGGGGAGGAGGGAACCCTTTGGCATGTCTACGGCTCCTACAAGCCGGGCACCGGCCGGCAGTACGGAGGAAACCTTGAGGAGGTTGTAATCGGAAAAACCGGCCTCCCTGAGCGCCCTGTCAAAGGCCAGAATGTAATCCTCCGCCACCCCCTTCCCCGCACCGAGGGCAAACTTCACGTCTCCTACCATCTCAAGAGAGCCAGACCGGTGGGTTCTCATCGGTTATGACCCTCCCTTTGGTAAGTACGTCCCTGAGAAAACGGGGCAGCTTAAATAGGGCATGATGGAGGTCCGGAGTGTAGAATTTCAGAGCGTTTGAGAAGGAGGATATCCTCCTCTCTATCTCCTCAACCGGGACTCCCTCCGGATCCCTCCCCTTCGTGGCCAGGGTAAACGCCCAGTCCATCTGGAAGGAGAAAACGGGGGCGTGGAACACCTTAACCGTCGGAAATACCTCCTTTAAGGTAGCGAAAACGTCCCGCACGAACTCGTTGTAGTAGGGGTCAGCGCTCGCGGACTGTACTACCAGCACGCCGTCGTCCGAGAGGTGGTCGTACACGGTGCCGTAGAACTCCTTCGTAAAGAGCATTACGGAAGGTCCGCCCTCAAGGGGTTCCGTAAGGTCACTTATAACCACGTCGTAGGTTTCGTTGGAGTTCTCCATGTAGGATCTCGCATCCGCAAATACGAGGTTGGTACGCTCGTCGTAGAAGGCCCCCGCGTGCCACTCCGGAAGGTAGGCCTCGCACAGTTTAACTAACTGTTCGTCTATGTCCACCATGGTAGCCCTCTTAACCGGGTGCCTCAGAACTTCCCTGAGGGTGGCTCCTTCCCCACCGCCTAAGATGATGACGTTTTTGGGATCGGGATGCGTGAGCATGGCCGGGTGTACCAGAACCTCGTGGTAGATGAACTCATCTATCTGGGCGGACTGTATCTTACCGTCTAAAAACAGGGTCTTTCCGAAGGCCTCTATCTCAACGATATCCACCTTCTGATAGGCCGTCTTTCCGTGGTATATATGGTTTTTTATCTTGTGGAGAAACAGGAGGCTCTCCGTGTGCTTTTCCAGGTACCAAGTTCCTTCCAACATGGGCGGGATTCTAAGGTCGGTAGAGGAGAGGCTACTTCGCCTCAATCACGCCCCTGAAGACGTACCCCAGAGCAAAGGCGTTGGCCACGAGGGCCGACCCCCCGTACGACACGAAGGGGAGAGGAAGACCCGTGGGCGGAAGCAGGCCTATGTTCACGGCTATATGTACGAAGGAGAAGGTGAAAAAGGTTACCGTAAACCCCACCATAACGAACCTCCTGAAGGGATCGTCGTTCCTCTGGGCCGCCCATAGTCCCACCCAAGTTATTCCTATCAGGGAGAGGATGATCCAGAGCGCCCCGCCGGGTATCCCGAGAAGGCCGTACTCCTCAAACAGGTTTGAGAAGGCGTAATCCTTGTCTGCTGAAGGCAGGTATCCCAGCTTCTGGAGACCCATACCAGGCCCCTTCCCGAACACCCCTCCCCGCACTATGGAAATCTTGGCCTGTATCACCTGGGCCGCCTTGTAGGATCCGGCTCCCTTTCCGAGGAAGATCTCTATTCGCTCCCTGACGTGTCCGAACGAGTTGTAGGCGATAAGGCCAAGGAAGGCGGCGAAGAGGACGGAAGCCACCATCTGGGGAACGGTCGCACCGAGCAGAAACAGGGTGATCACCACGGAGAGGATCAGGACCACGGCCGTGGAGAAGTTGGGCTGGAACAGTATTAGAAGGCTTACACCGGCGGATATTATCAGGGCCTTCCAGAAGATACGCACGGTACTGGCCCCCTTTTCCGAGACCGACAGGTTGGCGAGGTACATAATAAGGGTATACTTAACGAACTCGGAGGGCTGGATTGTGAAAGGTCCGACGGCTATCCATCGGGTGGCTCCTCCGAAGGCCTTCCCGGATATGTAGGTCATCACGAGCAGGCCGATTGAGACGTAAAAGAGCCAGTTAACCCATCCCCCCGCCCCCAACCTGTACACCCACATACCCAGAAGGAAGGCGAAGACTCCAAGGAGGAGTCTGAGGACGTTCTTCGTAGCGAAGTCCACCATGGAGATGTCGTAGATGACTGACTTGTACATGAAAACGCTCCACTGAAGGAGTATGCCGGATACGACCAGCCACACTATGGCGAGGACGTAAAGTATGACGCGATTACGAAACCGGTTTTCTTTTTTCTTTCTTGACCGACTCATCTCTCGCAACCTTCTTCATGTAGGTCTGGACTTCACTTCCGTATATACTCAGTCGGGATATCCTTCTGCCGTACTTCTTCTGAAACCTCTCGCGCTCCTCTTTAGAACAGGACTTGTCACATACGATGGTCGTAATGGCGTAACGGGAAACGGTCGTGGAATATATACCTCTGTCCTTTCCTCCGCCCTGCCTCTTCTCCAGAAACGCTTCTACGGAGGAGAATATGTGGGATATGATGGCCGCGAGGACATCTACGGATTCCATTATCCGCAACTCGTCTTTGAGGGAGTAGAAGATATCACCTATGAACTTCCGGGGTACGTTTTCCGACAGCATCTCGTACAGGGCGGATAGTTTCTCGTAGTTGATCCTCCGAAGGCTCTCGTCAAAATCTCTAATGCCCTTTTCGGATCCGAACAGCTCGCGGAAGGCATCCTTGACCCTCTCGTGAACGTGCTTTATGGGAACGTTAGGATGGAATTTTATTATGTAAAGCCCGGTCCTTTTTTCATCCTTTCCAAAGAACTTGACTATGGCGTCGGTAACCGTGAGGTTCCTCTTTCTGAAAGCCTCCTCTATCCTGTCCTCAGCCTCCTCTTCGGTTTCTCCGAGCAACGGCCCCACGGCGGAGGCCCGGTATATGTTACCGGTTACGTGCATGGTGAGGAGCTGGGGTATGCCGCTCGTCTCGTACTCCCGCATAAGCCTATCGCTCACCATCCTGCCGAAGATCTCCTCCCCGGGGGCTACCTCCTCATCGTCCTGTGGCACACGTAGGTTTTGAAGTTCCTCCTTGAGGGTCATGAGCATCTTCTGGTATGTCCCGTCTATCTCAACCCGTACAACGGAGATGCCATCGGGCAGTATAAACTCCTTCCTGTACCTCTCCACTATCCCCTGCTTCCGGAATACGTGAAGTACGTCGCTTAACTTTACGAGTCCCGACTTACCCACTATCGTAAAGCCGACCATATCCTTATTTCTCTTGCCTTCGGGGCCTACTTTGAAAAGATGGAAGTCCACGTAAACGTTCCCGGGGTTCTTTCTCGCCTTATCTGCAAGTTCAACCTGCATCTTGACTATCTCGGCCAGCGTCCTCGGACTCCTCTCCTCAAGGTAGGCTATCGTACGGGAACGTATGAACTTTATAAGTTCCCCTTCGTCCCCCACTATACGGGCTTTCAGTTTCCGGGTAAGTTTTCCTTCCTCCACCATCCTGTCAATTTCCTTCAGTACCCTGTCGTACACCCGCAGTTTGCGGCTCTCGGCTCCGAGGATGGTACGTATATCCAGCCCACCCTTCGCAACCGTGCGGAGCAGTGTAACTATCTCCTCCCGATCCCTCAAGAGCCTCTTCTGATCGGTGTTCGAATTCGGGGATATCTGCATGATCATGACGGAGTAAGGAGTATCCACAACCTGGACCCCAAATACCATAGACAGGTTGTACCCCTTCTCGTGTACAACGGCGAGGGAGGCGTCCGAGAGTCCCGGCCAGTCCTTCGCAACCACGAGGAAGTACGTTCCACCCTCCACGTCAACGACCCGCACCTGTGGTAACTCCCTTTCCTTCAGGTCAAGGATCATATCAACGATGTTCTGCTCAATCACATCGGGTAAATTTAACTTAAGGGAGGCCGATACCTTCTTCTTTATGTTTCCCCTTTCCGCATTCAGGGTATAGTGTAGTTCTGCAGATCCTTCTGGAGCCATTTTGTCCCCATCGTATCCCTCAAATTGCGCTCTATGCGTTTGACCACCCCCACGTAGGGTGTCCACCAGAAGTAGGAGTTCAGATCTATCGTCGCTCCGAGATTTATAACGTGGAGCGTGGTCTTATACTGCACCTTCTGGGCACAGAAGGTTTCGCTACCCACCGTATAGGTCGTGGTGTCCTTAACGAGGGTAGTTATCCTGTACTCTATGGTGTCCGGGATGCTGTCACCACCCACGTAGTCCGCCGGTGGTAGGGTATCCCAGTCTGTGGAGATGCTGTCTCCGCTCACGAGCGGGTACCACGCGAACGGTGCCTCCGCCGTTATGGTTATGGGATCCCCTCCCCCTATGGTAGTGGTTTTTATTACCCGCATATAGAGGGTGTCGTTCCTGAGGAATACGTAAGCAGTATCTTCCAGACCGTCGTACGGACCTCCCATGTAGGAGGTTACCCACGTAGAATCGTCCGCCATGGTAACGCTTTCGTCCCACACGTTCCCCGTGGGGTTCGTAACGCTATCAGCCGAATCGTTCAGACTGGTACCCTCAAAAACGTGATAGTTCCATACTGCTCCCACGACAAGGGGGAAGTATCCTGTCCTTCCCGTATCCGAACAGGATATCCTCACCGTATCCGATGGGGGAGGGGGCGGTGGAGATGGGGAACAGAATTCGGAGTTCGGATAGTCTTCACAGAAGTCCTTATCACATCCGGAGGCCAGAGCGACCCCCGCTCCGACGATTGCCAGAGTTAAAAAGATACGTTTATACATCGTAAGGAACAGTATTATACTGCGGTAAAGGGGACACTTTTACGTCCATAAAAAAATGGGGCCGGCAGGACTCGAACCTGCAACCCACGGATTATGAGTCCGCTGCTCTGCCTATTGAGCTACGGCCCCTTGAGGTGTATATTATATAGTGGAAGGGTGGGTGTGTGTGGTTACCTGCCCCTCTCCTTTCCCCTGCGTCCCATGATGAAGCCAAGTAACTTCCCCGCCATGCTCAGGACGGATATACCCTGAATCATGCGCTCTATGGGGGTAAGGGTGTTGTCTATCCTCTCCGCCAGCCGGTTTATGCGTTTGAAGGTCTCCTCCGCATCGTCCGCTATCCTCTCCATGGAGAGTAGCATGCGGTCCAGGGTAAAGGATATCCTTATTACCAGGTACCACACCGCCCCCGCAAGTGCGAGAAGAGATATAGAGGCCGAAACCAACAGTATGGCCATGTAAACGTTCATACCGGCAATTCTACGGCAGCCCTTCTAATTTCAGGAGCTTTCTGTACAGTTCTTCCTCCTCACGGCTGAGTCTGGTAGGCACCTTTATTCTCGCCCTGATAAGGAGGTCTCCCCCTTTCCCGCCTTTGGGATCCGGTATCCCCCGTCCCTCCACTCTGGCGAATATCTCACCGTGCTGTACTCCCCTCGGTACCTTCACCCTGATCTTCTCCCCCCGAAGGTCAGTTATTTCAATCTCTCCACCGAGGGCAGCCCGGGCCGGTCCTATCTCCACCGTATATATGACGTCCCTATCTCTGCGTTCGTACTTCGGATGGGGTTTTTCTCTGACGTGTATAACGAGGCGTCCGGTACCGTATCTCCCCACGTGACCCATGTTCCGGTAAACGACCTTTTGACCACCTAAGACCCCCGCAGGAATGGCGAACTCCCTCTCAACCTCTTCTTCCACGTACCCCTTGCCCCCACACGTGGAACAGGTCTCGCCGCTTACACCCGTGCCTTTACAGTTAGGACAAGTTCTCTCCATTACAAAAACGCCAAAGAATGTCCTCTGATGCTGACGTACTCTTCCCCTCCCACCGCATACGGAACAGGTGCGGGGGTTAACTATACCCTCCCCTTTGCACGTGGGACACAGGACCCTTCTGGTATATCGGATCTCCCGTGTGGTACCCTTTACTATCTCCTCAAGACTCAGCTCTACATCAACGTGGACGTCCAGATCTTCCTCTCTGGCCTTCTCCCTCCTCCTTCCTCCGAACACGTCCCCGAATATATCCTCAAAACCGAAACCTCCAAACCCACCGAAGTTCCTGCCAAATATCTGTTCCAGTATCTCCTCTATGCCCATACCGGAGAAGTCGTAGGCGGTACCCCCACCGGGCATTCCGCTCTCCGGGTCTACGCCCATATCGTAGAGTTTACGCTTTTCGGGATCGGAGAGTACGGAGTAGGCCTCGCTTATCTCTTTGAACTTCCTCTCTGCCTCCTCTTTCTTCTCCGGGGGTACCCTGTCAGGATGCCACTTCATGGCCAGCTTTGCGAAGGCGGCGTCTATCTGCTCTTTGGTCGCGTTCCGGGGTACACCTAAGATCTCGTAGTAGTCCTTCTTCGTACCTCTCACGGGTGCGAATTTTAAAGTCGTATATTAAACCCCCGTTTCGGCGGTAAAATTCCCGCCTATGTTCTACACGAGCGTATATTTGAGCCTGCAGCCGGACGACAGAGCGGACAGACCACCCCGCTATCTCATACGGATAAAGGATCTGATAAAGCGTTATAGGGAGTTCCTGAAGGAGAAGGGGGTGGACCCCAAACATCTTCAGAGCGTGTTTGAAGACTTCAAAAAGATAGAGGAGTTTTTTGAGAACCCCAAAAACCTTGAGAGCGACGAGGGTATACCCGTTGGGGGTATAGCGATATTCTCAAAGAGCGATGAGAACTACTGGGAGGTGGTCAAACTGGCTTACGTACTCAGGAACGAGCTGGTGGTGGATATACAGCCCTACAAGTTGGGCGTTTACGCCGTAGAGAGTGATTTCGGCAAGAACCTCGTCGCGAACTTCAGCAAGGGCATGATAGACGTTTACATGGTGGATGCCCGCTCTATACGTCATCTCGTGGATAAGCTGGACATAGAGGAGGTGGCGGAGAAACCGGGGGTCTTTAAGACCTCTGTCGCCGACATGCCCGTCTTCCGTACTCTCAGGGCCAAGAACATGGAAGCCTTAAAAGCCGAGGAGGCCAACCGGGTCGCGAAAGCCGTCGCAGACTACCTGTTCAAGATCTACAAAGAGGAGCCTTTTGATAATCTCTTCCTCTCCTCCCCCAACGAGAAGATGGTACCCCTCGTCCTTGAGAAGTTGCACACTTACGTGAAGAGGACGTTCAGGGCGGAACTTCAACTCTCATGGCCAACCAACAAGAACGAGGTATACAGGGCGGTTATAGACAAAACCAGAGAACTGGATATAGAGGACGAAAAGGATCTCCTGAAAAGGTTCAACGAAGCTCTCGGGCTGGAAATGGCCGTGAAGGGGCTGAGACCGGCCACCCTTCTGGCCATGATGGGTAACGTGGATACTTTGATAATAGATCCCGACTTCTCCCATGAAGGGTTCATTTGCCACCCCTCCGGCTACTTCTCCTTTGAGGGGGAGTGCCCCGCCGGGACGGACGTGGTCGTACCTACTCCCGATATAACCGATAAACTGGTTGAAGAGGTTCTCAGAATGGGAGGCAGGGTTGAAGTGGCGAACACGGAGGATCTTCGTAACGCTATAGACCGCAGCGTTGTGGCCATAATGAGGTGGAAGATGGAGGTGAAGGTATAGAGCCGTGAAGAGGCAGTACGAAGAGGTCCTTGAAAGGTTTGAGGAACTGGAAAGAAAGGTCGCCTATCCGCAAAACTATACCCACGAGGAGTTTCAGAAGTTCCTTAAGGAGTACCGTGATCTGAAAAGGGCGGCCGAGTTGATAAGACGGCTTCGGGAAGTGGAGGGTGAGATAGAGGCCATAAAGGAACTCCTTCAGGAGGAAAGGGACGCCGAACTGGAGGCGGAGATGGAGAGGCTTGAGGAGGAAGCGAGGGAACTGGATGAGAAGATATTCTACGAGCTCATACCGAGAGATCCACGGGATGAGGGAAACGCCATACTTGAAATACGGGCCGGTGTGGGAGGCGAAGAGGCTGCTCTGTTTGCAGCCGACCTGGCCAGAATGTATATAAAGTTTGCGGAGAGGAAAGGATGGAAGGCGTCCATAACCGACTTTACGGAGAGCGACCTCGGCGGATACAAGGAGATAACCCTCCTGATTGAGGGGAAGGGGGCTTACGGCCTCCTGAAGTTTGAGGGAGGGGTCCACCGCGTCCAGCGGGTGCCGATAACGGAAACTTCCGGGAGGATCCATACTTCCGCGGCCTCCGTGGTGGTGCTGCCGGAGTACGAGGACGTTGAGGTGGAGATAAAGCCGGACGAACTGAAAATAGACACTTTCAGATCTGGCGGTGCCGGTGGCCAGCACGTGAATAAGACGGAGTCGGCTGTACGCATAACTCACATACCGACGGGCATAGTGGTCACGGTGCAGGACGAGAGGTCCCAGCATCAGAACAGGGCCAAGGCCCTGAGGATCCTGAAGGCGAGGCTGCGGGAGTATTACGAGAGCCAGAAAGAGGCGGAGTTGAGACAGCTCCGGAAGGTTTACGTAGGTTCCGGGGACCGCTCTGAGAAGATAAGGACCTACAACTTCCCCCAGAACAGGGTGACGGACCACCGCATAAACTTCACCATATACAACCTTGAGGGGGTACTCAACGGAGAGCTGGACCCCATAATAGAGGCTCTCCTTGAGGCGGACCTGAAGGCGAGGGCGAAGGAGATGGGTATCGCCAGGGAGACTACCTGAAGATCAGGGTAGTGGCTTTTCGCCGTTAGAATAGGGACGGTGAGAGATGGTAGAGATTTACTTGAGAAGGATTCGATCCTCCGTCGGATAGTTGAGGTCATCGTTAAGGAGATAGACCCCGACAGGATCGTTCTCTTTGGCTCAAGGGCGAGGGGAGACTACACAGAGGGCAGCGATTACGATATCCTCGTCCTTAAGGAGGGGATTAAGCCGGAGGATAGAAGGAGAGTTGAAGGAAAACTGCTCGTTGAGTTCCTCAAGGCGAGGATATACAGGGACGCGGTCGTGGACGTGATAGTTCAGTCGCCTGATAAGATTGAAGAGTTGAAGGACGTTCCCTATCTGGTATATTACGATGCCCACAGGGAGGGGGTAGTGATATATGAGAAGGAAGGAAGACGCCCGGAGGTGGCTGCAGTTCACTAAGGAGGACCTTGAGGCTGCCACCGTGATGGAGGAGAAGGGTTATCGTAGGATAGCAGTTTTCCTGCTCCAGCAGGCCGTGGAGAAGTCTCTGAAGGCCGTTGTCATAATCCTTGGACTGGAGGGTAAGGTTGGGAAATTTAAGACCCACGATATAGGGCATCTTGTGGATGTGCTGATAGAGGAGGATGTACCGATGCCTCCGGATGTTCTGAACTCCCCTTCGCTGACCCGATACGCTTTCACGACCCGGTATCCTGACGACTACGTCCCCGTTTCCGAAGAGGAGTACGAAGAGGCCTACGAGGTAGCGGGCAAGGTCTACGAGTGGGCAAAGGGTATAGTTGAAGAGCATTCCTAAGGCACTTTCCTCACCAACACTCCAACAGCCTTACCGAAGATCATCTTCGCCTCAACCTTAACTGGTGTACGGGTCTTTCGGTCTATCCATATTCGCATTCCTCCCTTGCCGCCGAATACGTTTTTTCCCGATTTCATTATGGGCTTCACGACCCAGCAGTCGTACGTGCCGAGAGGCGTCTTTACCTTCTCCCTGCCCACCAGCCGTATCCTGACCGTCTCCGTTATGTAGTCCACGTGGTATGGGAAGGCGTACTCCTTCCGTTTATCAAAGTCAAGGGTTCGGGCTACGTATACGAGGCTCAGGGGGTCAAGGCTCCCCTTCGGTATCTTAACTCTCCTGCCGTTACTGTAGAGGGCCGAGCCGATGTAGTGGTCGTAGGCTATCCATCCCCAGTAGTGATAGTTCCCCTCGTGTTGAACCTTCTTGTACAACAGGGGTTTGAGGGAGGTATCGGTTATGCTGAGCATCGTATCCTTTATGGGATAGAAAGGGACACCGCCGTCGGCTATAAGTTTGAACCTGTAGGCGGATTTCCCTTTCCACGTGGTTTTACCGGAGCTTATAAGGTATAGCCTGCCGGCCTTGAACGGGCCGAATCTGGCCTCAAATACCAGAGTCTCCGGTCTTGATAGGAATAAAAGTGGTGCTATCATCTCTTACTTTCCTCCTTTTTTACGGTTAAACAGTCTTTTCCGCCACTACTCCACACTACCAGGGAGTCTATAAAGTCCCGGGAATGGCGTGTTATCGGGGAGTTCTGGACGTATATGCCAAAGACGTACCGGTCGTTGCACCCGGTATAGAAACCGAGCAGGGCGGAGACGCCGAATAGCGTACCTGTTTTCGCGTGGACCATCTCGCTGAACTCCACAAGTCTCCTCTTCAGGGTACCCCTTCCCGGAGAGGGTAGGACCTCTTTAACCACATCCTCTATTCCCCTCGTACCCGCACATACAAGGTACACCGCATCTATAGCCCTTATGAGGTTATAACGGGATAAACCGGATCCGTCAAACACGTACGCCGTGGTGTCCATACCGAGGTTCCCCATGAACCTCCTCAGGTACCTACCGGCCTTAGTTATACCGCCGGAGTAGTGGGCCACCACCATGTCCATTGAGAAGTTTATGCTGTACGTCAGAATAGGACGGAGCATGCTCTTAAGGGGAGGGCTGTAAACGGTGTCAACCTTCAGGCCCTTAAAGGAGAACGCCCTGCTCTCCTGCACCTCTATTCTGGGCCTCTTCTCTGCTTTGAGAATCGCCCTTCTAACCACGTACTTCACGAAGGACAGGGGATCGGAATATCTGTAAACTTTCCTCGGTATAAAGGCGACGGTATCCAGAAATATCACCGAGTCCACAGCGAGGGACGTGTCTACCCTTATGCCGAGGAGGGTATCGGATCTGACCACCCCGCCGTTTATGGATACCGTCGTAATGGGGGAAACCCTGCGAAACTTTATATCGTCCCATGCCCAGCCGTAACCGTACCTGTCTCCCCATGGGGGAAAGGATATGAGGACGTACACGCTTTTCCCCCTCATCCGGGAAACTTTCGCGGATACTATAGAGTCCAGTTCCCTGAAGGACAAGGTCGGGTCCCCCGTGAAACGGAGGACGAGAGCGTTGCCCTTCGTTGCCACATAAGTGGGAATACGGTAATTCGCCCCCAGTTCGTTGAGCAAAACCACCGCCCATATTGACTTAAGGGTTGAAGCGGGAACGACGTACTCGGTCTCGTTGCGTAGCCTTACAGGTTCGCACGTCCCTTCCCTCAACCACACTTCGGAGAAGTACCCCAGTATCAAAAACACGAGGTTATATTTTAAGGCTTACGGCACGTTGGAGGCAACCGATGGGACTTTCATCCGAGAGGCAAATTTTTGACCATGTAAAAAATTTAACGCTAAAATATTGTAAAAATTGGGTTATTAAACTGTTTTAATGAAATTGTGCAGGGTTCTGGAATTTTAACCAGATTTTGTTGGGTTATAAATATGTGTTGCAAATGAGTATGATCCCCTGTACAATTTTTGATGGCAAGGGAGGTTAAAAATGCTCCATGGAGCGTTAAAAGATATAGATCTAATGGGCTTCCTCCAGAGAGTGGGGGATAAGGAGGGGATAATTGTGATAGACTTCGCGGGAGGGGAGGTGAGGATATATCTACGGAGAAATAGTATCACCGGTATACATCTGAACGGTGTACCGGTGTTTGTTGCCAGACTCATGTACCATATCCTAAGCGGGATAAATGAGGGGGAGTTTAAGTACTTTTCCGGGAGCCACGATATCAGGGACGTAGATATAGACCTTATCACCTTCGTATTCGGTTTTGACGCTTTTAAGGAAGAGAAGGATGAAAAAGAAGAGCAAATAAATCCGGTAGAGATAGTTTCCCCTGACGTGGAGTACGTACTGGTTAATCACACTATAGACGCGAATATTGTACCGGAGTATTTACGGGAGTTTATAGAAACTTCCCGATCCCTCCTTTTAAAAGGTGCAAGCAGCCGTAGAATAAGCGAAGTAACTGGCCTGAGTTTAAGTATGGTCAGGAATTACCTTACCCTCATGGAAATTGAGGGATACGTTAAACCAAAGGAGAAAGAAGTGAGCAGGTTAAAGGTAGTTATAACCGGACTTGTGGGCGCAGGTAAAACTACTATGGTTAAGACCCTTTCCACCGTTCTTCCGGTGAATACGGATGAGAGGAGCAGCGTGGATATAGGTAAACCTACAACTACTATAGCAATGGATCTGGGCATAGTGGAGTTAAAGGGTACACTCGTCCACTTGTTCGGAACTCCGGGGCAGAGTCGTTTCTCGTTCATGTGGGATGAGTTGATGAAGGGAGCATCCGGGTACATATTCCTCGTTGACGGCAGCGATCCCGATAGACTGGAGGAGGCTGCGAGGATGCTCAGCACCTTCAGGGAAAAGTACGATGTCCCGTTTATCGTGGGCGTTACAAAGCGTGATCTGGATAACAGCCTATCCCTGAAGGATATTGCCATGAAACTGGGAGTCCCGGAGGATATTGTTATAGAGGTTAACGCAACGGATCGGGAAAGCGCAAAAAGGTTGCTCTCGGTTCTTATAAACATGTTAGTACCGATATAAGGAGGTAACGTATGGATAGCATAAAGGCACTTCTTGAGGATCTGGTACACCGCACGCCGGAAGTTCATGGCGTAATACTGGTTACCACGGATGGTTTTCCTGTCTCGTACGCCTTTCGGGGAAGCGTCGATCAGATGGAGATAGACAAACAGGCGGCGGTTATAGCGAGCCTTGCCAGCCTTGCCCGTCGCTCAACTGAGAGTATGGACATGGGATCACCGGAGGAAATACTAATAACTGCCGAGATGGGAAGGATGTTCGTATACCGCCTGGAAGATATAGCCGCACTCGGCGTCGTTACTGCCAAGGACGTAACCGCCGGTTTCGTGCTACTCAAGATAAGGCAGATGCTCCCCGTCCTGATGGAGGAGTTTAAAAATACCCTGAACCCCGGAGGATAAATATGAGGACTCACACGGAAATCCTCAGAGATTTTGAATCTATCGCTGGTCCTATAGAACCTCACGCCGAGGTCCTGAGAAAGTACGCCGACAAACTTCGGGAGTGGGATGAGTTCTTTGCAAAGGCTTTCTACGACCGCCTCTTCTCCTATGGTCCTACGGCCTCCATATTCGGCGAAGGGGAGCGTCCGGAGAGAGAGGAAGGATTGAAGTTCTGGTATAGGAAGGTCGTAAGCGGCGAGTACGACGACACTTTCTGGGAGTGGCAGTTCAGGAAGGTGGGACTCGTCCACGTCGTTCGGGGCATACCCAACGAATTTATGCTGTCTGCCATGGCCTTCGTTCAAAACGCTTTCCTTATGAAAGTTAAGGAGGAGTTTCCTCCGGATGAGGCTGCCGAGATATATATGGCATTCAAACACGTTACAGATGCCATAGCCACGATAATAGCGGCCGGTTACATGTACACCTACCTTGAGGCCGTGAGTGCATCCACGGGTATGTCGCTGAAACTCATAGAACGCCACGCCAAACTCGTGGCCCAGAGGGAGTACGCGGACGGAAAATCGGGATAGGCTTACCTTATTATCACCTTTCTTAGTAGTTTGCCGTTGGCGAAAACGCCATAAATGCCCTGTTTTAACCTTGCGTTAACCTCTTCATCCCCTTTTGCTACCACTCTCCCATCCGCACTAACAACGAGGATAGAGCCTTCAGTTCTAACCCTGAGATTTTTACCGTTAACTGAAACGTATCCCCCACCGTGACCGTACTCTCCAACACTCAATTCCCCGTCGTCTCCGAGGGGGTCGTAGGTAAAGGCTATCTCGTCAAGGATTGGACTCAACGTGGAGTCCGTACTGGAGTAAAGTTCAAGCCTGTACTGGATGTACCTGAAGTTCTGCTCCGTGAAGGTGTCAGACCCGGATATGGAAGGCTGATAGAGGTTCTGCGCCCCGGATCCCGTAAAGACGTAGGGGCCTATCCACGGTGTCCACGCTATGCCATAGCGGGAGGCCCTGACGTAAACGTGTATCTCCTTTCCGGGGGCGGGTGGGTTGCAGCTGGAGAACGTTACCTGAACCTGAAGCCACCTCCTGTAAACACCGGCGTCAAAGACGGAGGACGTGAGGGTGGCCGAGGGATAGTACTGGAGTACCGTTTTGTACCACCATAGACCCTCGGCAGAATAGGGAAGCCCTGCCCTTACGAGTATATCGGGAGAGGCGTCCCCATTCAGATCCCCTATACCCACACCGAAGTAGTGCCTTGAAGGTATGGGAGGGGTAATTCTGGTAAAGGACATGGAACCGTCGTTTATGTAGATATGTACCCTCTGAGCAAACTTGTCAGCAACGATAATATCCAGATCCCCGTCGGGCTCCAGATCCCCCTTCTCTACCCCGTAAGGGTTCGTTAACGAGTTATCTATAACGGTTCTGGTAAAGGAAAGTCCACCGTCGTTCCTGTAAACTATCACTTCTCCAGCGTTTAGATCCGATAGGGCTACGTCGTTATCCCCATCGCCGTCAAAATCCCCCACGGTCAGGTTGAAAGCGAAATCTGTCGTGTTGTCCAGAACGTGGGACGTAAAGTTCCCACTTCCATCGTTCTCAAAGAGATAGACCCTATCCTCAGCAGCCTGAACTATATCCAGATCCCCATCCCCGTCAAAATCGGCGACCTCAACGTCGTAGGAGTCTCCCTGCCCGGTCATAAGGGTGTGCTTTACCCAGCTGGGGTACTGCTGCTCGTACCAGTGGATAGATCCACCACCGATCGTGGTTGCGACGAGGTCGTAATCTCCGTCCCCGTCCAGATCTCCGGCAGCTACCCCCTGACTCTGGGTTGTGGGTGGATAAACGTCCGCATCAACTACGGTTCTGGTAAAGTTCATACTTCCATCGTTCTCGTAAAGCAGAAAATCCTCCGAGGGATAGGAGGAGAGAAGAACGTCCAGATCACCGTCCCCCTGATAGTCAAAGGCCACCACCTCGTCGGGACTTGTCGGATTGTCTATGGTGTGCCTTGCAAAATTACCACATCCGCTGTTTTCGTACCAGTATAGGGCATCCGTAAGATATGACGGCTCGTTGGCCGCAAGTAAATCTTTATCACCATCCAGATCCAGATCAACGATATCCGGGTTGTTGTCGTACCCTCCTAACGACCCATCAACCAGAAATTCGTCTATCGTCCTGAATACGCCCTTCAATCTCAATTTTCCGGGAAACAAATAGAACATCTGAGAGGTGGCCGAACAGAACGTGTTCCCCCAGCTCGTAACTGTACCGCACGTACCGGGACCTCCCGACCAATCAGTTTGAGAAACAACCTGCGATATTATGAAGATTAGCATGGCCTTTATATTATAAACGCGTTTAGAGGCTGTCCGAAATCGGGCCTCCGTATAATAGCGGCAATGGGAAAAGTAGTATGGATACTGGCGTTTTTCTCCCTTCTTCCCGTAGCTCACCTCTCAGCATCCGGCCGTAACGTATGGTTTGAAATCGGAGGAGGGCCGTGGCTTCCCATGTTCGGAAGTTTCAAGAACGACCACGACCCCGGCGTTCAGGGGCATCTGCGGATCGGGTACGACGGTCAGTTTACGGTTTCTTCCTCCCTCAAAAAGTGGTTTCCTCCCCTCGCGCTCTTCAACAACGTTTACCCCTTCGCTGAGATCTACCACTCATACAACCGTCTGAAATCGCCGGTTAACGGTGTGAACTACGGGAACGTCGCCTTTATCGGGGTCGGGGGCAGGCTCCTCAACTCTTACCGGAATCTGAGGTATGGGGCGCACCTGTCCATCGGCTTTCTCTCTTTTTATACCCTGAACCGGTATTCGCCGGCCGGGTTCGTGGGTCTGTACGGCCAGTGGGACCTGAGGAGGTTCTACCTGTACGCGGAGTACAACCTTGAGACGTCCGTCAACCTTCAGAGCTCGTACAGCATAGACACGTCCCTGACCTTCCTCCAGAGGTCTGCTGGATGGCACGAGATAAGTCTGGGAGTGGGGTTCAGAATAGGTAGATAAAACCAAAAGGCGGGGGGACGATGCCCCCCGCCTTACGGAGAAACCACCTAAACGCTTACGGCGAGTTTCTCAAGTATCACCTGTGCGGCGCGCTTTCCGGAGAGGAGCATCCCGCCGAAGGTCGGTCCCATCCTGCTGAGACCGAAGGTTTCGGCTACGGCCATACCGCTGACTACGAGACCGGGGTACACCTCGCCGGTGTACTCCACGACGGCATCCTCGGAGGCGTTCACGTTCATCGCTCCGAGTCCCTTCATCTCCACGAGCCCTCTGTCCGCAAGCCTCTTAACGGCCACGGCGTCGTGACCGCTGGCATCTATAACGAACCGGCTCTCAAGGGCTATCGGATCCACGCAGGTTATGGACCTGGGCAACGCCCTCACGGGACTCCAGTTTATTACCACACCGGAGACCCTGCCATCTTTGACGATGAGGTCGTCCAGATGGGTGAGCTGGAGGAACTTCACACCGCTTTCGGCGGCCGCGGCGATGAGTTTTGAAGCGGCCAGAGGACCGTACGCGGCGTACAGGCCCTCCTCCACCTCCTCGTACCGCACACCTATCTCGTCAAACACCTCCTGCGCGGGATAGCGGACGGTTACGGTGTTCATGAAGTAACCGCCGAGCCAGAAACCTCCGCCGAGGTAGTTGTTCTGCTCTATCACGTAGACCTTTACCCCGGTTCTGGCGAGCTCGTAAGAGGCCACGAGGCCCGATGGCCCGGCCCCTATCACAAAGACGTCGGCGTTGAGGGCTTCCCTGAGGTCCCTGTAAAAGTTCTCAAGGATAGCCCTGCTCACTGCGGATTCCGGAACGCTCTTGAACTTTACACGCTCCATATCGTACCTCCTTTATGTTGACCAAATTAGTCAGGTATTATAGGCCGGAAAGTACTAACGTGAAAAGAGCGTTGTCAGGGTCGTGTTATACCGCCTCCCAGCCCCTGCGAAAGGCCTCAACGTTGAGTTCCCTGTACTTCGGGGGAACCCTATCGGCCACCGTCCTTTCCATAATCTCCCTGTCAAGCCCTATCAGATTCGCGGCCGCGCCCACCACCACAACGTTCATCACGCGGGCGTTCCCCAGCTCCATGGCTATGGAGAGGGCATCAACGGTGTGGGTATCCTTCACGTTCTTCCTGACGATCTCGGGCACGTTGTTGGGGTAGGTGTAGGGTTTGCCGTCCGGTCCCCTCAGGCCGGAGGATACTGACATGGGTACGAACCGGTACGTGTTTATCAGGACCGTTCCGGAGGGTTTGATTAGATGCAGGTACCTCAGGGACTCCAGTTCTTCAAGGGCTATAAGGTAATCGGCCCCGAAGTCTCCTGTAATGGGCGACCATACCTTCTCTCCCCACCTTACGTAGGTCATAACGCTCCCGCCTCTCTGCGAGAGACCGTGTACTTCGGCCTGCTTGACGTCGTACCCCATGCGAAAGAGGGCGTCGGCGAATATACGGGAAGCCAGCATTATACCCTGTCCCCCTACACCTGCTATTACCAGCGTCCGGGTCTCCATACCTGTAGTTTAAGGTGGTACTACACCTCCTCTCGCCTCAACTCCGACCACCCGGCCGTAGCTCTGTCCCTCGGCAGGTAGAGGACCTTCACCGGTCTTATGTCTATTCCGTAGTCCCTCTTTATCCTCTCCCTGACCTCCTTTATCCTCCAGAAGAAGAGTAACCTGCCGCCGTGAGGTGCCGTTGTCCACTTCCCCAATCTCAGAGGTATCTCCCACTCCCTGATCTCGTTGATAAGTGGCTGATAGAATTCCTCAACAAGAGGATGGTCCTCTAACATACCCATCTCCATCTTTATGAGGGCCTCGGTGAAGGACCTTCCGGCATAACGTATCTTTTCCATCGCACCGTCGGGTACATTAAGGTCTATCTCCAGTACACCTGAGAAGGATTCGGACCTGAAGTCGTCAACGTCGTACCCCTTTCTGAGATCAAAGATCTCAACCGTGACCGTACGTATACCGTCGGGGTCGGGGTATATCCTGTCCGGAACTTTGACCTCCCCGAGTACGGGGTATCTCTCAAAGACGATGTCGTACACCCTGTTTGCAACCTCCCCTATATCAAGGTTCTCCTTCGTCAGGTACCTCCTCACCCTGCTCTCAAGCGAGCGATCCTTCTTTACGAAGTAGAAGACTACGGCGTCCTTAAGGGCGTCCGCAAGGTAGAATCCGGGTACGTACGGACGTCCCTCGTCGTCCCTCGGAAAGCGTCCCCTTCTGGCGAGAATCTTGCTCCACGTAATTAATCGCATGAACGTATTGTAAGCGTGAACAAATTTTTGAACTTTTGTGCGCAGGAGGCGGGAGAGGTGTCGGTTCCCCTCCCGAAGCCTCCTGTTTCCGATTAGAACAGCACGACTTTCTCCGTACCCACCTCCGACCTCACGAAGTAGGCGCCCGGCTTCAGGTTGATTCCCTGACCCTTGACGACCTGTCCCACGAGGCGGCCGGCGGGGTCGTAGATCTTCAGGTCACTCAGAGCCTTCAGGTGTCTTCCGTTAACTGTGAAGGATACGTAAGGGTTAGATGCCCGCATCTCATCTACTCCAACGGTCGCCGTAACGGCGCAGACGGCGCAAACCATGCCGTAGCCGTAGTAGTCGTCTCTTCCCGAGTTCCCCAGATCTACCGCCGTGCTGGCCAGAATATTGCGCAGGTAAGAGTTGCCGATGGTGGGGGTGCGGCTCAGGACGAGAGCAGCTACGCCGGATACGTGGGGGGTAGCCATTGAGGTACCCTGCCAAGAGCATCCGGTACCTATGTCCCCGTAGTTGTTTCCGGGGAGAGTGGAGAGTATGCAGTATCCCGTACCGGCGTCCCCACCGGGGGCGGTCAGCTCCTGCTCCGGGCCGTAGTTGGAGTAGGAGGCGAGATATATGTCAATTCCGTCCGTACCGATGGCCCCCACGGCTATCACCGAAGGAAAGGCCGCCGGGTAGGATACACCGTACACCCCATCGTTTCCGGAGGCTGCCACCAACAGCTTGCCCCTGTTCCATGCGGTATCGCAGGCAGCCTGAATGACGGAACTCGGTGAGGAGGAGCCGAGACTCATGTTTATTATACGTACGCCGGGTGCGGACGACGAACCGAGGATGGCGTTCGCTATCCATGAGAGGTATCCGGAACCGCTCTCATCTAACGCCCTCGCCGAGTATATGCGTACGTTCGCCATACCAGCTATACCCCTGGAGTTGTTCAGAGAGGCGGCTATCGTTCCGGCAACGTGGGTGCCGTGGTGTTCGGTGGAGGGGTCGTCGGGTGCGGGGTCGGAGTCGTTGTCCACGTAGTCGTACCCTCCGGCATAGTTCCCGCTGAGGTCCTCGTGGTTGTAATCCACCCCCTGATCCACTACGGCGACGACGATACCCGGATCTCCGGTCTCGTGACACCATGCGGAGTCTGCCCATATCAGGTAAGGTCCCCACTGATAACTCCAGTAGGTGTCGTTGGGGGGACAGGCGGCCGCACGGTGTATTATGGACGGCTCGGCTACGGCCACGCCCGGAACCTTCTGTGCATCTCTGATGAAGCTGAGTACCTTTGCTCTGTCTCCGTCCGGAAGTTTAAGCTCGTAAAAGTTCAACACCTCCGGGAACATGCTCCTGCCCACGACCTCTGTGGCTCCGTACCTCTGGAGAAGGTCCCGGATGGGTGGGGAGTCAAGGGTGTACCCAATATCCAGCATCAGGACTATCCTGTCCGTTCTGGCGTCTCGCCAGTATGTGGGATCGTCGGCTCTCTCTATGGCGTACCAGATAGGTTTCTGCGGCATGTTCACGTTCACATCCACCGGGAATCCCCCGCTCCTCTCTATCGGAGGTCTCTCCGGCATTCCCTTGCTCAGTGAAAATCCCACGAGCATTAACATGGTACTCCTATCCTACGGACGCCTTCAGTTATCCTGAGGATATGTTCAACATGGGATGTTATACTCCCTCCCGGGGATAAAGGACGTACAGGAATGGTTCCCCACCTGCAGCCAATTGTATCGGACGCTTCGCCCGAAGATAAGGACACGTCAAAGGGGATACGGTTTAAACAGGTTGGAAACGAAATGTCGTAGTTCATCCTTCATTCACGCCCTAATTCCGGTAGAAGCATCCATATAATAACACCCTTGTTATCTGAGGGAAGGAAGTTTCTGTTGGCCGTGGGGTTCCTCGCACCGGCACTAACTGTTTTGACGTTGTTTAAGTTCGTCCCCTCTTTTATGGTCTTTATTAACTCCTTTCAGAAGTGGGGACTCGTTGGCTTTCAGAAGTGGGTTGGACTGCGGAACTTCCAGATGCTCCTGCACGACCCCTTCTTCTATCAGGCTCTGGTGAACACCTTCTGGTACTCCTTCCTGAGCATCTCCATAGGCATAACCGTGGCCATGCTCGCCGCCCTCCTCATCAGCAGTGTAAAGGGTCCACTCTCCGGTCTTCTCAAGTTCGCCGTGTTCACACCCGTCGTGATCTCCCTCGTACCCGCCTCGGTGGTGTGGAAGTGGTTATACAACCCTTCCGCCGGTTTCTTTAACTTCGTTTTGAGCCTCCTGCACCTCCCGCCCCTGAGATGGTTAGAGGAGCCTTCCGGTATATTCTTCGGACACGGTCCATCTCTGGCTCTGCTCTCCGTGGTTATCATGGCCGTCTGGAAGAGCTTCGGGTACAACACCATAATACTCTATGCCGGGCTTAAGTCAATAAACAGGAGCGTTTACGATGCGGCGGCCATAGACGGCGCCGGTCCCTGGACGGTGTTCTGGAGAATAACCCTGCCCCTCCTCGCTCCGTCCCTCTTTTACGTGTACCTCACGAGTTTCATCGTGTCCTTTCAGGTCTTCGCCCCCATCTGGATCATGACCGGTCCCCCTCCCGGAGGTCCCATGGGTACGACCAACGTTCTGGTATACTACCTGTACCAGAAGGGCGTTGAGGACTTCAACATAGGCTACGCTTCCGCCGTGGCCATCGCCCTCCTCGCCGTTGTTGGTATTCTCACGATCCTCCAGAAGGTCTTCATAGAGCGAAGGATATACTACGAGGTATAATGCTGCTCCTTCTACTCTCCCAGTGGCTTACCACGTCCGAGATCAAGAGGCTGACCGGAGCCAGAGTATACGAAAACAAGGTAGTTTACCGGGGGAAGGTCGCCCGGTACGTACACGACAACGCCGTAAAGTATGGTGAGCATCTTTTCCCCCTTGAAAAGCACTGGAAGGGTAAGAAACTCTACGTGAGGGCAGATCAGCTCGCCCCCATACTCCTGCACATGGGAGGGAAGTGGTTCTGGGATTCAAAGAAAAAGCGTTTCTTCAAGGGGAAGCCGAACATCCGCTTCGTTATGGGAAAGACATCGGACGGGGATAAGTACGTCATAACCGTGAAGGCCGCCTCCACGAACTTTAAGGTGAAGGAGGACCCGGACAGCATCGTAATAGACGTAAAGGGACTTTACGGTAAATTCTGGAGGATAGTGGGGGACGGAAACTTCGTCTCCATAGTGAAGGTAATTCAAAAACGGAAGAGTACCCGCTTCGTCGTTCATCTCGGCCCAAGGGCCAACGGATATAAAGTCTCGCGCGACGGTAATACCCTCCGGGTAGTTATAAGCAAACTGACCCCGAAAAAGGCGTCCAGGGTTACGGTCGTTATAGATCCGGGACACGGAGGTAGGGACGCCGGAGCGGTAGGTAACGGTTATAAGGAGAAGGATATAAACCTTGCCGTGGCTCTAAAGGTAGCACGGATATTGAGATCTAAGGGGTACAGGGTAATCCTCACCCGGACAAAGGACGAGTACGTCTCCCTCTACGCGAGGGCGAGAGTGGCCAACCGGAGTGGCGCCCACCTGTTCGTGAGCATCCACTGCAACGCGAGCAGGGACCGGAACGCGAGCGGAATGGAAACCTACTTCCTCTCGGAATCCCGTACGTCTCAGGAGAGGGCGGTGGCCATACTTGAGAACTCGGCTATAAAGTACGACATAGGGTACGTACAACCGGACGAACCCGTAGGAGCCATAATCGGGGATCTGCTCCAGAATCTCCTGCTTGAGCAGTCCTACAACCTCGCCCTGAGCATACACAGGGCCGCCCTGAAGATGGCCCTGACGAAGGACAGGGGGGTAAGACAGGCGGGCTTTTACGTCCTCAAGTGGGTTATGATGCCATCTGTACTGGTGGAGCTCGGTTTTATAACCAACAGGAGGGAGGCGAAGAAACTGGCGAGTCCCTCCTTTCAGAGGCGTCTCGCAAAGGCGATAGCTTCGGGAATAGAGAGGTACATAAAGCAACAAGGAGGTAAATAGCGTGGGAAGAAGGAAGAAGAAGCATAACAACAACAGGAACAGGCTGCCCAGAGTAAGGGTGAACGAGCAGATAAGGGTGCCGAGGGTCCTGGTGATAGGACCCGACGGGAACAACCTCGGAGTTATGAGCGTAAGGGAGGCCATGGCCATAGCCGAAGAACACGGATTAGACGTCGTGGAGGTATCCCCCAACGCCAACCCACCGGTCGTCAAGATCATGGACTACGGCAAGTACATGTACGAGCTGAAGAAGAAGCAGAAGAAGAAGGATAAAACGCCCGAGATGAAGGAGATAGAGCTGACGCCCACCATAGGGGAACACGACCTGCAGGTGAAGCTCAAGAAGGCCCGCGAGTTCCTTGAGAAGGGACACAAGGTGAAGATAGAGATCAGGATGCGGGGCCGCCAGATGCTCCACGTGGACATAACCGAGCAGCTCGCCGAAAAGGTGATAGCCCTCTTAGACGACGTGGCAGCCGTTGACGTTGCGCCCAAGCAGGAGGGTCGCTTCGTCCACTTCATACTAAAACCGAGGAAGAGGTAATGGCCGTAGTACTCGTACAGCGGGTAAAGAGTGCCAGCGTAATCCTTGAAAGCGGTGAGGAACGGAGTACGGGGAAGGGTCTTCTGGTATACGTGGGTTTTGAGAGGGAGGATACTCCCGAAGTTATACCAAAGATAGCACGGAAGGTAGTGAATCTTCGCATATTTGAGGACGCCGTGGGCAAGATGAACCTGTCGGTCAAAGACATCGGTGGGGAGATACTGTTAATACCGAACTTCACCCTTGCGGGGGATGCGAAGAAGGGGAACCGCCCCAGTTTCGGAGGGGCCAAACCTCCCGAAGAGGCTTCCGGGATGTTCCTCGCACTCTTTGAGGAGCTGAAGGGTGAGGTGAACGCTCAAAGGGGGGAGTTCGGTACGTATATGCGGATAATTTCGGAGAACGATGGACCGGTCAATATCGTCATGAACTTCAGGTAATGTCCCTATCCCGAGAGATATCGGGATTTCTGTACCGTTCCAGAGCGTGCCAGTATAGAGTGCGCAACAATTTAAGACGTGTTTCCCACACGTTCACCTTTTCCCCCTTAAAATATACCCTCATGAAAAAGATATTGCCTTTCATAATCGCAGGTGCATTCGTAGCATTTGCGGGATGTAATCAGGGTCAACTCCAGAGTAAACTGGAGGATATTGAGAGCAAGGTCGCCGTGGTAGAGGAGCTCCAGAGCAAGGTGGAGTCCCTTGAGAACCGCCTGAGCGAGCTTGAGGCCAAGATAAGCGAACTTCAGGAGATGGAAGCCGAGGAACACGAAAGCAAAGGCGGGAAGAAGGCCACGGGCGGTACCTACAAGCCCAAGCCCAAGGTCGCTCCCAAGCCTGGAAAGGTTAAGTAAAAGGAGGTAGACAGTCATGAGGAAGTTTTTGATACTTTTACCCATCTTCGCGGTAGGTGTCGTTGCCACCGGATGTAAGCCTACGGGCAGTGGCAACGTGGAGATAACGGCAGAGGCCGTCAACGACGGCGCAGATCTCAAGCTGACCTGGACGTCCGTTGAGGGCGTTTCCGAGTACAAGATCCTTGACGAGAACCAGAACGAGATAGCCACGGTGAACGATACCACTTACACCCTCGCTGGAGCCGATGGAGTGTACTACGCTATATTCATAGACGCCGGTGGAACGAAGACCAAGTTTGACCTCACTCCCTTCAGCGGTACGGTCAGCGACATAGTCTCCCACGACCTCACCGGCACCTCCTGGGTGAAGGTCGTATTCGGTGATTCACCCACGGTGGACGCCATACAGCAGAGCAGCGTGGACACTGATGCCGCCAACACCGGCTACTTTATCCTCTACAACAACTCCGGTACGGCTGAGCTGAGGGATGCCGGTGCCACGAGCGTGGGTGCCGCCAAGATGGAGCTGGCCTTCACGACTAACAGCAGCGGTAACATGGCTCCCGGAACCGGAAACTACAGCACCGTACGCGAGATCGCCGAGAACGGTTTCTACTTCTTCTGGGCGGATAACACCAGCGCCGGCTACGGTTCTATAGACGCCAACGACTACTTCGGCGGTGTTAAGGTTACGAGCCTCAGCAACTCCGGTGGGGGTTACACGGCCAACTTCGTGATCTACATACAGCACCACGTGGCCGGTCTCCGCTGGCTGAAGATGTAAACACCGAACGCGACAGAGGTTGAGGGGGCTTCGGCCCCCTCTTTTTATTTCGGGCTTAGAATGGGGGCATGAGACGTCTTCTGGTTTTGACCCTTTTACTCTCCACCGGGTGCGCCACCGTACCCGCCTCTTACGTTAAACGCGTGGAGGAACTTGAGAGGGAGGTAAAGAGCCTCAGGGAGGAGACGAGGAGGTTAAAGGAGGAGGCAAGGAGACTCAGGGAGTCTCTCAAACAGGCCGAGGAGTACGAGGCTGAGATAAGGGACGCTGTGAACGAGGAGTACCGGAAGAAGGGGTCCATGATCAGGCCTCCGAAGGCCAAATAGACGCTGGCCTTACAATAGACGGTATGCGATACGAGAAGGCAACGCTCGGAGGTGGTTGTTTCTGGTGTCTTGAGGCGATATACAGGCGGGTTAAGGGTGTAGTCAAGGTGGTACCCGGATACGCCGGTGGCCATGTACCCAACCCTACGTACGAGATGGTGAAGACCGGCACCACGGGCCATGCCGAGGTCGTGCAGATAACCTACGACCCCTCCGTCATCTCCTACGGTGAACTCCTGGAGATCTTCTGGTATATCCACGACCCCACCACCCCCAACCGTCAGGGAAACGACGTTGGACCTCAGTACAGGTCAATAATCCTCTACCACAACGAGGAACAGAAGAGGATAGCCGAGGAGTCAAAGAGAAAGCACGAGGCCATGGGTATATGGCCGGGTAAGTTCGTCACCGAGATCGTCCCCCTTGGCGAGTTCTACGAGGCGGAGGAGTACCACCACAACTACTTTGAGAGGCATCCGAAAAACCCCTACTGTCAGTTCGTCATAGCTCCGAAGGTTGAAAAGTTTCTGAAGAAGTTTCAGGTAAAGGTTCGGGTACTTCCCTAAAGCGGGACGTACTTCCTTAGAATATGCCGTTTAAATGAAGGTTCTAGGCATACACGACGGGCATACTGCCACCGCATGCGTTATGGTGGACGGCAAACTCCTTGCCATGGTTTCCGAGGAGAGACTCTGGCACGAGAAGGAGAAGGGAGGGTTCCCGAAGAGGGCAATTGAAGAGGTTCTATCGCTGGCCGGCCTCAGACCCGAAGATATAGATGTGGTGGCTGTCGCCACGCTCACCCCTCCCCTGATGCCTGAGGAGTTTGATAAGCCGAAGTTTCCCCGCAACGTATATCAGACCCTTTACCGTATCCTTCCGAAGGGGTTCCTTCAGGGGGACTCGTACGTGGATCTGGCTGTTAAGGTGGTACACCGCCTATCCGGTAGGCGGGAGAAGGTTGAGAGCGAGTTGAGGGAGATGGGCGTAAACGCTCCCGTTGAGTTCGTTGAGCATCACCTCGGACACGCCGCCTCCGCCTTCTTCGGATCCGGATTTGAAAGGGCGTTAGTCGTCACCCTTGACGGCGCGGGGGACGGTCTGAGCGGTTCCTACTACGTCGGCGATGGCCTCACCCTATCCAGAAAGGGGAGGATATCCGCTTACAACTCCCTCGGGGAGTTCTACACGAGGGTGACGGAGTACCTCGGTATGAAGCCCCTATCCCACGAGTACAAGGTCATGGGCCTTGCCCCCTACGTCAACCCGGATAACGAGAGGGTGAAGAGGGCCTACGAGCGGGTGAGGAGACTGTTCGCCGTGAAGGAGAACAGGATAGTCAACGAGAGCGGTGTTTACAAGGCCGATTACCTCAGACTGTTTCAGAGGCTATTCTTCAAGGTCAGGTTTGACGTGGTGGCCTACTCCGCCCAGAGGCTGTTGGAAGAGGTCGTGATGGCGTGGATAGACAACCTGAGGGGTGGCCACGAGAACCTTGCGGTGGCGGGTGGGGTCTTCATGAACGTCAAGATGAACTACCACCTCCTGAGCAGGTTTAAGAACGTCTTCGTCATGCCCTCCGCCGGGGACGAGAGCCTCGCCTACGGCGTTGCCGCCTACGTGACCGCCCAGAAGGGTATAAGACCCCAGCCCATAGGTACGCTCTATCTGGGAAGGGAGTTCGGGAGCGGGGATATAGAGAAGGCCCTTGAGAAATTGGACGAGAAGAGGTTCAGGGTTGAGAAGGTGGGTCCCGACATCCACGAGTACGTTGCGGAGATGCTTGCCGAGGGTAAGGTGGTGGCGCGTTTTTACGGCAGGTCGGAGTGGGGAGCGAGGGCCCTCGGAAACCGTTCCATACTCGCAGACCCGCGGAGGTTAGAGGTCGTCCAGAGGATAAACCGGATGATAAAGAAGAGGGACTTCTGGATGCCTTTCGCACCCTCGGTTCTCGCTGATGACTTTGAGACCTACTTTATTTCTCCTGCTCGCTCCAAGAGCGAGCGTTACATGATCCTCGCGTATCCCACTAAAGAGATAGCATCGTCCCATATACCCGCCGCTCTCCATCAGAACGACCGTACGGGAAGGCCACAGGTGGTCTACAGGGAGGACAATCCCGAATACTACAGGCTCATAAGCCGTTTTAAGGAGAAGACGGGCGTGGGGGCCGTCCTGAACACCTCCTTCAACCTCCACGGTTACCCCATAGTCTATAACCCGGAGCAGGCCGTTTTTACCCTCCTGAACTCCGACCTTGACGCCCTGGCCGTAGGGGAGTACGTGGTCATCCGGAAGCGTTAAGCCTGCAAGCGCCTCCTATAATCCGGGGTTTCAGGTCTAAAATTCTGGTATGGGAAATCTGAGAGCAGTTTTTTTGATCCTGCTGTCCGCAATTTTCCTGCCGTTGTGTGTGAGTACACCGATAAACTACGACACGGCCGAGATACCCGACGATAGCACGAGGGTAAGGGTGGGTGGAGGTGTGCAGGGCTTTAAGGGTAAGTACACCATGAGCATATGCGGATATTCATCCACAACGGAGTACTCCGCTGGAGCCGTCAGGGGCGATGTTCAGATTAGCCACGGTATCGGTAGGGTCGTGGAGATGGGGGTGCAGGGCGGAGCCTCTGCCGGAGGGATCGTGGAGTCCGATTCCGGATCCGGTCAGACGGGGAAAACCGACCCCTTCCTTCAGGCCGACCTATCCCCTTACTTCAAGGTCGGATTACCTTCACGGAGCTTCCGGTTCAGCCTCAAGATAGCCCCCCAGGTCCTCGTTTACTACCGTTCACCCAACGGCGCCCTGATACCTTCGGTATACGCCGACCTCCTCTTCGGCTACGGAAGTCCGGAGTGGATTACGACCGGCTTCCGGTTCTCCATGATCCACGGCGTTGGAGGGACGTTGAGCCTGCACAGGGGAAGGACGACCTTCTCCTTTATGGCCCTCTTCTGGCCCGGAAACGAGGATAACTACCTGTCCGTATCCGCAGGCCTCGGCTTCTCTATAAGGTGAGCTCTACGACGGCGAAAACCTCAACCCTGTCAGGGTAGAGACCGTTCCCGGACTTGGCCTTCAGGGATACGTTCCCCTCCGGCACGGAGAACAGACGGGAAAGGTTGGCCACTATCTCCTTACGGAACTTCCCCAGACGGGGCCTCTCAAGGATAACGGTTATGTCAAGCCGGGATACGGATATCCCCTTTTCCCTTGCCCTCCTCACGGTCTCAAGGGCGAAGACCTCGCTTCTGGCCCCCTTCCACCTGTCGTCCGAATCCGGGAAGACTGTCCCGATATCCCCGTACCCCATGTAGGACAGGAGAGCGTCCACTACGGCGTGAAGTACGGCGTCCCCGTCCGAGTGTCCCACGGCACCGAAGTCCTCGCTGACCTTCACCCCGCCTACGTAGAGGGGACGTCCCGGGGCGAGGCGATGGACGTCGTATCCGAACAGTACTCTCCTTTCCAACTTCAACCTCCTGAAAACTTCCAGATCCTCCGGGTAGGTCACCTTGAAGTTCCACCGTTCCCCTTCAACGATGACCGGCTTTATCCCCATCTCACCGAGTATAAGGCTTCCCTCGTCCGTGTACAGCTTTCCCGAAGCCTTGGCCTTCCTGCATGCCTCAAGGTATAGGGATCTCCTGACCTTCTGAGGCGTCTGTACGAGCAGGACGTCGTCCCTGTTCACGTACTCCCCGTTGTAGAGTACCGAATCCGGAGGCCTTATGGCAGGCACCACCACGTCTCCCGGTGTCTCCAGTATCCTCTTCACAAGATCCAGAGAGAGGCTGGCCCGGGCGCTATCGTGGATGAGAACGGACTCACCCTTCGCCGCCTCAACTCCGTTGTACACCGAATCCATCCTCTCGGCCCCGCCTCCAACGGTCCTGACTCCGGGGACGTTCAAGGTATCACCGGGGGGGAGGACGAGGACGATATCCTCAATCCCGGCCCGACGGAGGACTTCAAGGGCGAACTCAAACAGATAACGGCTCCCTATACGTACGAACTGTTTGCGTACACCCGTACGTTTTCCCTTTCCGGCGGCCAGAAGGACGGCGCTTACCATTCCACCTTTGAGAACAGGTACCTGAGGGCCTGAGAGTAGAAGTCCTCCATGGCCCGCTTAACGGCCTGCTCCTCGCTCTCCCTGTCCGGAGACCACAGGGTCGTTCCGGTTATCCGGGCTGGAGGAACGAAGTCTTCTCCGGTCTCCCTGTCCACGAACTCCACACTTCCGGAGAGGTTCAACCGGTAGGTGATTACCTTGCCGGAGTTGTCGTAGCGGTCGGGTACCTTACTGTAGGAGGTGAACTCAGTCCTGAGTATGAGGCTGGCTCTGGTACTGTCCGTAAGGTTAAGCCTGCCGTCAGAACGCAGGATCTGGAAGCCGTAGGAGATACCTACATCCTGTATCAGGGGATAACCGGTGGAGTTTTGGGGTATAGCAAAAAATACCCTATCTTTACCTTTCGGAAGACCCGCTCCGAAGGTGTAGATGCAGCCGCTAAAGGCCCATAGAGCGGAGAGTACGAATAAACTCTTTCGTATCACGGAGGGCAGTTTCGTAATCCACCTCGTACTCCGCCACCAGATCGCTGGCTATCTGCTCAACGTTACGACCGGACACGTACCCGCGGTATATCCTCATACCGGTCTCGTTGAAAACCGGCTTCTCTCCGTTAGAGGCGAAGAGACGCCCAAATCCCATCAGAACAATCAGGCTAAACGCACCTTTCAGAAAATTCCTTCTCGTCATACGGTGTATATTATAGACCAGAAACACGGCCGGGAAGGGAGGAGGGCTATAAATGCCCGGATACACACTTCCGGATTAGAATTCCGCCCATGAAGTACGACCTCGTAGTCATAGGCGCTGGACCCGGAGGGTACGTAGCCGCCATAAGGGCCGGGCAACTCGGACTTAAAACCCTCGTCGTGGAGAGATGGAAGGTCGGAGGCGTGTGTCTGAACGTCGGGTGCATACCCACGAAGGCACTGCTCCACGCAGCCCATACGGTAGACTCCGTCCGGGACGCCAGTAAGTTCGGTGTGGAGGCCGATGTAAAGGTTGACCTTCGGAAACTCAATGCATGGAAGGAGAGGGTGGTAAACAGGTTGGTTAAAGGGGTGGAGTTCCTCTTTAAGAAGAACGGTGTGGACCTGTTGAGGGGGGAGGGAAAACTGTTGGGTCCGGGGAAAGTTGAGGTGAAAACGGAGGAAGGGACCGTTACGGTTGAGGGCAAAAACGTCATACTGGCCACGGGTTCAAGACCCCGTTATGTAAAGGGCCTGGAGAGGGACGGAGAGAGAATATGGGACAGTAACGACGCTGTGGCCTTGAGGGAGGTACCCCGGAGCCTCCTCATCGTGGGGGCGGGGGCCGTCGGCCTGGAGTTCGCCTACGTTTACAAAAAGCTCGGTACGGAGAGGGTGGTCGTGGTGGACATAATGGATCAGGTCCTTCCGGGAACGGACAGGGAGATGGCCCACCTTTACGCCCGCATCCTCAGGAAGGAGGGGATAGAGATAAGGCTCTCAACCACGGTTAAAGAGGTACGGGAGGACGGTGCGGTCGTTCTCGCTTCCGGGAAGGGGGAGGTGAAGGAGGAGTACGACAGGGTACTCGTAGCCGTGGGCAGGGTGCCAAATACGGAATTCCTGAGGGGTACGGGTATAGAGATGGACGGTAGGGGCTTCGTTCGGGTGAACGACAGGATGGAGACGAACCTGCCCGGCATCTTCGCCATAGGGGATATAACGCCCGGACCCATGCTCGCCCACCGCGCTCAGAAGGAGGGTGTCCTCGCCGCCGAGGTGGCCGCCGGCCTGAACGTAAGGAAAAACTGGAAGTACGTTCCCGCGGTCGTATACACCTACCCCGAATACGCCACCGTGGGCCTTACGGAGGAGGGTGCCAGAGAGGAGGGGTACGACGTGGTGGTGGGTAAGTTCCCCCTATCCGCCCTCGGAAGGGCCCATACCATGGGCGGGGTAGAAGGAGCCGTCAAGGTAGTGGCAGAGCGTGGAAGTGGTAAACTGTTAGGTGTTCATATCGTGTCGCCGGAGGCCTCGGCTATCGTTTCGGAGGCCGCCCTTGCCCTTGAAAAGGGGTTGACCGTTGAGGAGATAGAGGGTGTGATACATCCGCATCCGACAACGTCGGAGGCCCTGATGGAGGCAGCCGCAAACGTGCTTAAGAAGGCTATACACATAGTAAATTGAGAAGGTTCATCGTTTCTCTATTACCCGTAGGTCTGGGGCTCCTATTGTTCCTGATAGGGGGAAGCGAAAGCCATAGAGAGGTATCCGTCGTTGCCCTTGAGTTCATGCTCCTCGTCCTGTTCGCCGTCCTCACCGTATCGTGGGTCAGGCGTCTGGTAAAACACCCCTTCGTGAGCCTCGCCCTTAAAGCCGTCGGGATAGTTAACGTCGCCCTTGGCCTTTACACTTACTACAGGCTGAGCGATCCTCTTCTATCCTTTCCCTTCTTTCTGATGGCCTCGTACGCTTTTTTCAGGGCGTAACAGGTTTCAGGAACTTCAAGTACGGCGATGGAGGTATCCGGAAGTGTACTTTATGCCCCCTCAGGAAATGCCGTTGCGATATACGACGTATCCACTCCTGCGGCTCCCGCACGGATAAGGGGAGCGTAATGGCCTTAGACGTATCCGACCCCTCCAATGCTTTCAGGCGATGTCATTGTTCTCCAAGGAAGAACCGATATCATGAAAATTTTCGGAAGATTGTACTGCGGTACAACGGAGTATCGAGACGGAAAGGGTACGCTGTGAAGACGTATTCTCCTATCACTCCGGGGCCGATACGGAAACTTTACCCCGACACCCTGTAAACGACCGCTCAAAAACCGACCTAATCCTCTCCGTTACTCCGCCACCCCCCAAAGATCTCGTCCAGAACTTCCTTTACGACCTTTAAAACCCCTTCCACGTACCTATTCAGTTGAGCCTCGATGAACTGGTACCTGTTGGTTCTCCCTTCTTCGTAGAGGAGGATGCTCCGGGGAGCAGGGTAGACCGAAACTCCACCCCGCGGATGGTAAGCGGGATATTCCTTTTCCCTGTCTACCCTCCCGTAAAGTTCCGGATAGGAGGTGACGACGAAGGCCCACTCCTCCACACCGGCATGTCCCTGAACCTCACCGAATACCTCCTTTGAGAGGGTCGGTACAAGTACCCACCAGTCTATCGCGGCCACCCTCATACCCGTATCAAGGTGAAGCCTGTGCAGGGCCTCCTTCAGGTGGGAGGTGTTCCCTCCGTGTCCGTTTATTACCACCAGCTCCTTAACACCGTTGCGCCAGAGGGATAGACCGACGTCGTAAACCACCGCCTTGAAAGTCTCGGGGGATAGGCTCAGGTTCCCCTTATACCTTACGAGGGACCTGTTAACACCAAAGGGGAAAAGGGGGATTATATCGGCTCCGTACTCCCCGGCGAGTTTTGATGCGATGTATTCGGCCGAGAGGTTATCCGTCCCGACCGGAAGGGGGCCGTGGGCCTCAACGGTGCCGACCGGCCAGAAAACCCTCTCCGAAAACCGGTCGTACGTACTCTTAAGCTGCCACAGGTTTCCGGGTAAGTTCATCTCCGTACTTATCAAGGAAGGTGCGGGCCACGAACTCGGCAGAGTCGCCGAGAGGACAGAAGCTCCTGCCCCTCATCATATGAGTTATCTCCCTGAGGAGGGCTATATCCTCGGCCGTGGCGTATCCCCTCTTTTCGGCCTGCACCAGTATACGGGTCATCCAGTTGGTACCGTCCCTGCAGGGCGTACACTTACCACAGGATTCGTACGAGAAGAACTCTATTGAACGGCGCAGGATACTCAGGGCCTTCTGACTCCTGTCCAGAACTATTATTGCCCCGCTTCCGAGGGTGCTACCCAGTTTTGCCAGATCCTCGTGGGTCATGGGAACGTCCAGCTCGTCGGGAGTCAGGATCTCCGAGGAGAGACCACCGGGGAATACGCCGAGGAGTTCGGTGCCCTCGTCAACGCCGGCGACCTCATAGATGAACTCCCGGAGGGTGAGAGATCCGAGTTCAAACTCGTATACCCCCGGTCTCTTCACGGCTCCAGATATGGAGAACAGACGGGTTCCCCTGCTCTCGGGGGTGCCTAACCGGGCGTACCAGTCCGCCCCCTTAGATATGATTATGGGGACGGTGGCGTGGGTTTCAACGTTGTTAACTGCCGTGGGTTTGCCGTATAGACCTACCTGACTCGTGCGCGGGGGCTTAAGACGGGGGAGAGCCCTCTTACCCTCAAGGCTCTCAAGCGTGGATACGGCGTACCCGGCTATGTACGCCCCCGCCCCGAGGTAGACGTATATATCAAAGTCAAATCCGCTCCCAAGGATGTTCTTCCCGAGGTAACCCTTCTGGTAGGCCTCCCTTATTGCCTGCTTTATTCTGGGGAATATCCAGAGGTACTCGTACCTGAGGTACATGTAACCCTCACGCGCCCCTATGGCCCTGCCTGCTATTATCATGCCCTCAAGGACGAGGTGAGGCGCTCTATAGAGCAGTTCCCTGTCCTTAAATGTCCCCGGTTCGCCCTCGTCGGCGTTATCCACGACGTACTTCGGACCGGGGTGGTCTTTCGGGATGAAGGACCACTTCTTACCGGTCGGGAACGCGGCCCCACCCCTGCCTTTAAGACCGGACTTCATAACCTCATCTATAATCTCATCCGGGTCCATCTCAAGGGCCTTACGGAGTCCCTGATAACCGCCGAGGGACTCGTAGGCATCTATGGTGTGGCTGTCTTCCCTTTCGGTATAAGACAGAAGCAACCTGTACTCTTTGGCCATAGAGGGTATTCTATACCCGCTTACGATTCCAGTTGTCCCAATAGGGGCTACACTCTCAACCGCTCGTTTCGGGGTTAGAATACGGTTATCATGCTTCTGCTATTTGCCTTCTACGTTGAGGAGCCTAACACGATCGTACGGGTGTACGCATCGCCCGACGAGATACATAGCCAGTACCTCAGGGCGGTTGACGTCGTAGGATTCTCCCCGAAGGGAGATTGGACGGACGTCCTCGTAACCCCGAACCAGATGGAGATGATACGTTCCCTCGGATTTAAGACCGAGATAGTGGTACCCGACGTGAGGGAGTGGAACTACACCGTGATGGGGTCTTACCGTTCAACTGATCAGGTCTTCACTGACCTCGTGAACTACGCCACGACCTACCCTTCCATAACGAAGCTGGACACACTCGCTTTCACCTACGAGGGACGTCCCGTTATGGTTCTCCGTATAACCGACAACCCCGACATTGACGAGGGGGAGCCGGGTGTACTGCTTACCGGTCTCCATCACTCAAGAGAGTGGCCTACGGTTGAGATCACCATGTTCGCCATAGATACCCTCCTCAGGGGGTACGGTTCCGACCCTCAGATAACCAACTTCGTCAACAACCTTGACATCTACGTCATCCCTCTGGTCAACCCCGATGGCTACCACTACTCCCACGACCTCGGCAACACCATGTGGCGCAAGAACAGGAGGTACTTCCCGGAGTTCGGTACGTACGGCGTGGACGACAACCGCAACTACGGTGGGGCAGCCAACGGTGATCCTAAAGGACAGCACTGTACACCTACGGCAGGTACGACCAACAACCCATCGGACGACGTCTACTGCGGTCCCACGGACTTCAGCGAGAACGAGATAAGCGCAATAAGGGACTTTGTAAAAGCCCACCCCAACTTAGTGGCTGCCGTTAACTACCACACCTACACGGGCGCCGTCCTGTACCCGTGGGGATACACCACCAACTCGGCTCCCGACGAGGCTTACCTCTACGCCATAGCCGACAGCATGGCCTCCCAGATGGTCACGGAGAACAACAACCCCTATACGGCCATTCAGGCCCCCGACATAGGGTACACGGCAACGGCCGATTCGGACGATTGGGAGTACGGACACTCCATATACGTGAGCGGTTATCCCATGCTGGCCTTTACGGTTGAGGCCTGCGAGCAGTTTCAGCCTCCGGAGAGTGAACTTGATCAGATAGTCAGGGAGAACTGGAAGGGTATAGCCGCCCTCCTGAGGAACGCCCCCGATGTACGCAACAACATCAAACCCATGGTGATAGTTGACTCACTGATAGTGGACGATACCGTACCCAACACCTTCAGCGTCTCCCTGAGCCTTAAGTCTCCCTACATGAACCCCACTAAGTACGCCCTTCGCTACTTCACGTCTTACAACGTCGGAACCGACGGCGCCGAGACTTCCATGTCCCTCTGGGATTACAACGGCTTTAGCAGGTCCTCCTCTCGCGCCCACAGCGGTTCCTACTCCTTCAAAGCCACGTACAACAACCGGGTAGCCTACCACATGACTACGAAGTACCCCTACCTCGTACAGCCCGGCGACAGCCTTACCTTCTGGACGTGGTACGGTATAGAGGAGAACTACGACGCCGCCTTCGTTGAGATCTCCCTGAACGGAAGGGAGTTCACCCAGCTGGAGAAGTTCACCGGGAACTCCGGAGGATGGGTCAGAAAGGCCTACGATCTCTCCCCGTGGGTCGGAAAGTGGGTTTACTTCCGTTTCCGCTTCGTGAGCGACTCCTACGTCACGGACGACGGTTTCTTCGTGGACGACGTTCACCCTGTGGCCGATATGGGTACGGAGACGGTCGTGGATAACAACATAACGTCTCTACCTTATTCTCTGACGCTTTCCGATGGCACCTACTACATCCAGATGAGAGGGTACAACACGGCCAAAGGGTGGGGAGACTGGAGCGCCCCCAGAAAGGTGGTCGTGAGTTCCAGCGTATCCGTTGCCGAGAGGGATGGTAAAGGCTACGTTTCCGATGAGGTGGCCGTATACACCGCCGACGGCAGGTACGTGGGCAGTACCGTGCCGGAGAGGAGTGGGGTTTACTTTATCAAGAAAGGGAAGGAGGTGCGCCGGGTGGTAATACACTAGGACAGATACAAGCTACTCCGGCTCAAGGATGGCCGTCCCGTCTCCCATCAGAGTACGGGCAACTCGGAACGTCGTTTTTGTCCCTACTCCTGGCAACCCTCTACCCTGTACCTCCATGAGGATCTCCGGTACGAACACCTTTCTCTTACCCGACACGACGCCCTCTACCCGTCCCTTTCGTTTGATGTAGTGGAGGAGGATGTGGGTACGCCGCTCGTTCTGGGCCTTGTGTCTTTTAAGTTCACCGGCGAGGGCGGTTCCCATGTCCCTCTCCAGAACCTCCGGGGATAGAGGAGGCAGAACCTTCAGGCTGGCCAGGATCTGGTGCTGGTTCAGTACGTCCGAGTACCGCCGTATGGGGGACGTGGCCCTTATGTAGTAGGGTACCCCGAGGCCCCTGTGGGGTCCGGGTTTAATGGATGTACGGACGGGTCTCCCCAGGGCCCTGAGTTTGAGCAGGTAAAGGGGATCCGAAGGCAGGGGTTGTTTACCCGGTGGGGGCTCCTCCTGTATGCGGAATATTCCAAGAAGTCCCCTCTCCGCAAGACGTTTTCCGGCAAGGAAGTTGTAGAGTATCATGAGTTCTCCCACGAGAGCCGTCGCATCGTTCGGTTCTAAGAGGGAAACGCTTATCTCCCCTTCGGAATATTTCACCTTCAGAAAGGGGTGGTCGTAAGCCAGACCTCCCGCCTTAACCCGCCTCTCCCTGAGGACGTTCTTTACGTACATCAGATCCTTCCATATTCCCTCCCGTGAGAGTATCTCGTGAGCGTTCCTGTAGGTCAGGCGCAATTTGTTCCTGATAAGGGAAAGGTGGAAGGAGTAGTCCAGAATCTCACCCGATAGGTCCATCTTTACCCTCAGGGTTAGAGCGGGACGGTCCTCCCCCTCCATCAGGGACATCTTCCTTACGGCGTCCGACGGGTACATGTGCCACTTGCCGTCCGGTAAGTAGAGGGTTGACCCCCGCGTCCTCGCCAGGAGGTCGGCTTCGCTCCCCCGCTCTACCACGGCGTAGGGCAGGGCTATGTGAACGAATATCTCGTACCCCCCTTCAATGGGCTTCAGGGAGATAGCGTCGTCTATATCCTCCGTTTCGGCGTCGTCTATTGAAAACGCTGGCAGATCCCTGAGATCCTCGTACTCAAACTCCCTTCCCGAAAAATTCCCCGTGTTCTCCTGCATTAGCGCCCGCACCTCAGCCGATATATCCTCAGGAGTTATATGCCCGGCGTTAAGGAACTTCCTCCAGAAGTCGGGATCCTCTGCCACGATTCGGCTCAGGCGCTTATCCTCCCGATCCCCCCTGTACATCGCCCTCAGGGCTTCAACGATCGACAGGGATTCCCCTTTAAGTACCTTCCGCACCTCCTCCCGAAGGGTTTCCTCCTCCCTCGCGGCCTCCTCCCTTTTGAGTATGCTCTGTACGTCCTCCCCGCTTCTGGGGATCAACCTTTCTCCTTCCACCCTGAAGTAGGGTGAGCTGAGGGCAGAGAAGAATACCCTCGCCTTACTTGTGGCGTCAACGTTTCCGAATAACAGTTCGCTCGCCTCGCCCAGACTCAACTCCTCCCCCACCTCCCAGAGTTCTTCAAGGTTCACATCAGCGAGATCGGGTACGGCGGTTCCCTCCTTCAGTGGCCCGAAATCCACGATCCCCTTCGCCTTCATCTTAACCGGCCTTCCCAACCGGTCCTTTCCCATCAGTACCCCGTTCTTCACCTCACCCACGACGGGGACGTACTTCCCCTTTACCTTTATCGCAAACAACCTCAAGAGGCGGGAATATAAGGACGAAAGGGCATCACGGGTTGCGCAGCCTCAGACCTACGAAGTCGTAAACGTCAAAGAGGTGGGGTTTCTGATCACACAGTTTCACGAAACGCAGGGATCCCGGACTGCCGTATATCCCCGGTATCCAGATGACCTTACCGTGCCTCTCCACTACCGGATGTACGTCCCGGAGTACGCCGGGGATACCGTAGGAGTCGTAAAGGTCTTTGAGTCTCTTCCCGCCTATCCTCTCCCCCTCCCTCCTGCTCCTCACCCTCACCC
>JALWYV010000015.1 GCA_027003075.1 Caldifarciminota bacterium | reverse complement strand
TAGTTAAGGGAGGTGAAAAGGTTGTCATCAAGGTTGTGAGGGGTGGGTTGGAGGTTCCGGAGTACGGTGAGGTGTATTCCGTCAGCGGCAGGCTCGTTTTCAGTGGTAAGGGCAGGGTTTCCTTGCCCGCCGGTGTGTACTTCGTTAAAACGAGGGGTAAGGTGTTTAAGGTGGTGGTGAGGTAGGTCTCCTCACCTTACGGAACCTTTACCTTTCCTCCGTCGTACAGGCCGTACTTAATCTCAACAGCCTTGAACAGGTTATCAAAGAGGACGAGAGGTGTTATCTTACCGACCCCTCCCGGAACCGGGCTTATAGCCTTAACGTAGTCCTTCAACTCCTCAAATCGGGCATCCCCCACCCATTTGCCATCCTTATGGACCGTGGATATGTCCACAACGATACTCTCAGGCGTGAAGTACTCCCTGCTAAAGTGTTCCCCTACTCCTGCGGAGAGAAAAACCACATCCGCCCTTTGCGTGTACTCTATGACGTTCTTCGTCTTCCTGTGTAGGACGGAGACGGTTGAGTCCCTGTTGAGGAGCATCAGAGCGAGAGGCCTGCCCACCCGTACACTCCTGCCAACTATCACGGCATCGGCTCCGGAGAGATCGCACCCTATTTCCTCCCGATAGTACTCTAAGAGGAGGATGGCGGCCATGGGGGTGGGGGGGACGTAAAGGGCGTCGTCGTACGCTATCCGCCCGATGTGGTACTCCGATATGCCCTCTATGTCCTTTTCGGGCGGTAGGTCCTGTATCTGAGGTTCTCCCAGCTGTATGACCCCGTCCCCCTCCTCCACGCTGGACACGATCTCCACTTCCATCTTGCGGGCGAGTTTGAGTAGTGAATGCCTGTAATATTCCGAATCCGGATGGCCGTCCGAGATTATCACGAGGCGTGGTGCACGGGGAAGTTTCTCCCTCCGTGCCTTTAAACGGTCAAAGTACGCCCTTCCGACGGGCCTGCCGTAGAGTATCATAGAGGACGGAGAATTCTACGGAGGAGGCTCGTCCTTAGAATAGGAACTCGTGAAAGTTCGCGATCTGGGTCTTTTGCGTAGAAGTCTCGTACTTTTTATACGTGAAGAGCTCAAAAAGTTCGGTTTTAACAGGGCGGTGATCGGCCTATCGGGAGGTGTTGACTCGTCCCTTGTGGCCTACCTCACCGTGGAGGCACTCGGAAAGGACAACGTAATAGCCGCCATTCTACCCTACAAACTTTCCTCTCCCGAATCCGTCGCCCACGCCCGCCTCGTGGCCGACACCCTCGGCCTCTCCCCCCTTGAAATAGACATAACCCCTATGGCCGACCCCTTTATCCGCACCCTCGGCATAGAGGACAGGAACCGTATAGGGAACGTCCTTGCCCGCGTCCGCATGATAATACTCTACGACCTGAGTGCCAAACATGGGGCGTTAGTGGTGGGTACGTCCAACAAAACGGAATTGCTTCTCGGCTACGGCACCCTGTGGGGGGACCTCGCCCACGCCATAAACCCCCTCGGCGACCTCTATAAAACGCAGGTGTGGGAACTGGCGGAGTACGTGGGAGTCCCGGAAGTTATAGTGAAGAAGAAACCTACGGCGGACCTCTGGCCGGGTCAGACCGACGAAGGGGAACTGGGTCTTTCTTACCACGAGGCCGATGCCATCCTTTACGAACTTCTGGAACTTCACCGAAGGCCTCAACAGCTGTACGACAGGTACGGCAGGGATAAGGTTGACAGGGTGTACACGCTTTTGAGGAGGAACCAGTTCAAGCGGAAACCTCCTATCATCGCGAAGGTGGGTCAGGTTACCATAAACAACGAGTTTATCGCTCCAAGAGACTGGGGGGCCTGAATGCCTCTGTTCCTTTTGCTTCCCGGTTTCCTGTACGGTGTGGGTGATATGCTCCTTGCAGCCCTCAGGATGCGGAGGGGTTTCGGGGAGGCTGTGGCGATCTCCCTCGCCGTCTGGTCCATCGTGGGCTGGTTTTCCTTCGGGCATTTCAGGGGTGTGGTCCTCGTACTTTCCGGTATTGGCACCCTGTGGTTACTTTACGTTATCTTTAAAAACAGACCGAAGGTCACCCTGCCTTTACCCGTTGCCCTCTTTTTCCTTGCCATCTTACTCAGGTGGATGATGGCCGCTTTCGCCCTTTACCCCTATCAGAAGGACTTCATAATGCACACCTACTCAACGGCCACCATACTCCATTACAACGGGTACGGTCCGGAGTACTATCCGTTCGGCGTTCCCGGCTTTGGTGCCTTCAACCTCGGCTTCCACTTCACGGCCGCCGGTTTGTCCTACCTGACCGGTCTCAAACCGATAGACGCCGTCGTATCCACCGTTTACATCTTCTGGGGAGTTCTCTTCTGGGGAATTTACAGGTGGATAAAAAATCCCTGGATCTCCCTCCTTTCCATCTTTACGTTCCATTATCCTCTAAACTATCTGAACTGGGGAGGATTTCCAACCCTGTCGGCCCTCTCTCTCGGTCTCTTCGCCTTTAAAGAGAAACCCTCGCGCGCTCTCCCCTACTGGTTGGGAGCCTTCTCGTTGCACTTCATCCCCGTATCCGTCCCCTTCCTCATATATCTGGCCGTACACCGGCATCGCCTTAAAGAGTTCTTACCTTACCTGAGTATGGTCCTTCTTATACCCCAGTACTACCTGATTTTTAAGTGGGCTTCACACATGTCCCCTGAGGAAACCAGAGCAGTGGACGTCTTTGTGGTTTCCAATTTCCCCAAGTCTTCTGCCGTTGTCCTCTTCCTCTTCCTTCTGGCCCTCCTGGGTTACCGGTACAGACGGTTATGCCGTGCTCCCCTATGGGGTGTGATCCTGTCCGTTTTTGCCGGGGTGGTATCCTTCGTTTTTGCCTATCTCCATATCCCCATAAACGCTCCAAAGAGCCTTTACATGTCCCGAATGGTCCTGCTTCTCCTCCCACCTGCCGCTTTCGGTGTTCTTTACCTGTGGAAGAAGGTGAGATGGGCAACGTTGATTCTGCCCATTGCCGTCTCTTCTTACGTTGCCTACCGTCAGGTTTCGGCAGGTCTGGACCCGGAGGACTGGAAAGCCATACATAAGGTTCTGGGCCGCAAAGGCTGGTTCCTTACATCCTACGGGAGCGAAGGGGCGTACCTGCCTGCCCTCGGATCACCTTCGTGGAAATCCCACTACATAATATCCCAGATGGACGAGTTCCGGGAAGCCGCATGGAAAAACGGGTTTAAGTACGTGGTATGTGATCACGACGATCCCGCTGGCCCCACCGAATACTACCGTGAGGTGTGTAAAATGGGGGAGGGGCATCCGGACGTTGATAGGGTCGTTGCGAGGGGCAGAAACCTGACGGTTTACGGACTGAAAAGGGTTGTCCATCCGGATACGCCTTAGATATTCTCCTGCGTCCGTACATACTTCGCCTTATCCTCCCGTAGAATATCCTCCATGACCACGATAGACCTGCTGGTTTATATAACGGTTGGAGCACCACTACTTGGCTTCATTATTAACGGACTGTTCGGGAGGTACCTTGGAAAACTACCGGGGTGGATAGCCACCCTCATGCTCGCCATATCCGCCACGAGTGGAGGGTACCTCGCCTATCAGGCACTCTTCAATCATCTACACGTCAGTAAGGACATATACACGTGGGTCTCCGTGGGTAACCTCCACATTCCCGTTGGGTACCTTATAGATCCCCTGACCGGCGTAATGCTCTTCGTGGTCACGTTCGTCTCTCTGTGGATCCACCTGTACTCCATAGGCTATATGGCACACGATAAGGGCTACTGGAGGTACTTTGCCTACCTCAACATGTTCGTTTTCTTTATGTTGCTCCTCGTCCTTGGAAACAACTTCCTTATGACCTTTGTGGGGTGGGAGGGTGTAGGTCTGGCCTCCTACCTGCTGATAGGTTTCTGGTACTTCAACGATGCCCCGCGTCAGGCGGGTATGAAGGCTTTCGTGGTCAACCGTATAGGGGACGCCGGCTTCCTCCTCGGTATGTTCCTGATATTCACCCTTTTCGGTTCCCTCAAGTACGAGGAGGTCTTCAACGCCGTACTTCAGAATAAGGAGGTTATGGCTCTCCTCATAGCCACCGCAGGTGTCCTCTTCTTCGTGGCAGCTACGGGTAAGTCGGCCCAGATTCCCCTCTACGTGTGGTTGCCCGACGCCATGGAAGGCCCCACTCCGGTTTCAGCCCTCATACACGCCGCAACGATGGTAACGGCGGGTGTATATCTCGTGGCCCGCGCATCGGCCATCTACTCTTCCGTGGTGGACGTACCCGTCCTCTTTGGCCTCTCGGCTCCTCTCCTCGTGGCCCTTATCGGAGCGCTTACCGCCTTCTTCGCCGCCACGATGGCTCTGGTAAACAACGACCTCAAGAGGATTCTGGCATTCTCCACCATCTCTCAGCTGGGATATATGTTCGCCGCCGCAGGTATGCTGGGGTACGCTGCCGCCGTTTTCCACCTCTACACACACGCCTTCTTCAAGGCCCTCCTGTTCCTGACGGCCGGATCCGTGATGCACGCCATGCACGACGTTCTGGATATTCAGAGAATGGGTGGTCTGTGGAAAAAACTCCCATGGACGGGTCTCTTCATGCTCATAGGTGGTCTGGCCCTCGCCGCCATTCCTCCCTTCTCCGGGTTCTTCTCCAAAGATGAGATACTCGTGGCCGTTGAAAAGAATCCGCTTATCTTCTGGTTGCTTGTGGTTACCGCCCTCATGACGGCCTTCTATACCTTCAGGATGTTCTTTATGGTGTTCCTCGGGAAGCCGAGGGATCAGCACCTCTACGAGCACGCCCACGAAAGCCCCCCGATAATGCTCATACCTATGGGAATACTGGCCGTGGGTGCTCTGGTTGCCGGTTTCGTGGGAATAGGCGGTGAAAACAGCCTCTGGGCTAAAATGCTCCACGGTACCTTCGTCCTTCCGGAGCATGCGGCCCACGGGGAACATTCCTCCTTCCCCATGATAGCCGGCCTCACCGCTGGAGTGATTGGTATAGCCCTTGCCTACCTGATGTACGTACTCTTCTGGCCCTCCGTGCCCGTCCTTATGGCACGCATATTCAGGCCAATTTACGTCGTCCTGTACAACCGCTACTGGGTGGATGAGATATACGACGCCCTCATAGTCAAGCCCCTTTACGGTATATCCCGCTGGATCCTGTTCGTGGGTGTGGACAGGGTACTGGTGGACGGCACGGTTAACGCTCTGGCGTGGATATCTTACGGTTTCGGGGCTTTCTTCCGGAAGCTGCAGACGGGTAACGTGCGCACCTACGCCGTATGGCTCCTTCTTGGCGCCCTCGTGTTAATCGGAGTGCTCGCCCTCTAAGTGGCCCGTTGGGGAAAGTTCATAACGTTTGAGGGAATAGACGGAAGTGGAAAGAGTACGCTTTTAAAGAACGTTTACAACGTCCTGAGCAGGTATCTACCCGAAGATAAACTGATCGTGACCCACGAGCCGGGAGGTACCCCGTTCGCCACCCTCCTGAGGGAAGCCCTTGCTAAGAAGGTTGACCGGGAACCTATGGCCGAGCTCTTTACCCTCATGGCCGCAAGGTACGATCATACGAAACGGAAGATAATACCGGCGCTTCAGAACGGTAAGGTTATCCTGTGCGACAGGTACTCCGACTCCACTTTCGCGTATCAGGTATTCGGCAAGGGGATAGAGTACTACACGGTCGCCCGATTCAACAAGGTGGCCACCCTCGGTATAAAGCCCAGGTTGACGCTGTTGGTGGACGTCCCCGTGGACGTCGCCCTCAGAAGGCTGGCAGAAAAGGGAAAGCTGGATCACTACGAGAGTCTGGACAGGTCCTTCTTTGAGAGGGTAAGGTACGGTTACCTCGCCCTCGCCAGAAGGGCAAAGAAGCGGATAAAGGTCCTGGACGGTACGAAGCCCCCCGAAGAGGTTCTCAGAGAGGCTATGAGGTACATCGGACAGATCCTTGAATTACCTTCCTTATAATAGCGTCCATGATCTGGGTAGGTGTCGGTGTAGGGATGGCTCTGCTTATATCTCTCGTCCTTTTTCTGCTCAGAAAGAGAAAATCCTACAGTATAGTCCCTCTGGACGAGCCTCTCACTTCAAGGTACACCAGGAAAAGGTGCGTGTACTACCGGGTTCAGGTTGCCAGAGTTATGCGGGATGGGAGTCGGGAGATACTGTACGAAGAGGAGAAGGGTATCAACTTCATAGTACTGGATAGAAACGGCCTTCCGGTTGAGGTGGAGTTAAAGCCCAGAAAGGTTTACGAGAGGTTCGTAAGGGCGAGGCATCTGTCTCCAGATCCCTTCGCATACATGTGCAGGGAGAGGCCGCTTGTCCTGGACGACACCCTTGGCGTCGTAATAAGGGAGTGGGTGATTGAGGCGGGTTAATAGAAGGGTTCCCCTGTAGAATAACGGTGGTGATTTCCATAGTGTACCCACGTGATGACCTGTTAGCGGCAGATATAGCCCTGAAAGTGGGTATGGACGTGGAGAAACCGGAGGTGTATCCCGTTCCCAAGTATCCGGGGAGGAACGAGAACCTGGTATTTCAGAAGCTCCGAAGGTCCGAAGCCGTCATATTCATAATGACGGATCCGAATGTCCCGTTGGACGAGGACACTTTAAGGGAAGTTGAGTTCGCCCGTTCCAGCGGCAAACCCCTCTACGCCATAGTCCCGGAGGGGGTATTCTTCCCCGTACATAACGCTAACGTCATAACCTACAGGTCTGGAGATATGAACGACCTCGTCAACAAACTCTACGGTGAAATATCCCGGATACGCAACAGGAAGGAGAACGAAAACCTTGCCCTCGTCCTTACGATGGTGATCGTCATCCTTCTGGCCCTCATGGCCATATACGCTGCATCCCAGGAGTGAGCGGACGTGTCCTCCTTCTGGATAACGATGTCCTCGTATATCTGTTCAGCTTCTTCCGCATGATGGGTAGGGAGGATTCGCGGAGAGTCATAACGGATCTGGTACTTTTTACGAAAGCGAGGTGGATATGGATACCGAAAACCGTACATAGGGAGTTCTTTAACGTCAGAAGGCGATATCACAGGAGGGAAACTTTTATCCTGTTTCTGGAGAAGGTCCTTCTGGATAGGGGAATAGATTTCCAGATATGCCCGATATACGATAGTAACCGTATAAATGAGGTTATGATAACGTACAACCTTGAAAAGGGGGAGGCCGACGCCATAAATCAGATGCTTACCCTTGGGAACCATCCAGAGGTGGAACGAGCGTACGTTTACTATCGTCCCGAATACTGCTTCATGACGAACGAACGGGGGGTGTTGAAAGTGAAATTCCAGCATGGAAAATTACAGTACTTTCGCGGTCCGGGCAATGAAGGATTAGAATTGATGGATTTACACTGATCAAGACAACTCAAGGATTGAAAAAAGCCCCTACCCCAGGGCCTTACACCCTGAGAATAGGGG